>JAQXEE010000115.1 GCA_029251005.1 Flavobacteriales bacterium | reverse complement strand
AGGTTTCGCCTTGTTGAAGGCTTTACTTCTATGAGTGTATTTATCAGCTGGTAAAATATTATCCATCGTTAATTTACCAAAATCAATTATTTTTCAAAATACAAATCTACCCGTAAGATATAACCAAAAGGATGACCATTAATTTTTTGTAGGTAGGTGGGGAAATACAATAAATGAATGCGATTCTAACGATTCATAAATAGACGAGATATTATTTTTCGTTAAATATCAATGCAATCGTTTACGAATTGAGTCCGAAAATATTTTTAGAAATGGTGCAGTTCCTTTTACCGATAAGATTAAAGGACAAACAAAATTTGATTTTTCGATCGTAATCTTTTCATCATTAAAAATAAGATACTCTGAATTATGATGTTTTGCAATTGAGTCTGTGCGCATTAAAAATAATTGGCGATTTGGCTGATCTTTTACAGCACCAGCGTAAGCAGGGCTTTCATACAAAATTAATTGAATTTTGTGTTGATTACACAATTCAAATATTTGCGTTAAATATTTAGCACGGTTAGCATCCCAATTAAAAGATTGCCGCTCTTCATATAATTCATAATATAAAGACGAGTCTGTTAATTCTTCAACATTCAAATTAGCGGCGTAAACTAAATGTTCTGGTGCAATATAACCATCAGATTTTGTATGAAAATCGGTATTTGGATGGCTGATGTGACCATCTTTAAAATACGGACTATCCTTTCCTTTTATATAATGTTTTAAACCTTGTATGGCATCGAATATTTTATAACTGTTGTAAAAAGCAAACCGCATAAAGGGAATGTTTGTTTGTTCGTAGTAATCAGGGTCCATATCTTTAACCACTTTAGATACGAGACTATCATCTAAATAAGGAGCGAATCTATACGTGTGAAAAATATTAAACCGTAAATCAAAACTCTCAGGCGTTACGTACAAATAAACCTGTTTCGGTTTCTTATTCGCTTTTAAATAAAGATGAAGATGAAGTAAATTGTCTGCAAAATCAGTATGACCTAAAGCATAATTATAAGACTTGGTGCCAATTATTGAATCTATTACAGAAGGGTCAATCGTAAAAAGGGGTTCACAAGGACCATGAAATAAAATATCATAATCCATTTCACCTCTCATTGCATTGGATATTTTAATGTTACGATTTTCTTTAATTAAGAAAGAAAAAGAAGCATCGAGTCCAAAAAGACCAAGGATGACGAGTAGTATAGAGAATGCTATTTTTTTCACTTAAGGTGTTAAAGTCCATTGTATATTAAGATCCCAATTTGCTCTCAAATTAATCGATTCTGCATACCAGTAAACGGATTCAGGTTGTTGTTTTGTCCAATAACTACCTGAAGTCCATTCTTGGTTGCCATCTTTATCATCAATGTATTTAAGCTTGTACTCACCTGGTTTAATTCCTTGAAGTTGTATTAAACCTTTTTTTGTTGATAGGATTGTTTTTTTAACTAAATCTCCACTATTCCAAATCTCTAAAAGCCCCTTCCCTGTAACACCAGAAAAATCATATTTTAAGTTCATATTACTTAAAGACGCAAGAGCTGTAGTTGAGAATTTCACTTTTAAGGTATCCTTGTTTTGAGCTTCGAAAATTGATGTAATTGCATTGGGTAAAAACGTTAAAGTATAGTTGTTACTTTCTTTTAAGGTATTTAATAATTGGTAACTACCTAATTTTCCAGTAGATTTTAATTTAGCAGCAACTGTGTCGACATCTGAGATTAAAACAAGTTTATTCGGATCGATTGATTGAATTGGTTGCGTGAAACGGATAAAGAATGGTTTTTTATGATAGTTTCCCATTCCCGAAAAGTTATGTTGAGGGTATATTTTTTGAGTAGCGATACTTTTTCTGTTTTTTAAATTGAATTTTAAAGTGTCCGTTTTACTGTCATATTTCACTGCTATTAATATAGAATCTCTCTCAGGTTTGTTTTCAAACCAAATGGTAAGCGAATCTCTATTTGCTTTGAATTGTGAAGAAGCGCTAATTGTTGTATTACCAACATTAATTACTTTCATATTAAATTTTTCAACTGGAAGGTTGAACACTAAATCAATTTTCCCAATGAAATCACATTTAGAACTATTGATGAAGTTCTTTTTTTCAGCTTGCTCAAACGCTTTTAGTATGATTTCCGAAGAATCCATTTTATTGGATACCGAGACTAAATTTTCTCTAAAAGCAATTTTTTCAGCTGGTAAATCATATAAATAGTTAGTGTTGTTGTCTACCAATGCAAATATTTTATAAGTACCTTCGGCTAAATTTTGAAAATGAAAATGACCGTTTTCCACTTTTGCGAAATAAGCCGGGATTTTTTTAGACTGAACAGAGTCGTCGTTTGATTTATATAAATGAACCATTCCTTCGTTCAACGTTTCCATTGATTCAGCATTATAAATCTCTCCGCTTAAACTTAAGCTATCAATAACATCACCAGTACTAAAAACCAATAAATTATCTTCTAACGTATTTCCTTCATTAAGATCCTTAATTCCTTTCCCTAAAAAAACAGAGTAAGTTGTATTTGGATCAAGGGTAGAATCTAGTTTTAAAATAAGCTTTTTTCCTACTAATTTATACGTAGGCTTAAAGTTTAACGGAGGTGAAATTAAAAGCTCATTGTAAAAGCCAGAAGCCTTTACATACTCGTCAAATTTGAAAACGATTTCTTTACCCTTAAAATTTGTAGCGTTATTTGTAGGCATGCTCACTTTAACTTTTGGGGCAGTTTGATCTTTATCGCCCCCAGTAGGAGTCCCTCTTTGGCCACAACCTTGTAAAAGGACAATGATGATTAGTATGAAACTTAATTCTTGTAAAAACGAAAATGTGTTTTTATTCATGTTGTAAAGTTAACCTTCTTTTCAAATAAAATCTATTTTTTGAGGCTAATCCATACTTCTGAAAATCATTTTTTGTAGTAATTCATAAGTAAAAGACTCTCATTTAATAATTGTTATTAGAGCATCTTTTTTAAAATAAAATAAGGTGACTTGTTAAATCTAATAACAATGTCAAAAGAGAATTTAATATGAATTGGGAACTTTAGGGTTAAAGATTAACTTTAGTGGATGAATTTTTCACTTCAAGTTAAATTACCAAAGCTGGAAAAATCAATTTTCCCTGTAATGACCGCTCTAGCTAATGAGCACAATGCTATTAATTTGGCACAAGGTTTCCCTGGATTTGATACTGATCCAGAGTTAATAAACCTTGTTTCAAAATACATGAATCAGGGGAAAAATCAATATGCTCCAATGATGGGTGTACTGGGTTTGCGGGAAAAACTATCAGATAAAATAGCATTGTTGTATGGGCATCGTTACAATCCAGTAACCGAAATTTGCATCACATCAGGTGCTACTCAAGCTATTTTCACAGCTGTAAGTGCAGTTATTAACGAAGGGGATGAAGTAATTATAATTGACCCAGCTTTTGATTGCTACGAGCCTGTTATTCTTTTTAATAAAGGTATAGTTGTTCGAAGTCCATTAAAACGCATAACATTTGATTTTGATTGGGAAGATATCAGGTCGAAAGTGACGCGTAAAACACGTATGATAATTATAAATACTCCTCATAATCCTAGTGGTAAGGTATTGAGTGTTGGTGATGTTGATGAATTAAAAAAAATAGTAATCGATTCAAATATTATTATACTTTCAGATGAAGTGTATGAACACATGGTTTTTGAAGAAAAACGGCATGAAAGTATGTGTAGATACCCTGAACTAATTGATCGTTCGATTGTAGTATATTCTTTAGGGAAAACCTATCATACAACAGGTTGGCGAATGGGTTATGTTTGTGCGCCTGAATGGATCATGAAAGAGATTGTTAATGCGCATCAATATCAAATTTACGCTGTGCCAACTCCATTTCAATATGCGATTGAAGAGTTTACGATGAAATCAAGTAAGTATATGGATCTGGCTGGATTTTTTCAAGAAAAAAGAGACTTTTTTTTAAAGTGTTTAGAAGGTAGTAAATTTGTACCACAAGAATGTTCGGGTACTTATTTTCAGTTACTTAATTATTCTGGGATTACAGATGAGAATGATGTAGATTTTGCCCGTAGATTGACAATTGAAAACAAAGTAGCTTCTATTCCAATATCGGTTTTTTATGAAAATAAACGGCAGGATAAGCTGCTTCGGTTTTGTTTTGCAAAGGATAATGATGAGTTGGAAAGGGGCGCTGAACGTTTGTGTAAATTATAGTAAAAAAAGTGTTTAGTTAAATAAGATTTAGGAATGAAAGTAATTGCAATAATACCAGCTCGATATGCTTCAACTAGGTTTCCAGGAAAACCTTTAGTGGATATAAAAGGGAAACCAATGATTCAACACGTTTTTGAGAAAGCTATGCATTCAGGGTTGTTCGAAAAAGTTATTGTAGCTACTGATGATGATCGAATTAAAAACACTGTTTTAGCTTTCGGAGGAGAAGTCGCAATGACAAGTTCTAATCATCAAAGTGGTACAGATAGATGTGGTGAAGTTGTTAACAGTTTACCGGATACTTATGATATTGTGATTAATATCCAAGGCGATGAACCTTTCATTGATAAATCACAATTAGAAGATTTAGTTCAACTTTTTAAAACAACACCTGCTGAAATAGGAACTTTAAAAAAGGAGTTGAATAATATTGAAGATGTTTACAATAAGAATGTTGTAAAAGTAGTTGCCGGAATTGATAAACGTGCTTTATATTTTTCACGAAATCCAATTCCATTTGTGAGAGATGCTGAAAAATTAGATTGGTTAAATAACCAGAAGTTTTACAAGCATTTAGGATTATATGGATACCAAGTATCGGTATTAAAAGAGTTGGTGAAATTACCCGCATCTGACTTGGAGAAAAGCGAAAGCTTAGAACAATTACGTTGGTTAGAAAATGGATATCAAGTATTCATATCCGAAACGGAACACGAGAGTATTGGTATTGATACACCGGAGGATTTAGAAAAGATAAAGTAAAAATTATGGGAGCTTGGGGAGTGGGATATTTCGAAAACGATTCGGCACTAGATTGGATTGATGAAATTATTCATAGCGAAGATGCATTTCAATTACTAGTTGATATTGCTCAAGGAATAGAAGAATATGATCAAGTTGAGGTTGATGATGCTTGTGGAGCAATTGTTTTTGGACTTATAGTAGCTTCAATTGTTTCAAGAGGGAAAATAGAAGTAAAGCATCCGATTTTGGAAGAATGGATAAAAGCGAATGAAGGATTCGAGTTGGGAGAAGATTTGAAAGTCGTTGCGATTGATGTTTTAAAATTCTCAATATCAAATAAAAGCGAATTAAAAGACCTTTGGTTTGAAAATAAAGAGTTGTACCAAAAATGGGTAGATTCAGTCAATAAGTTAGTTGTCGCTATTTCAGCCAACTAATCTATAATCATCTAATATTTATTTAGTTATGACTGTTATAGTCTAATTGTATTAGACCGTAAGGGTTAAAAATCATTGGGGTTAATTCCTCCTAGGTTTAAAAGCACATCAATTTTTCGTAAATTAGTAGGTATTCGACTGAGTAAGCAAAATCGTGAATTATGAGTAATGAAATTGATGCGTCATCTTTAAATGAAAAAGTAGGGAAGTCTGAGGTTAAAGATATGGTTCTGAATGATTACAGAATTATGATGGAAAGCCGAGAAGCTTCTCTGCTCGGACGTAGAGAAGTCTTAACTGGAAAAGCTAAGTTTGGAATTTTTGGTGATGGAAAAGAGCTTGCCCAGTTATGTTTAGCTAAACAGTTTATGGATGGTGATTACAGAAGTGGTTATTATCGAGATCAAACAATCATGTTAGCTTTAGGTGAAGTTTCACTGCAAGAATATTACGCTCAATTATTTTCTGATACCAACGTCGAGAACGAACCTCATTCAGGAGGTCGTCAAATGAATTGTCACTACGGAACAAGATTTATCAATGATGATGGGACTTGGAAGAACATGACGAAGATAAAAATTACAACAACTGATTTATCTCCAACAGCAGGACAAATTCCAAGAATAATTGGATTGGGATTAGCGTCTAAGTTGTTTAGAGAAAATAAAGAATTACATCAATTTGATACATTATCTAATAAAGGAAAAGAGGTTGTTTTTGGAACAATTGGAGATGGATCAACTTCTGAAGGTATATTTTTAGAAGCAATAAATGCAATGGGGGTATTACAAATACCTGTTGTAATGAGTGTTTGGGATGATGGCCATGCAATTTCAGTCCCTGTTGAAAAACAGACTACAAAAGGAAGCATTTCGGAAGCATTAAAAGGATTTGCAAAAGAAGGAGCTTCCAATGGAATTGAAATCATAAAAGTAAGAGGATGGAATTATCCTGAATTATGCGCTGCTTATGATAAAGCAGCTAAACTAGCAAGAGAAACACATACGCCTGTTTTAGTTCATGTAATTGAATTAACGCAACCACAAGGTCATTCAACTTCAGGTTCTCATGAACGATACAAATCAAAAGATAGATTAGCTTGGGAGAAAGAATACGATTGTACCCTTCAATTTAAAAAATGGATTTTAGAGAACAATTGGGCAACGGAAGAAGAGCTTGATGAAGTTCATAAGAATTGTAAAAAGTCCGTTAAGGAAGGTAGAAATGCGGCTTGGGAAAACTACATAAAGCCTTTAAAATTAGAGTTAGCTGAGGTTTTAAGTATGATTGATGCTATTGCTTCGAAAAGTCGTAGCAGAACATTTATTAAAAAGCATCGTGATGAGCTAACGGGACAAATGGATATTTACCGTAATTATATGGTTAGCGCCGCTAAGAAGGTATTAAGGTTAGTTCGGTTTGAAGACATTCCGGAAGAAAAACAACGGTTGGCAGATTGGTTAAATGAACAAAAAATATCCAATCACGATCGGTATAACTCTTTACTTTATGCGCATGGGGATTTTGCATCTCTAAGCGTTAAAGAAGTAAAACCTACTTACGCGGATGAACCAAATCCAGTTGATGGGAGAATTGTTTTGCGTGAAAATTTTGATGCAATTTTATCCAGGAATCCTAAAGTTGCGATTTTTGGAGAAGATACAGGTAAAATTGGTGGAGTAAACCAAGGTTGTGAAGGGTTACAAGAGAAGTATGGCGAGTTAAGAGTTTTTGATACAGGAATTAGAGAAGCTGTAATTATGGGAAAAGGTTCTGGGATGGCAATCCGAGGATTAAGACCAATAGCGGAGATTCAATATTTAGATTATTTGGTTTACGGTTTAATGACGCTTACGGATGATGTAGCATCATTGCATTGGAGAACTAAAGGAGGACAAAAAGCCCCAATGATTATTCGTACACGTGGTCACCGGTTTGAGGGTATATGGCACTCCGGTTCTCCACTTGGAATGATTATTAATTCGTTAAGAGGATTTGTAGTTTGCGTTCCGAGAAATATGACGCAAGCAGCAGGAATGTATAATACATTACTACAAGCTCATGATCCAGGTTTGGTGATTGAGCCTTTGTTAATGTATCGTAAAAAAGAAGAATTGCCAACTAACCTTGCTGAGTTTAGAGTTCCATTAGGAATACCAGATGTTATTGAGGAAGGAACAGATTTAACGATTATTACTTACGGATCATGTGTTGGAATTGCACAAGAATCGTTAAGGTCTTTAAGAGAGGTAGGTATATCAGCTGAGTTAATTGATGTTCAAACTTTATTGCCATTTGATACAACAAGTAAAATTTTGAAGAGTTTGAAAAAAACAAATCGATTAATTGTATTGGATGAAGATGTTACTGGCGGAGCTACTGGTTTTATGCTTCAGCAGGTATTAGAGGGACAAGGTGGTTATTTCCACTTAGATTCAGAGCCAAGAACATTGTCAGCACAAGATCATCGATCGGCTTATGGTTCGGATGGAAACTACTTTACTAAGCCTAATCCAGAAACTATTTTTGATGTTGCTTATGAGATTATGCATGAAGTTGACCCAGAGAAATTTCCTTCCTTATATTAAGGACTATTAAACTTTAAACAAATACACATAAAAAAAGTCCCGATTTAATCAGGTCTTTTTTATGTATATGCATTTAATATTTCATCTAATATTTGAATGACTTCAGTTTCTGTAGTACAAGTTACAAGTTGCATTCTGTAGCTTTTAATATCTGGCAAACCTCTAAAGTAATTTGTATAGTGACGGCGCATTTCTATTATTCCTAAAATGTCACCTTTCCACCTTACCGATTCGAATAAGTGAAATTTTGCTGCTTCAACTCGCTCACCAATTGTTGGTTCAGCGAGTACTTCGCCAGTTTTGAAATAGTGTTTTATTTCATTAAAAACCCAGGGGTATCCAATTGCAGCTCGACCAATCATAATTCCATCAACTCCATATTCGTCGCGGTATTTCTTAGCTTTCGCTCCGGAATCAATATCACCGTTTCCAAAAACAGGAATAGTCAATCTTGGATTTTGTTTAGTTTCTCTAATTAAATCCCAGTTGGCTTCACCCTTGTACATTTGTTTTCGGGTACGCCCATGAATAGATATGCCCTGAATACCTACGTCTTGTAGTTGTTCGGCAACGTCAACTACAAACTGTGTGTCGTCATCCCAGCCTAATCTAGTTTTCACAGTAACTGGTTTGTTAGTAGCGTCAACCACAGCTTTTGTTAGTGCAACCATTTTTGGGATATCTTGTAGAATTCCTGAGCCAGCACCTTTACAAACAACTTTTTTTACCGGACAGCCATAATTTATGTCTATAACATCAGGATTAGCTGCTTCAACAATCTTAGTCGCTTCGATCATACTTTCCATATTTCCTCCAAAAATTTGGATTCCAATCGGACGTTCATAATCGTAAATATCTAATTTTTGCAGACTTTTCTTAGCGTCTCTTATTAATCCTTCACTCGAAATAAATTCCGAGTACATCATGTCGGCACCATGCTTTTTACATAAAGCTCTAAACGGAGGATCACTAACATCTTCCATCGGAGCAAGTAAAAGAGGGAACTCTCCAAGATCTATATTTCCTATCTTTACACTCATAATTATTTTACAAAGATAAACAGAAAGATAAATCTATATGTCTTTAGATACATTCAGAAATTGGGGGACACCAAAAAAGATTATTTCTACTGTTATAAGTATGTTACTTTTAAATGTAATTGTTTCGTTATTATTGATGCTTATAACGGGAATGAACTTGGATGAATTAACGAATCCTGAAGTTAAAATAAAAACTATTGCATTGGCAGAAAAAGTTATAATTAATGATGAGGTTGACGTTATTTCTGAGCTAAAAGGGATTCAGTCAATAATAAAAGAAACCCCTCCAAGTGAATTAAATAAGGCATTCTATTTATTTATAACCGTTAACTTATTTTCTTACTTAGGACTAGGTCTCGTTTTAATTTATATCTTTTTTAAAGAAGGTTTGAAAGCGGTTTTAGTGAACAACAAAACTCCTGTTCTATTTATTGCATCAGTTTTATTAGCCTATCATATTCCAAAATTAGGTTCGGATGCTCTTCGGTTAAATGAATATTTAAAATTAGACCTTTTTCAAAATTGGTTATTTAATTCCGATTTACTATCCGATACAATTAAGTCAATAGGAGAAATGATTTACATCATGCCTAATGATGAGAGAGGATATTTAATTACGTTCATAGGAATATGTTTAATTCCTGCAATAGGAGAGGAATTACTTTTCAGAGGGTTATTGATGCGTTTGTTTAGCGAACGCACTAATATTCATAATGCAATTGCGATTCAAGCCTTGTTATTTGCAGGAGTTCATTTTAATTTAACAAACTTTCTCTACTATTTTGTACTTGGAGTTGTTTTAGGTTATCTATATTATTGGGGAAGGAATATAGCTTTTCCTATGGTTGTTCATTTAATAAATAACTTTTTAGTGTTGTTTAACTACTTTGTTATCACAACAGCTTCTAAAGCGTCATTGAATAACATAATTGAAGAAGGTGTTTTTAATGCTGCAGGAGTTTACAGTTGGATGAGTTATTTAACAATTGCACTATCATTGGGGATATTTTATATGAACTTCAATAGAAATCGGCATATAATTGAGAAGTAATTAATAATAATTCCAATTAATTTGCAAGACCGAAATAATTTCACGCATCACTTAGTTTTAAATCTTATCTTTGCACCTTGATTTAAAAAATTGTTTTTTATGAAGGTTAAAAACATCGCGATTATTGCGCACGTTGACCACGGTAAGACTACATTAGTAGATAAAATGCTTCACGCTTGTGCAGTATTTGCAGAACACCAAGAAGTTGGAGAATTGATAATGGATAGTAATGATCTTGAAAAAGAACGTGGGATAACTATTCGTTCAAAAAATGCATCCGTGCAATATAAAGACTATAAAATCAACATCATTGATACGCCAGGTCACAGTGATTTTGGTGGAGAAGTTGAGCGTGTATTAAAGATGTGTGATGGTGTTTGCTTGTTAGTAGATGCTATTGAAGGACCTATGCCTCAAACGCGTTTTGTGCTACAAAAAGCAATCGAATTGGGTTTGAAGCCAATGGTTTGTGTAAATAAAGTAGATAAAGAAAACTGTGATCCTGAATTCGTTTATGAAAAGGTATTTGATTTAATGTTCGATCTTGGTGGAACTGAAGATCAATTAGATTTCCCAGTTGTATACGGTTCTGCAAAGAATGGATGGCTTAGTGATGATTGGAAAAAACCAACTGATAATGTTAACATTATCTTTGATGAGATAATTAAACATATTCCTACTATAGAAATTCCAGAAGGAAATACTCAACTTCAAATTACATCTTTAGATTATTCTGCTTTTGTAGGTAGAATTGCAATTGGAAGACTAGTTAGAGGAACTTTAAAAGTTAATCAAAATATCTCTTTGGTAAAAAGAGATGGTTCAATCGCTAAGGCGAAAATAAAAGAACTAATGGTTTTTGAAGGACTAGGGAAAAGACCTGTTCAAGAAGTTGAGGCTGGAGATATTTGTGCAATTACAGGAATTGAAGGGTTTGAAATTGGAGATACAATCGCCGATAGTGAAGAGCCAGAAGCATTACCTGCAATCACAATTGATGAGCCAACAATGAGTATGTTGTTTACAATTAACAACTCTCCATTTTTTGGTAAAGAAGGTAAGTTTGTTACTTCTCGCCATATCAAGGATCGTTTAGCGAAAGAATTAGAGAAAAACTTAGCGATGAAAGTTGCCGATACTGATTCTGGAGATAAGTGGATGGTTTCTGGTAGAGGGATTATGCATTTAGCTGTGTTAATTGAAGAAATGAGACGTGAAGGTTTCGAGCTTCAAGTTGGTCAGCCACAAGTTTTAGTTAAAACTATTGATGGTAAAAAATGTGAGCCAATCGAAGAATTAACTGTTGATGTTCCAGACGAAACTTCAGGTAAGGTTATCGAAATGATTACTAAGAACAAAGGAGAATTAAAATCAATGACTCCAATAGGTACTAGAGTTAAAATTGAATTTGATGTTCCTTCAAGAGGGTTAATCGGAATGAGAGGTTCTATGCTTACTGCTACATCTGGAGAAGCTATTATGGCGCACCGTTTTGTAAGATACGAACCATGGAAAGGAGATATTCCTCAACGTCAAAATGGTTCGTTAATAAGTATGGAACTTGGTGCTTCAGTTCCTTTCTCTATTAATAAACTGCAAGAAAGAGGTAAGTTTTTTATCGATCCAAATGAAGCAATTTATGAAGGTCAAGTAATTGGGGAAAATAGCCGTGAGGGTGATTTAACAGTTAATGTTACTAAAGCTAAGAAGCAATCTAACGTTCGTTCGTCAGGTACTGATGATGCTGTTAAAATTGTACCAGCAATTAAAAGAACTCTTGAAGAGTACCTAGAATATATTCAAAGCGATGAATATGTCGAAGTAACTCCAGTTCAAATTCGAATAAGAAAAATATTCTTGAACGAAGGTGAAAGAAAAAGAAATAAGTAATATTTTTTATTTCAAATAACATTAGGGAAGCTTTTTGGCTTCCCTTTTTTTGTCCGATTTTTCTATTTAAAAAGGGTAACCACCTTTATTGCTTAATTATTTTATTTGCTACAACAAGCAGATAATACGGACTAATTACACAGCGTAATTGTTTACTCATCTTTTGAAAAAATTGTAGAGATTAGAGATGATTTACTTTGCGACAAGAAAATGTCTTATCGAGCGGCAAAAAAGACTTTAAGTTGAAAATTAATTTAGGGCTTTGCATAAAATTATAAGTTTTGTCCGGTTTCGTTCTATAATATAAGACTCAATTTTAGTGTATTACAATAGATTATTGAAGAAGTATAGCTTGTTGTAATAAATAGAAACTGAACACTATTTATATAATTTATGCGTTTAACTTTACATCTTTAATTTCTCCTTTTAATAGGGGTTGATTATCTTAGTAGACATTTTGACTAAAAAACTCACATACCTTATAATAATAGGATTCATTGTTTGGGGTTGCACCACAGAGAAGAATGCTTTTTTAAACAAGAATTATCATTCTTTAACTGTTAAGTATAACGGGTTTTTTAATGGTAATGAAGCCTATAAATTGGCTAAGAAGAATATTTCTGATAATCACGAGGACGACTTTGATGAAATTTTGGATGTATTTCAATTTGGAGATGAGATTGCTAATAAATCTGAATACCCGAACCTTAATAGAGCTATTATTAAAGCTGCGAAAATGGTTGATAACCACTCTATGAAGTTTAAGATTAAAGGTGAAGAAGTTGAAGTAAATTCAATGATAGACGATTCATATTTATTAGTTGGAAAAGCTCGTTTTTTAAAATTTGATTTAATTTCTGCTTCAGAAACCTTTCTGTATATCAAAAAAACGTTTAAAGAAGGTATTGAAAGACATAGAGCCTCTTTGTGGTTAGCTTTAACATATATCTATCAGGAGAATTATGTTGATGCTGAAACTTTAATAAAAGCGATTAAGGAAGATAAAGAGTTTCCTGAAAAATTTGGAGATGAGTTAGTTTTATATGAAGCAATAGCTTTTAAAAGAAGTGGTCAACCTGAAAAAGCGATTACAGCTTTGGAGCAAGCTACTTCCTTAATCAAGAAAAGAAAATTGAAGAGAAGAATTCAATTTATTTTGGCTCAGATGTACCAGAGGAAAGGAGATCTTAAAAAAGCATCTGATTTATACGAGTTGATTGGTAAGAAAGCAACAAATTATGACCTCCAGTTTAATGCAAAAATTAATCTTGCAGTAACTCATGATGGAAATGGGAATGAGGTGATTTCTCTTTTAAGAAAAATGCTAAAGGACGAAAAGAATAAAGAGTACAAAGACCAAATTTATTACGCCTTGGCAAAAGTATATGAGAGAAAAGGGGACGAAGTTAATACGATATCTAACTATAAAAAGTCAGCTGCATCTAGCTTGAAGAATCAGAAACAAAAAGGAAAAGCTTATTTAGCTTTGGGTGATTACTATTTTGAACAACCAGATTATTTATCGGCTTCTAATTATTATGATTCTTGCTTAATAGCTTTGCCAAAAACACATTCTAGTTATACCGAAATATATGAGAAGAACTTAAGTTTAGAAGAACTTGTTAAACATATTAAGGTTGTTAAAAATCAAGATAGTTTATTGAAGATTGCTAACATGAGTAACGAGGAAAGAGTTGATTTTATTAACGCTAAAATAGAATCGGCAAAAGTTGATGCTGATGAAAAAGCAGGTTTGCTTGAAGCTCAAAAAGAAGAAGCTCTTGCCAATATTGCAATTCTAGGAAGTAATGGACCGAATTGGATTTTTGATAACCCATCGTTATTAATTGCTGGTTTAGCTGATTTTAAAGGTTTATGGGGTGACCGTAAGTTAGAAGACAACTGGAGAAGAAGTGATAAAACATCATTAACTTTCGAGGCTTTGGAGGAGGAAATCACAACATACGAGAATATACCAGAAAACCAAACAGTTGATTTTTATTTAAAAGACCTTCCTTTGGACGTTGATCAGAAAGCAATAGCAAATGATAAAATTCAAAGATCTTATTATCAATTGGGAATCTTGTATCGTGATAATTTCTCCGATTTAGAGCAGTCAAATTTTTATTTCAATAAGCTTGTAAACCGCTATCCTAAAAATTTAAAAGAGGCAATTTCTTTGTACCAATTATATCGTAATTACGATAAGTTAAAACTTTATGATAGGCGGGAAATAGTTAAGAATAAAATTCTCTCAGATCATGCTGGATCTGAATATGCAAAGCTTTTGTTAAACCCAGGAATGTTAGCTGAGCAAGAAAAAAATGACCAAGCTAATGAATTGAAATATGGGCAATTATTTGCGCTGTATAAATCCGAAAAATATGAAATGGTTATTAATGAGGTTAGATTGTATAAACCAAATTTAACTGGTGGAGAGCTAGCTGGGCGCTTTGATTTGTTGGAAGCGTTTGCTCTAGGTAATGTTTTTGGAAAAGACAGTTTAGAGTCGAACTTAAAAAAGGCTTACCAAAAAAATAACGGAACTGAAGTTGCTGCAGAAATAGATTTAATTTTGGTTGGATTACGAAGAGAGCATCAAAAGAAAGTTAAATCTAAGATGGATTCCTTATCGAAAGAAAAGCAATTCAAGTCTTCAAAATCAGAACCTCATTATTTTGTTTTAATATTTAATAATAAAATAAATAAGGAGTCAGATTTGTTAAATGGATTGTCTGACTTCAACACTAACTTTTTTAAAAACAAGGCTTTAAAGGTAAAGGCTTTAGCATGGGACGAAGACGAGAGTGTTTTGGTCGTAAAGCCATTTAAAAATGAAAAAGAATTTTCGAAGTATTACCTTACTGTAAAAGATGAGTTCTTAAAAGGGAAGAAAGAAACCGGAGATTTGTTTTTTACAATATCTAAAACCAATTACACTAAACTTTTTAAGCATAAGGATGTTGTTGGTTATGTTGACTTCTTTAAAAGAAACTATACCAATTAACTTAGTTAACAAATGTCTAGTCTTTTATTTTGTTTAAAGGAGCTGATAAGTTTTTGTATCCTGTTAAATCAAGTTTAATTGAGCCAATCATTAAATCAGTTTTTAATCGAACGGGAACCTTGCTTGCGTCATCACTAATCCACAAAGTCATATCTTCTTCATCTTTGAAAACTCTTCCTTTCTCTAACATAGGTCGGAATTTTAAACAGTTAAACTCTCCTAATTTTACCTTAATCTTTTCTCTTCCAAGAAATTTGATTTTTAAGGGATACATTTCACGGTCGAAAAAAGTATTAATTACGAATTCTTGCCCAAGAATTGCATTTTGTAAATCTAAAGTTCTACTGTAATAAAAAGCAGAAAGTAAATCTTGAGTATTGGGTTTAACTTTGTAAGAACTTGTATCTTTTTGAGCAACTGTAGCTTTGTTATTGTAGTGGTCGAATTCAATCCCTCTATCTAATTTATAGCCGCCTTCGCGGACATGTCTGATGAATTTCCAAGGAAGTATAGCTTTTTCATCTATAAACGTCTCATATCGATCCTCTACCTTAAAGAACCATCTGAATGTACCTAACGATTTACCTTTACCAATTACATGCATGGTTTTTCTACCATTTACTATTTCTGATTTATTAGCAACTTCTAACGTTACTTTTGCAGCATCAAAAAAACCATAAGAGGCATCGTATTCTAGTAATTCACCTTTTTTAAATGAATTTTGCTTAACTATTCTAAGTGTATCTCGTTCCTTTTGACTGCTATCGTTATTAGGTGTGAAAGCATATAAACCTGTAATTATTATTCCAAATGTTAATATAAATCCTATTCTCATATTACTTAATTTAATCTAAGTTTACCAAAGACTATTCCAATTTATTGTACGCACTTGATTGTACGAAGGTTTAACTCAATAGCTTTTATTAATAACGTTATTGTTTAATTCTCCTCAGTTTAATGTAGATTTGAACAAAATTAATCCATTGAAAGCAAGATTTAAAGACCAAATAAATTTAGCATCAAAGCTTACATTTTCTAAGGTGATAAACTCTTGGAAGTTACTGGCTAGTTATTATTTTTCTAAGCTTTTAAAAAAGCCCGTTCAATGGGGTTTTCCTGCGAGTATTTCATTTGAACCAACAACTTCATGCAATTTGAGGTGTCCTGAGTGCCCAAGTGGATTACGTGCTTTTACTAGGCCAAGAGGTATGTTGGAAAATAAATTTTTTGAAAAGACGATTGTACAGTTAAAAAATGAATTACATTACCTGACTTTTTATTTTCAAGGTGAGCCTTATTTAAATCCTGCATTTTTGGATATGGTTAAGTTTGCTCATAAAAATAAAATTTATTCAGCAACTTCAACAAATGGACACTACTTAAATGAAGAGATCGCACAAAAAACCATTGATTCAGGATTAGATCGATTAATCATTTCTATTGATGGAACCACACAAGAGACATACGAGTCTTACCGAGTAGGAGGTAAATTAGAGAAGGCTTTGGAAGGAGCCAGAAACGTGATTAAAGCAAAGAAAGAAAATAATACATCTAAGCCCTTTGTTATTTTCCAATTTTTAGTAGTTAGTCACAACGAACATCAAATAGATGATGTTTTAAGGTTAGGTAAAGAAATAGGAGTAGATGAGGTTCGTTTAAAAACAGCTCAGGTTTATGATTACGAAAACGGCAATGAACTAATTCCATCTATTGATAAATATTCACGATATTATGAAAAGAAGGATGGAACGTGGGGCGTGAAAAATAAGATGATTAATTCTTGCTGGAGAATGTGGCAAGGTTGTGTTATTACTTGGGATGGTGGAATTGTACCTTGTTGTTTCGATAAAGACGCTACTCATCAACTAGGACAATTAGCTGAATCTGATTTTAAATCTATTTGGAAAGGTCAAAAATATCAAGGTTTCAGGCAATCGATTTTAAAATCGAGATCTGAAATTGAAATTTGTAAAAATTGCACAGAAGGAACTAAAGTTTGGGGTGAGAAGAGTTCTACCTAATTGAGCCAATACTACGTTTAACCATTATTTAGCTTATCTAGTTAGGTACAGAATGAGTTTTCGTACTAAATTTTTGAAAAGAATATAACGTGACTTTTATTTATAAATTATGGATTGGTTGGTGGTGAGGAAGAGTCAGAATTTCTGATTTAAAAAGAACCCAGATTAAATTTATGCTTTCATTTTAAATCAAGTCGATTAGACCTAATTCACCGGTAGATTTTGGTGTTTTATAATTTTTTATTCCTAGCGATTCAAGTTGTTTACCTGTAGAGGGGCCCATAGAAATAACATTTTGATGTTTTTCTAGCTGATACTTTTTAAAATATGCTCTAGCATTTGATGGGCTCGTAAATATTAAAATATCGGCTTTTGGATTAGAAAACTCGCTTTTCTCTTTTGTTTCGTAAACAATTAAATCCGTTACTTTTGATTGGTCTATGAAAAACTGTTGGATAGTTCTTTTGGATATATTTGAAACAGGAAAAACACAAGTTCCTTCATTTACTTTTTTTACAAACTTTAATCCAACATCTTTAATATTAACGGAATCTCCAATGAAATTAATTTTATTGGTATGTGTAGCAAGTTCTTTGTGTGTGCCACGCCCAACACAAGCAACCTTGCAATTCTCAATCTTTAATCCTTGTTTAAAAAAGAATTTAACAGAGTTTTTACTCGTGAAAAAGATCCAATCAGCTTGGGGAACATTACTTACATTTATAGATTTGAATGAAATTAATGAGTTTGTGATTAACGTCAATGCAGTAGGGATAAATGCAGACTTAAATAAACTGTTTTTATCTAAATTCTTTGAAATGAAAACTCTTTTAGGTTCTACTTTTTTTTTAACTCTGTAATAATAGAATCAGCTGCACCTTCTTCTTTTTCAAACGTTGATTGAAGGCGCTTTAGCGAACCATCTTCCTGTCCTAAAGCAGTCCACACTTCAAATTTACCATCGATTTTTTCGGCATAAACTCCCAGAGGTAATTGGCAACCACCATTTAGTTTATTTAAAACTCCTCTTTCGATATTTATTAATGATTTGACATCAGGATTGTTCATTTTTGAAACAACAGCTCTTGTTTTTTCATCATTTAATCTGATTTGTAATCCGAGCACACCTTGAGCAGGAGCAGGAATAAATTCTTGCGGTTTTAATACTTCAACATGAAAATCAGATAAGTCAATTTCTAATCTCGAAACCCCAGCTTTAGCTAAAATGATTGCGTCATAGTTTCTTTGGCGTAATTTATCAATTCGTGTCGGAACATTCCCTCTTAAATCCTTAATTTTTGCGTCTGGGCGGAAAGCGGTTAAAAGAGCTTTTCGTCTTGCCGATGATGTACCAACTATAGCACCTTCTTTTAGTCCTAGATTTTTAGAGGCATCATATGCATCTTTTTGAATTAAAAGAATATCTGCAGGGTTTGCTCTATCAGAAACCGCAACTACTTCAAGACCCTCAGGCTGATTTGTTTCTAAGTCTTTGTGTGAATGAACAGCTAAGTCTACAGCCTCACTTAATAAAGCATCTTCTATTTCTTTAGTGAAAAATCCTTTACCTTCTAATTTATCGAAACTTAAGTGTTGGATTTTATCTCCTTGAGTTTTTATGATGTTAATTTCAACATTACAGCCCAATTTTTGTAGTTCACTTTTTACAAAATTAGCTTGCCATAAAGCCAAATCACTCCCTCTGGTTCCAATCTTAATTAAAGTCATAGTGCTAAAATAATTTAAACAGATTAAATTATTGTGATGAATATCATTTAAACCTCAAAAAAAAAGAAAGAACAACTTTAAATCCTTGAAAATTGCCATTTTGGAATACTAATTGTTTTTATCTTAGCAATTCAAATTTATTGAAAGATGGATAAGGTGTTAAAAAAAGGAATGTTTTTGTTATTGTTAATCGGAGGATTTTCATTTATATCTAGTTCCGATACTAATAACTTAAAAGTTAAGAAATCAATTACTGAAATAAGTGAGCATTTGTATAAGGTTTCGATTCAGATTACAAATGGAAATATGATAAATGGTTTAGCAAAATACGAAGCTAAATTACCATTGTCGGCTGACTTTGTTGAAGAAATCACGAAAGATGATGCAATTAATTTTAAACTTGATGGCAGAAAAATTAAGTTAATTTGGATGCATATTCAAAAAAACAGAACATACAATATGATTTTCACGATAAAGTCTAAATTACCGATTGAAAGGTTGAAAATGAACGGAAAAATGTTCGGTCATCATAAAGGTTTGAAATTTAGTTATGATGACACTGAAGCTCTTATCATATATTAGTTTTCAGCGATAATTATAAGTTTTTGTTTAAGCATTTCCTCTGTAGAGTACGAAATACCACCAAGTCCATCACCGCTTAATCCCTGTCCGCCAAAAGGCATCCAATCTACTCTAAACGCTGGGTGGGAATTAATTAAAACAGCAGATCCGTTTAAATCCTGAGTATATTTTAATGCTTTATTTAAACTTTCGGTAAATACAGCTGATTGAAAACAATAGCGTGAATTATTAGCTCTTTTTATTGCTTCTTCATCAGAACTGAAACTATATATACAGATAACTGGTCCAAAAATTTCTTCTTTGGTAACTTTACTTTTTTCTAATGGGTTTAGTAGGATAGTAGGTTCATAGCAATTGTTTTGAAGTTTATTTCCGCCAGCAATTAAAGTGGCTCCTTCATCAATTGCATCTTGAACCCATTTATTAATACGATTGAGGGATGTGTCTGAAATTAACGGACCAATCTCGGTCTCCACAGATAATGGATTTCCTAATTTTTGAGTTTGTGCTAAACGGTTAATTTGCGCTACAAAGGAATCACAAATGGTATCGTGAACATATATCCTTTGTGCTGATACACAAACCTGTCCTGCATGATAAAATCCAGCTTTGGCAATTTGTGGAATTGCTAATTTTAAATTAGCATCTGCCCTTACGATAGTAGGAGCGTTTCCTCCATGTTCAAGAGCAATTTTAACTCCTGGTGCTATTTTAGCTTTGATATTCCAACCAATTTTTGAAGAACCAATAAAGGAAATATATCCTAATAATGGGCTCTGTGCTAATTTAGCCGTAGTTTCATTTTCGCAAACTAAATAAGTACACCATTCTCTGGGTAGTCCAGAGTCATAAATAAGTTCAATTATTTTTTTACTTACCAAAGGAGTTGTTAATGCAGGTTTATAAATAACTGGACATCCTGCTGCTATTGCAGGAACTATTTGGTGAATGGCTAAATTAATTGGGTGATTAAAAGCGCTTATTGATAGTACAACTCCAATTGGTGACTTAATTGTATAAGCTAGTTTATTTGTACTCGCAGCATTAAGATTCATGGGTACTTGTTCTCCAATGATCGACCGAACTGCTTGAACACCAAGTTTGATGCCTTCAAGAGCACGATTGAATTCTACTTCAGTATCATTGAGAGGTTTAGCTCCTTCAAGAACTGCTAATTGAATTAAAGCTTCTTTGGCTTCGTAGAATTTTTCGTAGAATTTTTCAAGGATAGAGATTCTTTTTTCTTTACTTAAGCCTTTAGGATGTTTTTGATATAGGGCGTTTGCTTCCTCTAACTTAGCGAAAGCGACTTCATTAGAACTTAGTTCTAAAGTTTGAATACTATCTGATGAATATGGATTTAAGACTTCAATACTTGCCATTTTCTAAAAGTACGAACATCTATTAATACTTACGAGAATAGATCTCGGAAAACTTCTTCTATTTTTTTTGCTTTATAAATACCCAACCCTTTAAATTCTTTTAAAGCACTAAAATCATTGTATTCAGAAACATAAATTTTTTCAAAACCTAGTTTTTTGGCTTCAGTGATTCTTTGACCTATTTTTTGAACGGGTCTAACTTCTCCAGATAGTCCAACTTCACCTGCAAAACAGACTTTACTTGATATCGGAAGATCCTCTCTACTTGAAACAATAGCGGCTAAAATTGCTAAATCAGAAGCTGGATCTTCAACTTTGATACCACCAGTGATGTTTAGAAAGACATCTTCTAGTCCTACCTTAAACCCACATTTTTTCTCTAATACAGCTAAAAGCATATTTAGCCTTCGTAAATCAAAACCTGTTGCTGAGCGCTGTGGCGTTCCATAGGCAGCTCTAGAAACTAAGGCTTGAGTTTCGATCATTAATGGGCGAACACCTTCCAGGTTCGCTGTAATAGCAATCCCACTTAAATCTTCTTCACGTGCTGATATTAATATTTTTGAGGGGTCAACAACAGGCTTTAAACCTGATTCTAACATTTCATAAATACCTAATTCATTTGTTGAACCGAATCTATTTTTAATACTTCGAACAATTCTGTAAAAATGGTTTCGATCACCTTCAAACTGAAGCACAGTGTCAACCATGTGCTCTAAAACTTTAGGACCTGCAAGACTTCCTTCTTTGTTAATGTGTCCGATAATAAAAGTGGGAAGTCCCATGCTTTTTGCAAATGCTAAAATTTCATAAGTACACTCTCTTATTTGAGAGACTGTTCCTGGAGCTGAATCTAATTTATCTGAGTGTAATGTTTGAATGGAATCGATTATTAAAATATCAGGTTGTAAATTTTCTGATGCATTTTTAATAATGGTAGTATCTGTTTCTGTGAGAATAAAAATGTTATCGGATGTTTCTGGCTGAACCCGATCAGCTCTTGTTTTAATTTGTTCATCACTTTCTTCACCAGAGACGTATAGAACTTTAAATTGAGGGTTTTGCAATGCAACTTGAAGCATTAAAGTAGATTTTCCAATTCCTGGCTCTCCTCCAAATAATATTAAAGAGCCCGGAATTGCACCTCCTCCAAGAACTCTGTTTAGTTCTACGTCTGTAAAAACTAATCGTTTTTGCGTTAAAGGTTCAACATCTTTAAGTGATTTTGCTTTCTTAGCGGTTCGAGAAATTCCAGCAGAAACAGGTTTTGAATTGGGATTAGATATTATTTCTTCAACGAAAGAATTCCATGCACTACATTGAGGACATTTGCCTAACCACTTAGCAGATTGATTTCCACAATTTTGGCAAACGAAGGTACTTTTTTTCTTAGTCAATTATTCGGTTGTTTCTTCGTTTTCAGAACCTTGCTTTGTAAATTCATACCATTGAGTACCAGAACTAGTTTCTCTACGAAGTGTCATATATTCTTCAGTTAATCCTTGGATATCCCAATCACCATTAAAAACAGATCCTCTACAAGGAGCTTCTTTTAAAGCCATAGTTAAAACTCCATTTTTAAGAATGTAAGCACCGAAAGAACAAGTATCTAAATCTCCTGTTGCTGCTTCATTTTCATTACCATCAGTTGCCATTACGTAAACTTTGGAGGAATTAAAATACCATTTATATTCAAGTTCTTGCACAGGCTTAGAAATTAAATTCCATTCACCAAGCAAATACTCTTGATTTTGCTTTCTGCAAGAGTTAAAGATTAAAGTTAATGCTATTAATGGAAGAAATATTTTAAATGAATTTTTCATGCTGATTTGATTACACTGTGAATATACAAACTTTTAATTTTTACTCAAACTTTGAATCTTAGTTACAATAGTCGTGGATGAATATCCGTTAAGAAAAGGAATAACTTTTACTAAACCTCCTTTTGCTTCAACTTCAGGTGCACCAATAATTGTTTTAATTGTGTAGTCACCTCCTTTTACTAAGATATTAGGTGTTAAACTGGCTATAACATTTAATGGGGTATCTTCTTCAAAAACGACAACTAAGTCAATAAACTCAAATGCAGCAAGCATCATAGCCCTTGATTCAGTGCTATTTATTGGTCTTGTTGGACCTTTTAAACGACTTACTGAAGCTGATGAGTTTAAACCCAGAATTAGCTTATCTCCTAGGTCTTTTGATTTTGATAAATAATCAAGATGCCCTAAGTGTAATAAATCAAAACATCCATTTGTAAAAACTGTTTTGATTCCTTTTTGTTTCCAAGCTTCAACAACTTCTGTTGCTTCGGGAAGAGAAACGATTTTGGATTTTATTTGATTAAAAGTTGTCAATTACTTTAGTTTATTAGTAGACGTATCTGGAAACACAATGGTTGGCTTAAAAAGTTTAGCTTTTTCAAAATCGAGTTGAGCGTAGGATATTATAATAACAATATCATCTACAGCAACGCGTCTTGCTGCAGGCCCATTTAAACAAATACTCCCTGATCCTCTTTCCCCCTTAATTATGTAAGTTTCGAGGCGTTCACCATTATTGATATTTACAATTTGCACTTTTTCACCCTCAATCATATTTGCAGCGTCCATTAAATTTTCATCAATGGTTATGCTTCCGATATAATTTAAGTCTGCTTGTGTAACAGTTACTCTGTGAATTTTCGATTTTAGTACTTCAACTAACATGGTGCAAAATTACAACTAATTGTTAAAAGAGATACAACTACAAATTGGATTATTTAATCAAAATGAACTTTTTACTGTGCCATTTATCCTTATTTTGATCATAGTAGCGTATTAAATATAATCCAGTTGGATAATTGCTAAGATTATATTTCCAAAAAGTATTGGAATTTCCGCTAAGCATTGCAATACTTTTTCCTGATAAATCGGAAATGTATAATTCATTTATTGGTAAATCAGATTTTATGTTTAAAATCCCCTTTGTTGGATTGGGGTATAAGTAAATATTTATACCAATTTGACCTTTAGCTTCAATTGCAGAATCAATTATAGCAGTATTCTTATAAAAAGTCTTATTACATTCGGAAACTTTAGTATACTGAGTAATGAGCCTAACTATTAAATCATTTAGCTTCTCAACTTGATAATCATCAGTAGTAGGTTTGAGGTGAGCGTTACCAATTCCACTATCATCCGTTAAAAATGTATAGGTTCCATTTGTAGCTAAGGCAATGCTTCTCATCAGGTACTCTGTACTCTTATTAATACCACTTCCTACAATTGGAATGATTCTAATGCCTTTTTTTGACGCTAGTTTTACTGCTTTTTCAATCTTATCTAATTCTGATTGATTTTGATGTGGTGGAGCATCAAGAATTAAAAACGCAATTTTTGCTCTTGTTTCATTCCGCCAATTCAAAAACTCACTTGTCACCCATAAAGCCTCATCTACAGCTTCCGGTCCATCACCTCCTCCTGCTGCAAATTGATTTTTTATAAATTCAGAGGTTTTACTGACATTACTTGTCATTGGACTCATTTTCGTTAAATACGCATCGGTATGATCTCTGTAAAAAACGCTTCCAGTTTGAATATTAAGAGTTTTGTTTTGATTTTTTATTCGATCGATTACGTCTAATAATTCTGATTGTAAGTATTTAATTTCATCTCCCATCGATCCTGTTGCATCAACAATAAAGGCTATATCTACATTCTTTGAAGAAGTACAATTTGCTGAGATTGTAGCGAAGTTAATTCCTTTTGAAAATAGTAAAGGTTTTTTGATCCAGTGATCAACCTCATTTTTAGAAATAAGAATTTGATAATTAGTTTTAGTCTTATTTTTAAATAGATCTGCCCACAATTCCCCCTTTCCTGTGTTATCCGTTCTTGATTCAAATATTATTTCATCTCCATTGTATAATTTAATACTCGCGTTAATTACTGGATAGTTTTCGTGGTTTTTAACTTGAACACAAAATCGATAATGAGGATAAATATTCCAGGTTTTATAATGGTTTTCTAAATCAGTAGATTCAATATCTGTCCATAATTCCCATTTAGAAAAATCATTTAATTCACCAGCTGTGAGTGCGCTGGCAGATATTTCTTCAGTAATCCTTGTTTTGGATCTTTTAGTAGCGGAATAATCTTGAATTTTACCTGCTTCTTTCATATCCGAAGCTGATAAAAATTCAGACGCCATTATTTCAAAATCGTCAGAAGATTCAGAACGGATAAATTTTTCTTTTTTACGAAAATCACTTTTTGACTTTTTGAATATGTGTTCAGTAGTTCGTTTTGGAGATGATTTTTTTTGCTCCTTATTAACGTTTAGATTATGAAGGACTATTTGAAGGTTATTGGTTTTAAAAGGTGAAATTTTAAACTGAAAAGTATCTTTGAACATTTTTTTGTCGAAGTATAAAGTATATAAACCAGATTCGAAATCCATTTGAAAAAATCCATTAACATCTGTTTCAAAGTTTAATTGATAGCTACTTGGTGTCTTGATTTTGATTTTTCCATGTTCAACAGCAACATTATCTTCAGATTTAAAGGAAACAGATAGCGTGCCTTTTTGAGCAAATGTGGCAACAAAAAAGAATAGAAGAAAAAAGAAACTAATAAGAACTTTCATAACACGATTTTCTTTTTAGATGCGAGAATAAAAGACATTCCATAAATAAAATCGAAAAAAGTTTTAGGCATAAAAAAAGGAACTCTTAAAAGAGTTCCTTAGAGGTCGCGGACGGAATCGAACCGCCGTAGCAGGTTTTGCAGACCTGTGCCTAAGCCGCTCGGCCACGCGACCATTTCGTCGATCGAAGGCTAAGATAGTACAATTCCTGAATAGCTTCCAAATTTGTTTAATTATTTCTGATTAAAAATCAATTGTATAGTGAGTATCTGACAGTAATGACGCTGTTTTGTTAAATCGTTAGTTTATTTAAAGCGACACCTGAAATTTAAACTTTTTATAGATTGAATAAAAAAATATTTAGCTGGGCAATTAAAAATATTTTGGTATTAGAAGTGGCTATTTCGTTGCTAATTTGTTTTTTCACGGTGATTTTAACTTATTTAATTTTTGAAAATAATTTGGCTGATTTGTTAACTTTTGCGTCAAAATAACAACTAAAAAATCTACATATCCCAAATAATCAGGATCTAAATTTCTTATTATACAAACGTACAGTTTGCATTTTTTTTTTAGGATAGATGCTAAATGAAGTTTTTTCGAGTTCTCGATTAAATAAAAAGGTTTAATTAAGTCTTTTTTAGCAGTTTCGAATTCTAATTTTTATGAGTTCAAAAAAATAATTTGAAATCGATCTTCCAACAGTTATTTTTTTGTTTTTAGGCTTCAGGCAAACTAAATTCATTTAACATTTATTTTATGTGTCTCTTTTTTGACATTTCGAAATAAGGATGCAGAGTTATTTGCACGCAAATGCTTATTTTTGCTTAGAATAAATCTAAATAAGGGTATGATTCCAAGTAAAGACCAGGTATTAGAAGCTTTAAGTTCAGTTCAGGAGCCTGATTTAAAAAAGAGTATTGTAGAGTTAGATCTAATTGGAGACTTTGTTTTTTCGGAAAATATGGTTGCTTTCTCAGTGAAAGTTCATAATCCTGCAATGCACAACAGGAAAAAAATGGAAGAAGCATGTGAATTTGCTGTTCAACGATTTATTTCTAAAGACATTATAGTAAAGGCGGATGTAATTGCTCTACCACAAGATAGAAACCCAGAGCAAAGAAAAGTATTGCCAGGTGTAAAAAACATAATAGCTGTATCCTCTGGTAAGGGTGGAGTTGGTAAGTCAACTGTTACTTCAAATTTAGCCGTAGGCTTGGCGCAGCAAGGTTATAGTGTTGGGTTAATTGATGCTGACATTTATGGGCCAAGTATGCCTTTAATGTTTGACGTAATGGATGAAAAACCTACTACTATTGATGTAGAAGGGAAAAACTATATTAAACCGATCGAAAATTATGGTGTAAAAATGCTTTCGATTGGCTTTTTCGCTGATGCTAATCAAGCAATAGTTTGGAGAGGACCAATGGCTAGTAAAGCACTTCGTCAAATGTTTATTGATACCTACTGGGGAAGTTTAGATTATTTATTAATTGATTTACCTCCGGGTACTGGTGATATACACTTAAGTCTCGTTCAAACAGTTCCTGTAACAGGAGCTGTAGTTGTGACGACACCTCAGGGAATTGCTTTGGCAGATGCTAAAAAGGGTGTAGGGATGTTTAAGTTAGAAAACATTAACGTTCCAGTTTTGGGAATAGTTGAAAATATGGCTTATTTCACACCTTCGGAATTACCTGAAAATAAATATTTCATTTTTGGAAAAGAAGGTGGGGTGAAATTGGCGGAACAATTAGGCGTTAGTTTGTTAGGTCAAATTCCTTTAGTTCAAAGTATTTGTGAATCTGGGGAAGCTGGAAGACCGGCGATTTTACAAGAAACTACCCCACAAGCGGAAGCTTTTAAAAACCTTGTGAAAGCAGTTGAAAAAGCGACTGAAATTCGTAATAAAACAATGGAACCAACTAAATTGGTTAAAATGTCATAAAAGTTGTTGGTGCAGATGAATAAGGAAGAGGTTTTAGCTAAAGTGAAAATTGGACTGGATAAAGTAAGACCATTCCTACAATCCGATGGTGGGGATGTTAGAGTAGTTGAGTTATCTGATGATGGTGTTTTAACATTGGAGTTTTTGGGTAACTGTAGTTCTTGTTCAATGAGTAACATGACATTTCAATCTGGAATTAAAGAAAATGTATTAAAAGAAGCGCCTGAGATTAATTCCGTGCAAGTAACAAAATTAGCGTCGAAATAAATATTTAACAATAATTGACTTTTATTATTAGCTAAATCTTCAATAATTAGGGGATTAGTATTAATTTTGTTCATTATTTAAAACAAATTGTAATGTGCTTTAATTTATAATATTAAACACACAAAATAAACAAATAGACCTGGATAGTGATTGAAAGGTGTTTTGCTAGAAATATGGGGCAGATAGAAAATCAAATTAAAGATGAGGTTACGATACTTTTTGCTGGTGATTCAGGAGATGGTATTCAATTAACTGGAGGTCAATTTACAGATACAGCCGCTTTATTGGGTAATGATATTAGTACATTCCCCAACTTCCCAGCTGAAATTAGAGCTCCTCAAGGAACTGTCGCGGGAGTTTCTGGATTTCAATTGCACTTTGGTAGTATTGAATTATTTACTCCAGGAGACCATGCGGATGTCCTTGTTGTAATGAATGCTGCAGCTTTAAAATCGAATTTAGATTCCTTAAAAAAAGGTGGTATCGTTGTTGCCAATATTTCCGGATTTGACAAAAAGAATTTGAGGTTAGCAAAATATGACGACGGTGTTAATCCTTTAAATGACGGAACACTTGATGGATATAAAATCCATGAAGTTGATGTTACTAAAATCACTCGTGAGACATTAAAAGAATCTGGTTTAGGTACAAAAGCAGTAGATCGATCCAAAAACATGTTTGTTTTAGGTTTCCTATACTGGATGTATAATAGAAAGCTTGATAATACGATTCGTTTTCTCGAGAAAAAGTTTTCTAAAAAACCTGAATTAATACAGTCAAATATTGCGGTATTAAAAGCAGGCTACTATTATGGAGATACTGCTGAGGCAATTGCCTCAAGATTTGAAGTTAAACCTGCAAATATAAAAGCAGGGACTTATAGAAATATAATGGGTAATGAAGCTACTGCAATTGGTTTAATCGCGGCTTCACAAAAAACAGGGCTAAATTTATTTTGTGGAACTTATCCTATTACTCCTGCTTCTGATATTTTACATTTTTTATCCAAGTACAAAAATTTCGGTGTAAAAACAGTTCAGGCTGAAGATGAAATTGCTGGTATTTGCGCTGCAATTGGAGCTTCATTTGGAGGCGCGTTAGGAATAACAACTTCATCGGGTCCTGGTATTGCGCTTAAAGGTGAAGCTATTGGATTAGCAAATATTTATGAAATTCCTTTAGTAATTGTTAACGTTCAAAGAGGTGGTCCTTCTACAGGTTTACCGACTAAAACAGAACAAGCTGATTTATTTCAAGCATTATATGGAAGAAATGGAGAATCGCCAATTCCTGTAATTGCAGCGCAATCTCCTAAAGATTGTTTTTCTGCAGCGTATGAGGCTTGTAGAATAGCAATTGAGCACATGACGCCAGTTTTTTTATTAACTGATGGTTATATCGCAAATGGATCTGAACCTTGGGAGGTTATAAAGTCTGAAGATTTACCTGATATTGAAGTGAAATTTGCAGAGCCTCGAGAATTGGAAGATCCTGCATTTTTGCCTTACAAAAGAAACGAGAAGCTTGTTAGACCATGGGCAATCCCTGGAACTAAAGGCTTAGCTCACCGAATTGGTGGTTTAGAAAAAGACTTTGAGACTGGAAATGTTTCTTATGATCCAGAAAACCATGAAAGAATGGTTAAAGTTCGTCAAGCTAAAGTTGATAAAATAGCAGATTATATTCCAGAGCAAGAACTTGATGCGGGAGAAGATACGGGAGATGTTTTATTGTTAAGTTGGGGATCAACTTATGGAGCAGTTAAAACAGCCGCTAAAATATTAATTAATGAAGGGGAAAAAGTTTCTCACGCTCATGTTAAGTATTTAAACCCATTACCAAAGAACTTAGGTGAATTGGTGAAGAAATTCGATAAGGTAGTGATGCCTGAGATGAATAATGGACAATTTATTAAAATTATTCGTGAGAAATTCTTAGTTGATGCAATTGGATTAAATAAGATTAAAGGTCTTCCTTTTGTAACACAAGAAATTGTTAAAAAAGTAAAAGAAGTACTTGCTTAAAATATTGAATGATGCCAGAAGTAAAAGAAAAGAAAATTACAGCTAAAGATTATGCTTCAGATCAAGATGTTAAATGGTGTCCTGGTTGTGGAGATTATTCGATATTAAAGCAAGTTCAAAGTGTTTGTGCTGAATTAGCGTTAAAAAAAGACGAAACTGTTTTTATATCAGGAATAGGATGTTCATCTCGTTTTCCATATTACATGGATACATATGGTATGCATAGTATTCATGGTAGGGGTCCGGCATTTGTTATGGGGTTAAAAACAGCTCGCCCAGAGTTAAATGTTTGGATGATAACTGGGGATGGGGATTCAATGTCCATCGGAGGTAACCACTTCATCCATTTATTAAGAAGAAATGTTGATGTAAATGTATTGTTGTTTAACAACCAAATTTATGGTTTAACAAAAGGACAATATTCACCAACTTCTGAACAAGGTAAAGTAACAAAATCAACACCATACGGTTCGATTGATCATCCATTTAACCCTCTTTCTTTAGCAATGGGTGCAGAAGCAACTTTTGTTGCGAGAACAATGGATAGAGATCCGAAACATATGCGTCCTATATTAATTGAAGGAGAAAAGCATAGAGGGACATCTTTAATTGAGATTTATCAAAACTGTAATATTTTCAACGATGGAGCTTTTTTCCCATTTACAGAGAAGACAACAAAAGCAGATAATACAATTTTCATTGAGCATGGAAAACCGTTATTATTTGGAGCTGAGCATAGAAAAGCAATTGTTTTAGATGGTTTTACTCCTAAAGTGGTTAATACAGCTGATGTTGCTGAAACGGAACTTTGGATTCATGATAAGCATGATCGAGTTAAAGCTTCCATATTAACTCGTTTTTTTGATGATCCAAGAGAAGAAGGTGCTTTACCAAGACCTTTTGGAATCTTTTACCAAGAAAAAAGACCGGTATATGAGGAAGGAGTTTCTGCTCAAGTTGAAAAACACGTTAAAGAGAAAGGGGGGCCAAATTTAAATTTACTTCTTGAAGGTCCAAATACGTGGACAATTAAATAAGTTTCAAATAAAAAACCTGTCGTTAGCGGCAGGTTTTTTATTTCTTAGATAGAAATATTTCGCAAATATCATAAGTTTAGAATTAATATAGAGTTCACTAGATATTTTTATTTGGTATGTAAAAGATGGGTATGTGCCTTGCTTAAAAGATGTTGAAAGGTTTTTTGTAAAATCAACAGATTGGATAAAAGAGCAACATTTTTTTCTTTTTAAGAAATTGAAGCCCCTATCCATATAGGTTAAAGCTTTCGGAATTAGCTTATATTCCTTATCAATAAATTGAGGAGTTTTATTTAAAACCTATTAGATTTTAATTAAAGATTGTCGATATAAGTTGTTATTTTTGATAGCTATCAAAGTGTGAATGTGGAATAACGTATCTCATATAATTTTAAGACAAAGAGTTTGGGTCTTAGTCGTGTTAACTGCCATTACAGGTTTTTTAGCGTCTAATCTACCTTACAATGAAGTGTCTTATGATCTATCAAGATTACTTCCTGTTGGTGATTCTACATCAATTGTATTCAAAGACTTTAAAGAGACTTTCGGAGCGAATGATAATGTTTACCTTGTATCTACAGAAGATTCAAATTTTTATCATTTAGATAAATTCCAACAATTTTACGATTTCACTTTAGATATTGAAGGAACAGAAAGTGTCGATACCGTTTTTTCATTTGCAAATTTCGGATATCTAAAGAAAGACCTAGAATCTCATAGTTTTAAAATAGAGTCTGTTTTTCAAGGGCGACCCACTACTCAAGCGCAAATTGATTCCGCACTAATTAAGTTACACAATCAACCTTTCTACGAAAGGATCTTATACGTCCCAGAAACGAATATATCATTAATGGCAATTAGCTTGAACGCTGATTCAATGATGAGTGTTCGTAGAAATAAGTATGTTCTTGCTATTTCCGATAAGATTAATGATTTTAGTATAAAATCTGGAATCAAGTTTAAATATTCAGGAATGCCTTATATCAGGGCAAAGTTAAGCTCTCAAGTTGAAGCTGAAATATTGTTGTTTATTGGTCTTGCTTTCCTACTTACCGCATTACTTCTTTACTTCTTTTTACGAGCACCTAGAGCTGTTTTCGTTTCATTATTAGTTGTTGCTGTTGCAGTTGTTTGGCTTTTTGGATCACTCGGTTTTTTAAGTAGATTAAGTGACTGGGGTTATACTGGTTCTTTAGAGTTTAATATAAATATTCTTACCAGTTTGGTTCCTCCATTGGTTATAGTTATTGGTATACCAAATTGTATTTTCTTGATTAATAAGTACTTTGATGAATTTAGAGATCATAAAAATCAGGCATTAGCTTTAAAAAGGGTTATACAAAAAATAGGGGGCGCAACTTTTATGACAAATATTACTACTGCTAGTGGTTTTGCAACATTTATTTTTGCGTCAAGTGATATTTTAAAGGAATTTGGAATTGTTGCCTCTATTAGTATATTGGGTGTTTTTATTCTTTCTATTTTATTATTACCAATCATTTACAGTTACTTATCTCCTCCAAAAGAGAAGCATTATAAACATTTAGATTATAAGTGGACAAATGCTTTAATAGATTGGTTCGTTGATGTTTGTACAGGATATAGAGCTACAGTTTACGTAGTATTAATTTTTATAGCTGGTGTTGCTGGGTTTGGTTTAAGTCAATTGGATAATGATGCACTTGTTGTTGACGATATTCCCGATGATCACCCTGTAATGGTTGATTTAAAATATTACGAAGGTAAATTTGATGGAGTTATTCCATTTGAGATTATAATTAATACTAATGTTGGTAAGAAAATAATTGTTGAATTCTCTGACTCGGTTGATGTTTCAGTTTTAAAAGAAATAAAATATTTATCTGCTGTAAAGCCGCAAGGTAATAATCAGTTTGAACTCTACACAAACACAAACAGTGAAATCACGGAAATATTACAAGATAATATTGGTAATAGAAGAATAAATTCAATCTCGTATCAAAACTTAACTAAAAAAGGAAAAGGATTAAAGTTGAAGACTCTTAAAAAGGTTCAGAAACTATATGATTTAATAGCTACTTATACTGAGTTTTCGAAACCAATTTCGATGGTGGATGTTATTAAATACAGTAAGCAGGCTTATTATAATGGCGATAAAAGAGAGTACGATTTACCTATAAATATTGAGTTAGGTGGTATTTTCACATACGCTTCTAAGTCTAAGAATGGATCTGCAGATATGCTAAAGACCTTTCTATCAAAGGACCGAAGTAAATTGAGAGTTAGTCTGCAAATGAAGGATGTAGGGACAAATCGAACAAAGGCTCTAATGGCAGAATTAAGACCTAAAATTGAAAAGATATTTAGTCCTAAAAAGTTTGATTTTTCGTTTACAGGTATTGGTGTGATTGTAGCAAAAGGAGTAGAAACTTTAATTTCTAATTTAATTATGTCACTGGTGTTAACTGTTATTATTATTTCCTTACTGATGGGCTTTATGTTTAGGAATATAAGGATGGTTATAATTAGTTTATTACCGAATATTTTACCTCTTTTTATTACTGCAGCTATAATGGGTTACTTTGGGATAAACCTCAAGCCTTCCACTATTTTGGTGTTTAGTATTGCATTTGGTATATCCATTGACGATACCATTCACTTTTTAGTTAAGTACCGACAAGAGTTAGCTGAAAATGGAGGAGATATAAAGACTTCAGTACTCAAATCTCTTAGAGAGACAGGTCTAAGTATGTTTTATACATCAATGGTATTGTTTTTTGGCTTTGGAATTTTTGTAGCATCAGAATTTGGAGGTACAGTGGCATTAGGGGTTCTTGTAGCGTTAACGCTTTTGGTAGCGATGCTTTCCAATTTAATTTTATTACCTTGCTTGCTTTTAACTTTAGATAAACTTATTACAATTAAGGCTTTGAATAATCAAAGCGAATCAAATTAAAATAAGATGAAAGGGATAATTTTAGCGGGAGGTTCAGGTACAAGATTGCACCCCTTAACACTATCAGTTAGTAAGCAGTTGATGCCTGTTTATGATAAACCAATGATTTATTACCCACTATCAACATTGATGTTAGCGGGTATTAAAGAAATTTTAATCATTACAACTCCGCATGACCAAGATGGATTTAAAAAATTACTTGGAGACGGGAGTAGAATAGGATGTAAATTTGAATATATTATCCAAGAAAAACCAAATGGTTTAGCACAAGCATTTGTTTTAGGGAAAGAGTTTATTGGTGAAGATAAAGTTGCTTTGGTTTTAGGAGATAATATCTTTTACGGATCCGGAATGTCAAGCCTATTACAAAAGAATAACAACCCTGATGGTGGTGTTGTTTACGCGTATCATGTTTCAGATCCTGAAAGGTATGGTGTTGTTGAATTCGATGAAAATAGCAAAGCAGTTTCTATTGAAGAAAAGCCTGAAAAGCCAAAATCAAATTACGCTGTTCCAGGCTTGTATTTTTATGACAATGATGTTGTTGAAATTGCCGAAAATATTAAGCTGTCGCCAAGAGGTGAGTATGAGATTACCGACATTAACGCAGAATATTTGAGAAGAAGGAAGTTAAAAGTTGGAATATTAGATAGAGGAACAGCTTGGTTAGATACAGGTACTTTTACTAGTTTAATGCAAGCAGGTCAATATGTTCAAGTAATTGAAGAAAGACAAGGGCTTAAAATCGGATGTATTGAAGAGGTAGCTTATCGAATGGGATTTATTAATAAAGATCAATTATTAGAGATTGCACAACCGCTTAAGAAAAGTGGTTATGGAGTTTATATTGAAAATATAGTTAAGTGATATGACTAGAATATTAGTTACAGGAGGAGCCGGTTTTATCGGAAGCGTTTTAGCTGAAAAGTTAATTTCAAATAAGGAAAATTTTGTTGTTATCGTTGACGATTTATCAACTGGAAGCGAAACAAAATTACCACATCATATGCCCTCTGATAACTGGAGGTTTGTAAAGGCAGATGTAAATGAATATAGAGATATAGCGGAGATTATGCTTGGTAACAAGTTTGATTACGTTTTTCATTATGCAGCTTTAGTTGGTGTAATTAGAACTCAGGATAATCCAGTAAAAGTTTTAAGAGATATTGAAGGAATTAAGCATGTTTTAAACCTGTGTAAAAGTACAGGAGTGAAAAGGGTCTTCTTTTCTTCTTCTTCAGAGGTTTACGGAGAGCCAGTTGAATTGCCTCAGCATGAACAAACTACACCGCTGAATTCGAAAGTTCCTTATGCTGTTGTTAAAAACATTGGGGAGTCTTTCCTGAGGTCTTACCATCAAGAATTTGGCCTAGAATATACAATTTTCAGATTTTTCAATACTTATGGACCTAATCAAAGCGATGACTTTGTAATGTCTAAATTTCTTTTTAAAGCTTTAAATGACGATGATATTACCATTTATGGTGAAGGTACACAAACAAGAACTTTCTGCTATTGTGATGATAATATTGACGCATGTTTAAAAGCTTTTTATAAAAATAAGGTGATTAATGATGTCATTAATATTGGTGGAGAAATAGAAGTAACGATTCTTGATTTAGCTCAAAAAATTATTGATGCGACTAATTCAAAATCAAAAATTATTCATCTTCCACCTTTGAAAGACGGTGATATGTTAAGAAGATGTCCAGATAATACTAAAATGAGAGTATTATTAGGAAGAGAACTAACGACTATAGATGAAGGAATTAGAAAGCTTTTAAATAGTCCTCAATTTCAAAAATAATAAACTTGGCATCTTCTACTATTCAAGAAATAATAACTCTTGTTCAAAAGGAAATAAAAGGCACAAAGTATCTGGGTTCCCCAGCTGAGTTGTATGAGCCTATGAATTATATTCTTCAATTAGGAGGAAAAAGGTTAAGACCTGTTACTACCCTTTTGGCGGCTAATCTATTTATTGAAGATGTATCTGTGGCATTACCTGCGGCAAAAGCTATAGAAGTATTTCATAATTTCACCTTAGTTCATGATGATATTATGGATAAAGCGCCTTTGAGACGTGGGCAACCTACTGTTCACCAAAAATGGGATGATAATATTGCAATTCTCTCGGGGGATACCTTACTGATAGAAGCTTATAATCATTTTTTGGAAGGTAATTACGCTAATTTATCTGCTTTACTTACTGTTTTTAATCAAACAGCAATTGAAGTCTGTGAAGGTCAGCAGCTTGATATGAACTTTGAGAGTAGAGATGATGTTACTATTGATGAGTATATCAATATGATAAAGCTTAAAACTTCTGTTTTAGTTGGCGGAGCATTAAAACTAGGAGCTTTAGTTGGGAGTGCATCTGATACTGAAGCTGATTTAATTTATAATTTCGGAGTAAACCTTGGTATTGCGTTTCAATTACAAGATGATTATTTAGATTGTTTTGGTGATCCTGAGAAATTCGGAAAACAAGTTGGTGGTGATATAATTTCTAATAAGAAGACTTTCTTAATGCTTAAGGCTTTAGAGCTCGATTCTTCAGAGCTTCTTCAAGGTTGGGTTGATAAAAAAGATTTTGATGCCATTGCTAAAGTTGAGGCGGTAAAAACAATTTATAAAGATTTAAAGGTGGATCAATTAGCTTTTAATCAAATGGACGCTTATTATCAAAAATCGATTCAGTTTTTAAATAGGATAAATGCTCCGGAGGATAAGAAAAAAGTTTTGGAAGAATTTGCTAACCACTTAATGAAAAGAGCCTCTTAATGAAGCTTATTGAGGTTAAAGGCACATTTGAATACTTAACTCAGGAAAGATACTTCCAAAAACTTAAAGCTCAACTTTCTAAAGATTTCAGTGATTCCGATTTTGATAAGGAATTGGCACTTATAAAAATTGACACATCTAATGATTTACTAGTTTTAGTAAGTCAATTTTTAAATCAATTGTTTAATAGAAGTATGGAGCAGTTTTTCCAATTAATGTATAAAGTTGACATTCCTGAAAAAGAGATTAAAGATCTATTATTGGCACCCGGAATAGATATAGATGTATTAGCGGAATCGGTACTTAAAAGAGAATTTCTTAAAATTCTTCTTCGTGAAAAATATAGTAGTTGACTTATTTCGGGAAATCAATCTTTTCTAATTGTGCAATTACGTCTTCTTTTATTTTTTTATAGGTAATTAAATTGGCTTTTTTAATTGGTTCAGCCTTTGGCAGTTTTTGTTTGTAAGGGTCAACTTGTTTTCCGTTTTTCCAAAATCTATAACAAACATGAGGACCAGTTGCTAGTCCAGTTGATCCAACGAATCCTATTACATCACCTTGATTAACTCTAACTCCAGAACGAATTCCTTTTTTGATTTTACTCATGTGTAAATATTGGGTTGTATAGGTTCCGTTGTGACGAACTTTCACATAATTTCCGTTGTATTTACTGTATTGAGCATGTGTAACTTTACCATTTGCAGTTGAATAAATAGGTGTTCCTTTAGGAGCCGCGTAATCAGTACCTAAATGCGGTTTGTTTCTTTTTTGGACTGGGTGGTATCGCTTCATTGTGAATCGTGAAGAAATTCTGCTGAATTTCACTGGTGCTTTTAAAAATTGACGTCTTAATCCACGGTTTTCTTGATCGTAATAACCTGAATGATTATCCTGACTAAATTGAATGGCGTAATATGGTTTTTTGAAATGCTCAAAATAGGCAGCCTTAATCTTTTTAATCCCAATGCTTTCTCCATCTACTATTGTTTCTTCATAAATTACCTTAAATCGATCTCCTTTTTGAATATGATAAAAATCGATGCTCCAAGCGTAAACTTCAGATAAGGTAATCGCTAACGCAGGATTATAACCTTGCTTGTCAAGTGATAAATACAAAGAACTATTAATCACACCGGATGCTTGTCTTTCTACAACCTCAATAGGTTTTTTTGCTGTGTATATTTTAAGGGAATCCCGAAGGTCATATACTATGTAATCAATCCTATTTATCTCATAAACAAATATTTGAGCTTTTTCAGAAGAGTCATTTTTTTCAAATACAGAATAATGTCTTCCTGCTCTTAGGCGTCTTACATCAAACAATTTCTTGCCTTTAGTTGCCATTTTATTCATCATAGCGTAACTAATCCCGTGACTAGTTATTAAGTCGCTAAAAAATTGATTTTTCTTTACTTCGTCTCCAACTACTTTGAACGAATCAACAGGAAAACCATAAAGTAATTGAGGTGCTTTAAGAATAGTATCTAATTGATCTGGATTATCTACGATTTCATCTTTTGGCTCTGTATTATCGCAATTTGTTAATCCAATTGAGACAATAAATATTAGAATAATATTCCCGATTATTTTCATAAAAAAGCTTTTGGTAAAGCTAACGGAAGAATTGACACATTCATTAGAAACTATTAAATAGAATTTAACTTTTAAAAGTTAAATGTTTCTGCCAAGTACTTTAGAAAGCGACAATTTAGCCTGGTTTAAAAGACTTAAGTGCATTAAAAGATCGTTTATTTCTTCAGGGAATTCATTCGACTCTAGTTTAGCGTTTAATTCACTGATTTGTTGTTTAACTTTTCCAAGCTTTAAACGATGCAGAGCTACAACAATAGCAAGCTTTATTTTCTCTTCTTCAGTAGCAACATAAATAGAATGCTTTTTCCAATCGTTTAATTCGTATTTTTCTTCAGTTATTTCAATCACTTCTTTTACCAAGTCAGCTTCGGAGCTTTGTAAAAAGAATTTTTCAGTTGGGATTTCACCTTCTGAAAACTTATTACTAAAAGTCTCCCAAATGGATTGATGGTGCGGGTTATCAAAAGAAAGGTCATCTTCTCTAATATCCTGAATGACCATTTGAGCGACTGTTATTTGATAAGATGGCTGGCAGTCCTCAATGTTTTTATTTTTCTCCTCTTCATAGTTTTCGTTTTGTAAAACAATTTCATGATGACCGTATTTCAAAATCAATCGGAGCAAATATGCTTCCTGATGATTATTAGGGTATTGTGGTGCTTTTTCAATTGACTTGGGAGGAAGCCCAAGTGATGAAGTGGAAGTTTGTACGCCATATTCCGGAGGTATTAAATTCGGAGGAGGTACCATATAATCCGGTTCTGGGGGAGTAGATGTTGGTTTATGTTTTTGTTCTTTATCAAAATTATTTCTTCGAATTTTATTTAATTCGTTGACGATAGTTTGCTCTTCAATTTTTAATAGAGTTGCAGCTTCTTGAGTATAAACGGAACGAATAATAGTATCTGGAATAAGGGCGATTGATTGAACAATTTCCTTAATTAAACCCGCTCTTTTTATAGGGTCATTTCCTGCATCATCTAAAAGAATAGATATTTTAAAATTAATGAAGTCTTGTTTGTTTTCTTCAATATATTCTTCCAATTCAGCGCTTGTATTAGCTCTTGCAAAACTGTCAGGATCTTCACCATCAGGGAAAGTAACAACCTTAACATTCAAGCCTTCTTTAAGAATTAAGTCAATCCCTCTAAAGGACGCTTTAATTCCCGCTGCATCGCCATCATATAAAACGGTAATGTTTGGGGTGAATCTTTTTATTAATTTAATTTGTCCGGGAGTAAGCGATGTTCCGCTTGAGGCAACAACATTTTCAATACCTTTTTGATGGAACGAAATAACATCGGTGTACCCTTCAACAAGAAAACAATCGTCCTGTTGAATCATGGATCTTTTGGCTAGATATAAACCATATAAAACATCACTCTTATGATATATCTCTGTTTCTGGTGAGTTTAAATATTTAGCAGATTTTTTATTGGTTTGTAAAATTCTTGCGCCAAACCCAATTGCCCTTCCTGACATATTATGTATAGGAAACATTACTCTTCCTGAGAATCGATCGTAAACACGGTTGTTTTTTTCTGCGATTAATCCAGACCCAATTAAATGTTCTTTTTTGTATCCTTTATCTGTAGCTATTTTTGTGAAATGATTTCTTTCTTCAAAGGAGTAACCTAATCCGAATTTCTCCATCATTTCATCTGAAATACCTCTTTCCTTAAAATAACTTAATCCTACCGATTTCCCCTCGTCGGTTTCATGTAGATTTCGAATAAATTGCTCTTTTGCAAATTGGGAAACAAGGTAATAGGATTCTTTTTTATCTATTTTTTCTTTTTCCTCAGAACTGAGTTCTTTTTCCTGAATTTCAATATTATATTTTTTAGCTAAATATTTTAAAGCTTCAGGATAAGACATTTGTTCATGGTCCATTATGAAATTCACTGAATTTCCTGAAACACCACAACCAAAACATTTGTAAATTCCTTTCGCAGGAGAAACGGTGAACGAAGGTGTTTTTTCGTTATGAAAAGGGCAATTACCTAAAAGGTTAACACCTCTCTTTTTAAGAGCAACAAAGTCTCCAATAACCTCATCAACCCTTGCTTCATCAATAATCTTATCCACTGTTTCCTTCGGAATCATAAGTCAAAGTTAACTCCTTCATTTTGTTTTTGAAACTAAACAGAGGATAATTGCTGTAAAATAAGCGCTATAACTTGATTAATAATTGATATTATTTTTTTGATTCTAAAATAAAAGGCAATTTTAAAACTTGGAATTGTATTATTAATTTCAGTTGTCGATTGCTAATTTTTTCAAATTCTTTATTGTGATTAAGATAGTTTATCAGCTTCCTTTTTGCATTGATTGAGGCGAGATTTTCGGATAAATTTACAAACTGGACAAGTTAGTACAGATAGCTTGTCCAGCCTTTACAATTATTATAATTTATTTCGTGAGAATTTTCATTTCTTTTCCGATTTCCATTCCAAAATCACGCATTTTTTTAGCAATAGTATTTTCACCAGTTGATCGTTCTAATGTATCTGCCAGTGTCATTAATGTCTGAAAATGATAGTATTTCATTTCATCAACCATCATGTCCTTTGTCCAAAGATCAACACGTTTTGCAATTCTTTCCGTTGGTTCCCAAACAGAAATCATCATTGCCTTGATCTCTTCGTTTTCAACACCACCACCTTCAGATGCTGTCCATTCAATTTTTTCAGGAATATGGTTTTCATCTAAACTAACTGTGAATTTAATTTCTTTTTTTTCGCTCATATCTTATGGGTTATATTTTGAAGCTTTAAAAATAGCCGTAAAATCGGTATTTGTCATTAATTCGTTTAAACTAACCTCAGTATTTTTATCCATAAAGTCTTTTACAATACGATATCCTATATAAATTCCAATTCGAGCAGGTGATTCGCGTTCCATCGAAGAGGCAAAAGGTCCCGGTTGCAAAAAACGTTTGTAAGCATGGTAATCGTTTGAGAAAAGAAGTCCTTTAATTGTTAGGTGCTTCCAAAATGCTCTTTCATGCCCGTAACACCAATTCATTTGTGAAGTTGTGAACTGAAATCGAATAGAGTCCTGCAATTGAGGGGTAACCGCTTCTATGAAGTATTCAACCTTCCCAAGAGAAATCATATTATCCAACATCGTTTTTCCAGCTAAAAAAGGAGCGAATTTTTGAGTTATAAATTCCCTAAATACAATAGGAGTAATGTACTTTTTATCGTAACTCTTAGAGAGGTATTGCGGGATTTTTAATTGCTGATATGCTTTATAGTTCTTCCCGTAAAACATATCAATTCCAATAATAATGTTGTTATTTTTAATAATTATTGGTTTTTCATAATTAACACCAGAAATATAAGTGTAAATAGAAGGGTTTGAATCGTTTGGGTAGTAGTGTTTAAAATAACTAAAAGCTTTGTTTAATTCAGTTTCTATTGCATCGTAAGTTCCTATTTTAGTTTGCCAATCCTTAAATAGTTTAGTATTTAATTCATTGTTTAAATAAGTATTTAATTCATGAATTTCGGAAGGATTTTTGTAATCACCGCTTATGAAAATAGGGTGTTTTAGAGATAGTTCATCGAGTGAACGTTCAATATTATTTCTATTAATTGTAAATAAATCTTGTTCGTAATGTTTAAAATTAAGGTGTACATCTATACCCGAAGTGTCTATGTTTAGCCTTTCCTCTGTGCATGAAGACAACAAACTAATGGCAAATAAAAACAAAATAACTGCGTTCTTCATATAACTATCGAATGCTTTATTTAATTTTACAAAGTTAACGTTCAATTAAGTAATTAACTTAAAAGAGTTTAATTTTATTTGAATAGTGACTTTTTAATAAACTGATAATTATGACAAAAAATATTACAACCCTATTAATATTAGCAATTTCAACGGTTTCATTTGCTCAAGACGCAACAAGCGGATCGGATTATAGAAAGCACCGTTTTGGTTTACAAGTAGCGCCTGGCGCTTCTTATTTTACAATGGGAAAGGACGGTTCAAAAAACAAATCGCTTGGATATCATATCTCCGGAGGTTTAAATTATGAATACGCTTTTGCGAAAAATTTTGCAATTTCAACAGGAGTAATGTTTTCACAAACTACTGCAGGAGTCGAATACCTTGATTCTGTTGGTTTAGATTGGTCTACTTCAGTTGCCGGAGTTGACGTTCCGGATTCTGCTTTTCAATTACTTTCAAGAAGATATTTATTTAATTCTATTGATATTCCATTGAAGTTAAAGTTAACAACTCCTGAAATTGGTTATTTAACTTACTACGGTGAATTTGGAACAACAATTAATATTATTACAGGAGCTTTTGCAAAAAAGAATGATGTTTTCAAAGAAGATGGAGATCAAACAATAACATCGTTATCAGGTGATACAAAGAAGTTAGATGCGAATAAAGAATCTAATTTTTTGAGAGCAGCAATTAATGTTGGAGTTGGAGTTGAATATAATTTGGCAGGTAATACATCATTATTAATGGGGTTAAATGGAAATTTCCCACTGAGTAATATTTTAAGTAATAGATCGAAATCAATCAGTTACATCACTACTGGTAAAGAGTTTCAAAGAGCTACTAAATTGAATTATATTACTGCAACTATTGGAATTCAGTTTTAAATTAAAATAGTTTAATTAAAAAAGGTGCTGCCAACGGTAGCACCTTTTTTGTTTCTAAATACTTAATTTTACAGTTATGAAAATTGCAGTAGCTCAACTTAACTTCCATGTTGGAAACTTCGAATCCAACACTCAAAAAATAATCAATAAAATTCAAGATGCTAAAAATGAAGGTGTCGATTTAATTGTGTTTTCAGAATTGGCGGTATGCGGTTATCCTCCAAGGGATTTTTTGGAATTTAACGATTTTATCAACTCTTGTTTGGATTCGGTAGATGAAATAGCTTCTCACACTCGGGGGATTTCTGTGATTGTTGGCGCTCCAAGTAGGAACGAAACAGGGCATGGTAAACCGTTATTTAATTCAGCTTTTATTTTAAGTGACGGTAAAGTGCAAAAACACATTCATAAAACCTTATTACCAACTTATGACATTTTTGACGAGTATCGTTATTTCGAGCCAAACAGAGCATTTGAAGTAGTTGAAATTAAAGGTGTTCAAGTAGGAATTGCGATTTGCGAAGATTTATGGAATGTCGGAAATAATCCTCTGTATACTCAAACTCCAGCCTTAGCTTTAAAAGATAAAGGAGCGAAGTTAATTGTAAACATAGCCGCATCACCATTTTCATATCAGCAAGATGTTGAACGAAAAGTTGTTTTAAGGGAGAATGCTCAAAAAACAGGATTGCCGATCGTTTATTGTAATCATGTGGGTGCTCAAACAGAACTCATATTTGATGGAGGATCGTTTTTTATGAATAAAAATGGGGAGGTTGCTTCTCAAGAAGTATTTTTTGAAGAGTCATTAATTATTAATGAGTTACAAATATCATCGGGAGAATTTAAATCAGGTTCAATACAATCAGGCAATAAAATACAATTAATTCATGATGGACTTTTATTAGGAATTAGGGATTATTTTAAAAAATTAGGTTTTAAAAAAGCGATTGTAGGACTTAGTGGTGGAATTGATTCCGCAGTTACTTTTGCATTAGCGGCAAGAGCTTTAGGATCGGATAATGTGTATGGTGTATTAATGCCTTCTCAATACTCTTCTGATCATTCGGTTGACGACGCAAAGGCTTTGGCAGAGAATATCGGAGCCCCCTATGATGTAATTGCTATTAAGGATATTTATGATGCTTACGATGAAAAGTTAAACCCAATTTTTAAAGGCTTACCTTTTGGATTGGCGGAAGAAAATCTTCAAGCTAGAATTCGTGGAGTTTTAGTAATGGCTGCTTCTAATAAGTTCGGACATATTGTATTGAATACTTCTAATAAAAGCGAGGCTGCAGTTGGTTACGGTACACTTTACGGAGATATGTGTGGGGGACTTGCCGTTTTAGGCGATGTTTATAAAACTGAAGTTTTTGAGTTAGCACGATATATTAATAAGGATGAAGAAGTTATTCCTGAAAATACAATTGTAAAGCCACCTTCCGCAGAGCTTCGTCCAGATCAAAAGGATAGTGATTCATTGCCTGACTATGATGTTTTAGATGCGGTACTTTTTGAGTACATAGAAAATAGAAAAGGTCCAAGAGAATTAGTTGCTTTAGGTCACGATGAAGTATTGGTTTCCAGAATTCTAAAAATGGTTAATATTAACGAATATAAAAGATATCAAACACCTCCAATTTTACGAGTTAGTCATAAAGCTTTTGGAATGGGAAGACGTATGCCTATTGTTGCTAAGTATTTACTTTAATGTTAGGTAAAGTACTTCCAATATTAACATTAGGTTTTTTTCATTTACTATTTCTAAGTGTAATTGTCCTGCCTCATTTTGGTTGGTGGACACTATTTGGACTAGTTCCATTTTTTGCATATTCAAAACTTGAGTACACAAGAGTAGATTGGGACATAAAATCATTACTCAAAACGTTTATTGCCTTTACACTAGGGATTTATATCACAATACTTATTCGGTTAACACTCGATGTATCAAGTGTTTTTGCATCTGCTTTTTTAGGAACTGTTGTTGGAATTATTCCTGAGAAAGGCTCACGAATAGCCCGATTGATTAAGTATGAAAAATTAACACTTTATGCAGGTTCATTCGCAGGCATGGCATCGTTAAATAAGTTTTCTTTTCCCAACGAAATTTGGTTGTGTGGAATTATTGGAGGAATTTCATTTTATATCTTAAGGAATAATTTCTTGGGGTTAGGAGGGAAACTAGGTTCTATAGGTTTTGGATCACTTTCTGTGTACGCGCTTGCCTTTTTATTTTGGAATGAATTACCTTCTTTGGGTGTTATAAGTTATACCAATTGCTTCTCTTTAAGTCTACTTTCGGGACTTTCTTTTGCTGCAAAATTCATGATAGTGACAACTATTTCGATTACAACTTCTGTACTTGTTTATTGGCTAAATAATTATAAGAATTGGGGGGCGTTAAAAGCTTCAGCAATAACATCGCTAATATTTAGCATTCCTTTTGAAGTAATTAATTTTTCAGGATTAACAGAGTTAGTACCCGCAGTTTTTTTCGGGGCTAGTTTTGTGGGTATGTCGAGTTCCAAAGCGTTAAATTGGATAACACTTATTCTGAGTGGAGGTCTTTTTGGAATTATATATTTTATATTAAATGATGTTCTTGACGGCTTTGGCGGAGCACTTGGTACAATAGCCTGTTTTAGTTGTTTAACAGGAATATTCTTAGTGGGAATATTTGGTAAGTTTAAGCGTAAGATTATTTAAAACTTTCTAACGCTAATCGGTAAGAGTTTAATCCGAACCCTAGTATCACCCCTTTGCAAACAGGGGAAATGTAAGAATGATGACGGAACTCTTCTCTTTGATGCGTGTTGGAAATATGAACCTCAATAACAGGCGTTTCAATTCCTGAAATAGCATCTCTTAAAGCAACAGAGGTATGAGTGTAGGCTCCTGCATTGATAACAATACCGTCATAACTAAAACCAACCTCGTGAATTTTATCAATTAATTCACCCTCAATGTTACTTTGGTAATAAGAAAGCTCCATTGTAGGAAACTTCGCTTTTACTTCTTGAAAGTATTCTTCAAACGTTGCTGAACCGTAAACTTCTGGTTCACGCTTTCCAAGTAAATTTAAGTTAGGACCGTTGATGATTAAAACTTTCATAATGCGTTGGGTTTGTACAAAAATACTTTTTTAAGTCTAATTTCCTAATGACATTTAGTAAGTACTATCCTCTACTTTTAGAATCGATGTTAATCGTTACAGGGCCATCATTAATTAATGCAACCTGCATGTCTGCACCAAACTTTCCTGTTTGGGCTACTTTCCTTGTTTTTTTTGATAATTCATTTACAAAATCTGCACACATTTTCTGTGCAAATTTTGGGTTTCCTGATCGAGTAAAACTTGGTCGATTTCCTTTTTGTGTTGTTGCGAATAAAGTAAACTGGCTAACAACTAAAAACTCTGCATCAATATCCAAAGCAGATTGATTCATTGCAGCTTTATCATCAGGGAAAATACGAAGTTTACTTATTTTAGATGTTAACCATTCAATGTCTTGAAAAGAGTCAGCATCTTCTATTCCCAAAAAGATCAACAAGCCTTTTTTAATCTCTCCAATTATTTCACCCTCAACTTTTACAGAAGCCTCTAATACTCTTTGAATAGTTACTCTCATTAACGATAGTTTTCTTCTTCGTCGTTATTATAAATACTTAAGTAACTATTATAACGTTCAGGAGCTATGACGCCCTCATTAAGTGCTGATTTCACAGCACAATGAGGCTCTTTAATATGTACACAGTTGTTAAACTTGCAACCTGATTTAAAGCGTAATAAATCAGGGAAAAAGTTTGCTAGCTCTTCTTTTTTAATATCAACAATTCCTAAACCTCTGATACCAGGGGTGTCAATTAAGTTTCCGCCAAAAGGTAAATCGTACATTTCTGCAAAAGTAGTTGTGTGCACGCCTTGTTGATGCATTTCAGATATTTCACTTATTGCAATATTTTCATCAGGTAATAAGTTTTGCAATAAACTACTTTTTCCAACGCCACTATTTCCAGACATAACAGTTCGTTTACCTTTTAATAAAGCCTCAACTTTATCTAAGTTGATATTCTTGTCAACACTTATTGGAATAAGTTTATAACCAACATCTTCATATATAGCAGCCCAATCGGCTAATTGCTCTAAATGCTGCTCTTCATAAACATCCAACTTATTAATAAGAATGGTTGTTGGGATATTATATGCCGTTGTAGTTACTAAGAAACGATCAATAAATTCAATAGGAGTTTCAGGTTGAGTAATGGTAGCCATTATAACGGCCTGATCAATATTGGAGGCTAGAATATGGTATTGCTTAGAAAGATTAACCGATTTACGAATAAGATAATTCGTTCGTTCTTTAATTTTGGTAATTACACCCGTATTCTTGTTTTCTTCTGTTTTAAATTCAACAGTATCACCAACAGAGACAGGGTTAGTTACTTTTAATCCTTTAATTCTAAACTTTCCTTGTAGCCTACAGTCTATAGTGTCTCCATCAATACCGCGTACCTTATACCAACTTCCAGTTGATTTATAAACCAGTCCATTCATTGTTGCAAAAATACTTAATTAAGTCAATAGTCGCTCGTAATTAGCGATTAGGGAAGTTTATTTTTATTTTAGTCATCAATAGTGAACAATCTCATAATTATTCACGCACAGTAAATTAACAAAAGATGTCAGTATCTGTAAAAGGAGTTTCAAAAATATATGGAAGCCAAAAGGCTCTAAATAACGTTTCTTTTGAAATTGGGACAGGTGAAGTAGTTGGCTTTTTAGGTCCCAATGGAGCTGGGAAATCTACGATGATGAAAATCTTAACCAGTTTTATCACACAAAGTGAAGGAGAAGTTAAGGTTTGTGGAATTGATGTAATTAACAACTCGATTGAGTCCCGAAAGAAAATTGGTTACTTACCTGAGCACAATCCCCTTTACTTGGATATGTATGTGAGAGAGTTTCTTGCATTTATCGCTGATATTCATAAGATTAAAAATAAAAAGGAGAGAGTGAATGAAATGATTGAGTTAACAGGTTTAACTCCTGAGAAGACCAAGAAAATCAAACAACTTTCTAAAGGGTATCGCCAACGAGTAGGATTAGCAGCTGCTTTAATTCATGATCCTGAAGTGCTAATTTTGGATGAACCCACAACAGGTTTAGATCCAAATCAATTAAAAGAAATTAGAGTACTGATTAAGGATATTGGAGCAACGAAAACAATTATGCTCTCCACACACATAATGCAAGAAGTGGAAGCTATTTGTGATCGAGCTATTATTATAAAGAACGGTGAAATTGTTGCCGATAATCAAATAGAAGCTTTACAACAAGGAACTTCAGAGGTGATTATTGAAATTGAATTTGAAAAATCTATCGATATTAACAAATTAAGATTAATAAATACAGTAAATCGAATTATTGATTTAGGTGATAATAAGTTCGAAATTTATAGTGAAGAAAATTCGGATGTTAGGCCGCAAATTTCACAATTTGCAATCGATAATAACAACTTAGTCTTAAGTATGCAAAAACGAGAGCAGAAAATGGAAGATGTATTCCAAAACTTAACTAAGGATTAACTATTTTTACAGGACCAATTATTTAGGATGGCAAATTATTTATTTACTTCTGAATCTGTTTCAGAAGGACACCCAGATAAAATCGCAGATCAAATTTCTGATGCGCTGATTGATAACTTTCTAGCTTTTGATAAAGAATCAAAGGTTGCTTGTGAAACACTTGTTACTACTGGGCAAGTTGTTTTAGCCGGTGAGGTTAAATCAAAAACTTACTTAGATGTTCAACGAATTGCACGTGATGTAATTAAGAAAATTGGATATACGAAGTCGGAATATATGTTCGAGGCAAATTCATGTGGGGTTTTATCCGCAATTCACGAACAGTCTGAAGATATTAATCAAGGAGTTGATAGAGCTGATCCTGAAGAGCAAGGAGCTGGTGACCAAGGAATGATGTTTGGTTATGCTACTAGGGAGACAGAAAACTACATGCCTTTAGCATTAGATTTATCTCATAAAATTTTAATTGAACACGCTGAATTAAGACGGGAATCAAAGCAAATTCCTTATTTACGTCCTGATGCTAAATCTCAAGTAACGATTGAATATTCTGATAAGAATGTTCCGTTAAGAATTGATTCAATTGTACTTTCTACTCAACATGATGATTTTGCAGCAGAGGCAACAATGTTAGCTAAAATAAAGGAAGACATAGTTTCCATTTTAATTCCACGTGTAATCGCAAAGCTTCCAGTTGATTTACAAAAGTTATTTAATGCTGATATTACTTACCACATTAATCCAACTGGTAAATTTGTAATTGGAGGACCTCACGGAGATACTGGTTTAACAGGAAGAAAAATTATAGTTGATACTTACGGTGGAAAGGGCGCTCACGGTGGTGGTGCGTTTTCAGGAAAAGATCCTTCAAAGGTTGATAGGTCGGCTGCTTACGCAACACGTCACATCGCTAAAAACTTAGTTGCAGCTGGTGTTTGTGATGAGATCTTAGTGCAAGTTTCTTATGCAATTGGAGTTGTTGAGCCAATGGGTATTTTTATTAATTCTTATGGCACATCTAAAGTTGGATTGGATGATGGAGAGATTGCTAAGATTGTAGAAAAGGTTTTTGATATGCGTCCTTATGCTATCGAAACTAGATTGAAGTTAAGAAATCCAATGTATTTAGAATCTGCGGCTTACGGACATATGGGACGTAAAAACGAGGTTGTAAATAAAACATTCATTGCAGCTGATGGTTCTGAAAAGACTATGGAGGTTGAATTGTTTACTTGGGAAAAACTAGATTTCCTAGATAAAGTAAAAGCTGCGTTTAATTTATAATTAAACTGCTACTTAAATATACTAATCCCTCAGTTTTAACTGGGGGATTTGAGTTTAAAATCACTTGATTAAGAAATGTTTTTTTGCTTTCTCTTTCTTAAAGAATACAAGTCCAATCCAAAATAAATCAACTGTTAAAGTAACTTCAGGGTGGCTTTTAATCTCTTCCCATGCTTCTTCCATACCCTTACTCCAGTGAATATCATCAAAGATAAATAAGGTGCCTTCGTGTGCTTTTGGAAGACACCAGTTAAAATAGTCTAATGTTGGTTTTTTTTGGTGATTACCATCAAAAAAAACATAATCTAGTTGATCGTAAGTATTGATAACTTCGGGAAGCGTTTTAGCAAAATCGCCTACTTTTATTTTTAAGTTTTTAGCTTTAAAATTAGAAAGAACTTGGTGAGCAACTTTGGCCGTTTCTGGACAGCCTTCAAGTGTTGTGAAGTTTGCTGATTTATTTGGCGCAATTTGATAACATCCTGATATTCCTAAAGATGTTCCCAATTCAATCATGTTTTGAGGTTGAAAGTGATTGATGAGTTTAAAAATGATTCGTCCTAAAAAAGGAGCTTTTGCAGAATTAGCTGCGACATCTGATATTTTACGTTCGTTGGATTTATTAATTCTACTTCCAGCTCCAAAATCAGTGATATTTATGGTAGATCGATTGTTTTTCAAAGCGGATCGGATGCCTTCAATCTCTTCAAAAGCGTAAAAATGCTTGTTGTTTTTTATAACGTCAGATATTAATACTGATATAAATGGGGAAGTTGAAGTTTGTTTGGCCTTAAACCAATACTTGATATACCTAAAAATGAATTGAAATCTTTTAATCATACAGAGTGCAAAGATAAATTAAAGTTTAAATAAAAAGGGAGCTGATTAAACTCCCTTTCTTTTTAGCTCAATATCTCATAAGAGATATTTCCTGACATTATCGAATAATAACAGAAGTGTTAATAGTATGAGAGATTCCATCCGGACCCTTTGCTTTGATGGTCACATTTACACTACTTCCTCTAGGTAATCTTTTTAGTTGATTGACTACCGACCTTGATACTTTTCCGTTTTTAGCAATTGGAGGAGTGAATATATTTCCGGAGTTGATATACTCTAATTCAATTTTTTCAGTTTTAGGAGTTGCTGACATTGGGAATGACTTAGGATATTTTGGTCTTGCTCCGACCGCTTTTAAAATTTGAGCTAAAGTGGTAGCCGGAGATTTACCGCCCCTAACACCAGGTATATCAATATATGGTTTAGGAAGTGAAGTTCCTTTCCACGTTTGTTGAGAAATAACTTTTGTTACACCATTCATCTTTGTTGAAACTATGATGTTGATTCTTCCCCCTTTCGATGGTCTGAAATAATACTTTCCATTTCCTCTCGATGTTACTCTACAACTGTTACTAGCTGTTACAATTAAATCTTCTGATTTCATTCCTGGAGCAGAAATACTAATTTCATTATCTAACCCCATATACATAATATTCAATTGATCTGAGGAAATTACAGCACTTGGAGCAGCAACTGTATAATTGTTTACAAAAGGGTAGATGAGGTATTCACCTTTTCGCTTAGGGTTGGGGTGTGGCACTTTCATAATTCCACCCCAAGTATGGTTTCCGGTTGTATTGGCATCTAATCTTAATTTTCCTATTCCTGCATCTACAGGAAGACTATCAGTAGGTCCTGTAAATTTTATTTGACCTGTATTGTTGTAGTATGCAGTGTCAAAATCTCCAATAATAACAATAGGCTCTTGAGTAGTATCTGCAGCAGCTAAGAAAATATTAGCACTGTATTGATCACCTTGTAAAACATATCCATTTTCGGCAATGGAAGTCGCCATTATCTTATTTACTTTATAAGAATCTTGATTAATCTGTTCGAACAAATAACTTAGTACTTGGGACTCAGCATTACGAATATAACTTTGAATATTTGTTAAGTTTGCAGTAACAGCAGCTAACGGTAAGTATTCACTAATACCATTTTCCCATGGCGACTTTACACCTTCATAATCAATATGTTCAGGAGTTTTAAGCAATTTATTAATTCCATTAATTACTCCTGTATCTCTTTTGTCAATAAGGTTGGTAAGTAAAATTTTATAGTCGCCTATTTTTTGCTTTAAAGCTTTACCATGTCCTTTCACGACAAGATATTCAGCACCAACATCTTGGTTGTCTTTTCCTAAGGGAAGATTTGTTTCTTCATCCAACCCACCACCGATTTCGATTATGTCATCTTTAAATTTTTCAATCTCATTAAAAAGTTTATTCGATGACTTTCCTATTTCGACCGCATTTTTATCGGTTTGTACTGCGAGTCTAGAACCAGTTGCTGAAGCGTTGGAAATTTTAGTATAAATTGTTTGATTTGTATTGTTGAAATTTTTGGTCGTAACATCAATACCATCCTCCAAAAATATGAACGCGTTTAATAAGTCTTTTGAGGCATTCATGGCAAGCATTGCGAGTAATACTAGGTACATAATACCAATCATTTGTTGACGTGGACTGAGTTTTTCTGCTGACATATCTACTGATTTTTAAATTATTGTCGAAACAAATCCATTTTGCCGCGACTTCAGTTATGTAATACAACAGAAATAAAGGGTTACAAAAAAAATATTTTTTTTTTGCGACTTTTTTAAAACGAAATATGATTTATTTGGTATTTAATAAGTTTTTTCTCCGTTTTCTAATGGGGTATTTTTAGTTGTAGAGTAGCTTCATTCTTGATAAAAGAATAGTTTTTGTCTTTAGAGGTCAACGATAGCTCTCCAAGTGAAGGTTAAACTAATTTGAAGTATTAGTTTAAGAAAGATTGATGTTTGTTTTTACCCTTTTAATTAGCGTGTGGTAAATATTTATTAACTACAAGTATAATGGTTGTGGGATTTTTAATTAAGCCAATAATCTATTTATGATTAATTCCATTTGTGATGCAGAGCTCTTGAAACTTTAAACAATTTTTTGTGGTTTAATGTGTATCGGAAAATAGTTTACTTAATTATTAAACTAATTATGTTTTTTCCTCAAAATGAATCTGCAGCTTAATTTTATTCTTTTAAATTCGAGCTGAGCCTATGTTATTTGGCTATCAAAAATCGAAACTAATTTTGACAGATTCAGATTTCACTTTAGATTGACATGCTAAGTATTGTCCGCTTGCTACTTCATCATCTGACAACACAATATTGTTGTCCATCTGAAGCTCTCCTTCGCCTTTTATGCACTTACAAGCTCCACAAACACCACCTTGACAAGAAAATGGAATATCTACACCGTTTTTAGTTCCAGCGTCTAAAATCGTTTCTCCTGGTTTAACAGTAAATTCGAATGTATCTCCATCAATCGTTGCAGTAACTAAACTTGACTTATTTGACTTTGAATTCGATTTGGTTTTTTTTAATGTGGTTGTAAAAAGTTCAAAATGAATTTGGCTTACAGGATACTTATGTTTTTTAATTAAGAAATCTCTAATGGCTTCAGTCATTTCCTGTGGCCCGCAAATAAATACTTCATTCGTGTTTGAAATGGGCGCAAATTCTTTGAATATTTTTTTAATTCTCCTTCCTTCAATTCTTCCTGAATGAAATCTAGAATCACCTTTTTCAGCACTAAATAATAAGTGAAAATTTAAACGGTTATTGTATTCTTTACTTAATTCTTCTAATTCAGTTTTAAATATTGTTTGTTTGGCTGTTTTATTACCATAAAATAAGTTCACAGAACTATTAGGTTCGTTCTCTAAAATCGTTTTGGCAATAGATATAACAGGTGTGATTCCACTACCGGCTGCAATTAAAGTGTAATTTTTGTTATTGTCAGCTTTCGTATTAACAACGAATCCACCAGTTGGAACACCAACTTCTATTGTGTCATTGTTTTTTAGAGCACTGTTAGCGTATGTAGAGAAAACTCCATTTTCTACTTGTTTAACAACTACTTTTAAAACGCCTGATTTTGGTGAGGAGCAAATAGAATAAGACCTTCTTACTTCATTACCACTAATTTCAGCTTTTAAAGTTAAAAATTGTCCCGAAAGAAATTGAAAATCTTCTTTTAAAGAAGATGGAACTTCAAACTCGATAGAAACAGCTTCAGGAGTTTCTTTTTGGATATTTTTAATTGTTAATGAGTGAAACATAGTAGAAAAGTTAAAATGTTGGTTAAACAAATGTAAAAAAGTAATTACTTTGTAGCTATGATTTTATCGAATGGTTTATAAGTTAATTCAATACATATTAAGATTATATCTTCCAATTTTCTTTAAAAAGTTGGAGTTTAGGGGGTTGAGGAACGTCCCGAAGGATAAGCCAGTTATTTTTGCTGTTAATCATCAAAATGCATTTTTGGATGGTATTTTGGTTGCATTGAAACTAAATCGTCCAATATACTTCTTAACACGCTCTGATGTGTTTAAAGGTAAATTAATGGTTAAAGTTTTGGATGTTTTAAATTTAATCCCAATTTTTCGGCAACAAGATAGAACGGGAGATATAAAAGAAAACAATCGGAAAACATTCCAGTACTGCATTGATAAGTTAGAGAAAAGTGGTGCTGTGTTGATTTTTCCTGAGGGAGTTAGTGAGCCAATTCATCATTGCTTTAATTTGAAAAAAGGTGTAGCACGTTTGGCCTTTGAAGCTGAAGAGCAAAACGATTTTAAATTAAAATTACATGTTGTTCCAGTAGCTATAAATTATGAAAACCATTTCATAGCTGGGAAAAAGGTGTTTGTTAATTTTTTGAGACCAATATTAATATCCGAATATAGAAATGTGTTTAACGACTCTAAGTCACGTGCTCAGTCAGTGTTTCTTAAGCGACTTCAGAAGGAGTTACGTGCAAATTTAATTCACATATCAGGAGATTATACAAGGTTTAAGAGAATGTATTGGAAAGGCATAATTCTTCAGTCTAGAAATGACATGGAAATTATTGCTGCTGTAAAATCTATTCCACAAGAAAAAGGTTTAAATATAGATGGGTATAATTGGGAACGCGATAAATATAAGTATAACAGATCGCGTTCTTTTTTAGCAAAGATTTTTTCATTCCTGATATCGGTGCCAGGGTTTATTCTTTTTTCACCAACAATTTTAATAACAAAACTATTGGTTTTAAGGATTAAGGATCCAGCTTTTTATCTTTCGGTAGTTTGCTTAAGCTGGTTGCTTTTTGGGCTAATTCAGCTTACTATTATTGCTTTTTATTTATGGAGTATAAGTGAATTAGAATTTTTTATTGTCAGTATGTTGGTTGTTCAATTACTAGCTTACCTTTCCATTAAAAACTTTTATAAGATATTCTAATCTTGTAATTTAAACTCTGGAGCATCAGAATTAATGTAATTAGTGAACTTCCAGATCTCTAAAATATCATCAACTTTAACTTCATAAGGCTTAAAAGCAGTATTCGTTGAACAAAGCAAGAAGGTTTTATTCCTTTTTATTTTGTTGTAAACTATTTTAAATACGATTCCGTCTTCTTTAGTTACAATGATATATGGATAGCCATCTTTTACGTAGTTCCAATTTTGGATGAATTCCCCAGTAACAAAACTCCCGTGAGAAATTGGTGGCATTGAATCTCCTGAAATAGGGAATGTTCTGTATTTACGATCCTTTGAAAGGAATGGCAGTTGAAACGTTGGTAATACTTTAATGTATTCAGGGTCGTAAAGACCTTGAGTATAACCCGCTTGAGCAGCCATTGGTACTAACTCGATGTGTTCCTCATTATCTTGATTTACGGTTGTGGTAAGTACTCGGAGCTTTTTTCCACTTACATCTACATCAAATCCGTTTTCTAAGTTGGTTAATCTTAATTCTGAAAATTCATGTAAGTCGTCTTTCAAAAAAACATCAATTGGAACTTTGAAATATTTTGAAATACGCATTAAGGTGTCGTAGTTAGGTTCAGCTGTCCCAACTTCATATGCACTTAATGAAGAACGTGTTAATTTTAAAGATTGTGAAAGATCAGCTTGTGACCTAGCGCGCCTTTTTCTTAATATTTTAAGGTTGGTTCCGAAGTAGCTCATTGACAAGTTATTTGTCAGAAGATAACAAAGATATTCCCAAATAACAAAACCAAGTTGTTTTACATGGTACTTATTTAGAAGGAATCAACCTTTAAAAGGTCAGAATAACTTGTATTTATATTACTTTATTCAATTTCTCTAAAATATCATAAGCCCATTCTATTGATCTAACTTTTTCGAAAGTAAGTGCCAACCTCCCCTTGATTTCTTTCATTTTACAAGTTTTACCATTTTGTTGGACATACATTAATATTTTCCCAAATTTTTCTGTTTGGTAGTAATCACTGTTGGCATTGGATATGAAGTAACCACGAAGCTTACTGTTTTTCATGTATAATTTTTCCAATCCGATGTTTTGGGCAAGCCATTTTAAACGCATTGTTGCAACAAGCTCCTCTGTTTGATGTGGCAATTCTCCAAATCGATCAACTAGGTTTTTAACGAAAGTAATAAGGTCTTTCTCAGTGTTAATGTCATTCAGTCTTTTATATAACCTTAAACGTTCATCAACTGCATTAACATAATTTGTTGGAATTAAGATTTCCATATCGGTTTCAATCACACAATCTTTAACAAACACTCTGTTTTCTTCTTTGAGTTCTTCAGCGTAAAGATCCTTGAATTCCCCTTCTTTTAATTCCTGAATCGCTTCATCAAGTATTTTTTGATAGGTATCGTAACCAATGTCAGATATAAATCCACTTTGTTCAGCACCTAACATATCTCCAGCACCACGAATATCTAAATCTCGCATTGCGATGTTAAACCCACTTCCTAAATCGCTAAATTCTTCTATTGCTCTTAATCTTTTACGCGCCTCAGTTGTTAAAGTACTTAGTGGTGGAGCTAGTAGATAACAAAATGCTTTTTTGTTTGATCGGCCAACTCTTCCTCTCATTTGGTGAAGATCACTTAATCCAAAATTTTGTGCTTGATTGATCATGATTGTGTTGGCATTGGGAATGTCCAAACCAGATTCGATAATTGTTGTAGCAACTAAAATGTCAAAGTCACCATTCATGAAATCCATCATGACGCCCTCCAGTTTTTTCCCTTCCATTTGTCCGTGGCCAATTCCAATTTTTGCGTTTGGAATTAATCGTTGCAATGTTCCGGCAACATCTTTAATGTTTTCAACCCTATTGTGAATAAAGTAAATCTGACCACCTCTAGCTAACTCATAAGATATAGCGTCTCGAATTGTTTCTTCATTAAATCCGGTAACGCTAGTTTCAACGGGATACCGATTAGGAGGAGGGGTGTTTATCACGCTTAAATCTCTTGCGCCCAGTAACGAAAACTGAAGCGTGCGAGGAATTGGGGTAGCCGTTAAAGTAAGTGTGTCTAAATTTGTTTTTAATGTTTTTAGTTTGTCTTTAACAGATACTCCAAACTTTTGTTCCTCATCAATAATTAGTAATCCTAAGTCGTTATATTTTATGTCTTTTCCAGCAAGTCTGTGTGTTCCGATAATAATATCAATTTTCCCATCTGCTAAATTTTTAAGCGTTTCTTTTTGCTCTTTAGGATTTCTAAATCGATTAATATAATCCACAGTAACAGGGAAGTCTTTTAATCGTTTAGAGAACGTTCTAAAATGTTGGAAAGCCAGGATTGTAGTCGGAACTAAAATAGCAACTTGCTTACCATCTACAGCCGCTTTAAAAGCTGCACGAATAGCAATTTCCGTTTTTCCAAATCCAACATCTCCACAAATTAAACGATCCATGGGGAATGGTCTTTCCATATCAACTTTTATATCCGCTGTAGATGAAAATTGATCAGGAGTATCTTCAAACATAAAAGACGCTTCCAGTTCTGTTTGTAAATATGAATCTATTGCAAATGGATGTCCTTCAGTTGCTTTTCTTTTCGCGTATAATTTGATTAAATCATAAGCTACTTTTTTGACATTCTTCTTAGTGCTTGCTTTTTTGGCTTTCCAAGTGGTTGTTCCAAGTTTGTTTAATTTAGGCTCTTTCCCTTCTTTTCCTGAATATTTAGCAATTCTATGTAGGGATTGAATGCCTACGTATAATACATCTCGATCTTTATATAATAATCGAATGGATTCTGTTTTGTTACCGCCTTGTTCGATGATTTCTAAGCCATCAAAAACACCAATACCGTAATCGATATGTGTTACAAAATCACCTTTTTGCAGTCCTGTAAGCTCTTTAATTGTTAAAGATTCATTACTTTTTCTTAATTCGTCTTTAACTCTAAATCGGTGGTATTTATCAAATATTTGATGATCTGTATAGCAAACAATTTTAGTTTGATTACAAATAAAACCTTCGTGTAGTGTAAAGTATTGAGGTTGGAAATTAAGATCTTTTCCAATAGATTCACCATTTACTTCGTAGTCTTCTAAAATATTATGAATCCGCTCAATTTGTTTGGCGTTTTCGCTTATTATGGATACTTCATATCCGTTTTTTTGATGCGCTTTAATATCTTCAATAAGAAGTTTAAAGTTCTTATTAAAGTTTGGCTGAGGATAAGAATCAAGTTTGATACCTTCGGAATCTTTATAAAAGTTATTTCCTCCGTATTCTATAACTTTTACTTGATTTAGTGATTTTTCAAGTTTATTCTTATTACTGAACAGTTCATTGGGAGGGAACTGAATAGTACTGTCTTCCATTTTACTCCATGCGTCAACTGCTTTTTGATAATGCTTATCAACACGATCTAAGGTGAATTGAACATCCTTAATCCAAACGGTTGATGTTAATCCTAAAAATTCTAAAAAAGAAGTTTGATCTTCTTTTAAAAGTCTTTGCTGAACATTGGGTACGATATTGATATTTTGATAACTACTGATTGATAATTGATCAGCTGGGTCAAAAGATCTTATAGAATCTATATCGTCACCAAAAAAGTCAACTCTAAAAGGCTTATCGTAAGAGTAAGACCATATATCCATTAATCCTCCTCTAACTGCGAACTGCCCTGGTTCAACCACAAACTGTTCTCTGGTGAATTCATATTCAAAAAGCACTTCAATTAAAAAGTCCATTGATAGATTATCGTTGACTTGAATTTTTAAACTGTTTTTAGAAAGTTCTTTTTTGGTTACTACTTTTTCCAGAAGAGCTTCGGGGTAAGTGACAATTATTTTCTTTTTATTATTATTTAGTTCCGAAAGTACTTCGGCACGCTGAACAATATTTGCGTTTTGAGTTCTGCTTGTTGTATATGGAGTTACTGAACTAGCGGGGTAATACAATGCTTTTGTTTCACCTAAAATATTTTGTAGGTCATTATAAATATATGCAGCTTCTTCTTGATCTTCGGCGATAATAAGTTGCTTATGCTGCACTTTGTTTTGTAATGCTGCAATAAGCACTTGTAAAAGAGATCCTTTATTCCCTTGGATATTTATTTTTTCATTGGTTGAATACGCATCTTGCAATATTGGGAAAACAGGATGTTTTTCAAATTGCTTCAACCATTTTTTTGACTCCATAGTACAAAACTAAATATTTTTGAAGTTGTTAAAAACAAAACGGGTGAAATGATCGTTGATTTATTTTGTAAACTGGTGTTGTGGTATTCCTAGTCTCATTTAAATTAGATGTTTCTGTGATTATTTTTTTATTAATTATAAAAAAAATTTTGACACTAAATTTAAAAGTATACTTTTGCGACAAATTGGATTTCAATTTAAAAAATTAAGATATGTATTGGACGTTAGAATTAGCAAATTACTTAACTGATGCACCTTGGCCAGCAACTAAGGATGAGTTAATTGATTACGCGATGAGATCAGGAGCTCCTTTGGAAGTTACAGAAAATTTGCAGGAACTTGAGGAGGAGGTTGAGTCTTATGAGACGATTGAAGAGATTTGGCCAGATTTTCCAACAAAAGATGATTTTCTCTTCAACGAAGATGAATACTAAAAATAAAAACCCGCTTTAAGCGGGTTTTTTTATGCTCTTCAAACACTAGATTGATCTATTTTCAGTAAAACTTCATCTATATTGTCACGTATTGACTTTTTAATGAATAGTGTGAAATAGCGTGCGAATATTTTCTTTTTATTATTAATTGTAATAGAACAAGTTGTTAATGAATTACTTGTGGTGTCTTCTATATTAAACAGTATGTGACCGCGTTTTTGTTTACCATAATAAAAATGATAAAGTAATTTAGATCCTTCTTCAGCTTCTTTTAGAACAATTAATCCATCTTTAAGTTCTTTTATTTTACTTCTCCATCGATAGCGAGAACCAATTTTATTTGTGGTGTCTGAAAGCATAATATTTAATGTTTCATCCTTATTCCAAATAGCCCACTGTTCCCAGTTTTTAAAATCTTTAATCGTTTTAAAAACTACATTATATTTACTACTTGCTTCAATGGAACTTGAAATTGTTGTTGTTGCTGGAAGTAATAATCCGATAAGAAAGTACAACACTATAATTGAAATGAGAATCCAAATTAGCACTACTTGTAGTTTAAGTTAATTTCACCATTGGTAACCATCATATTTACTTTTTCACCAAACAGAAGCGTCCTGTTGTCTTTTATATGTCCTGCCGGAAATCCTGTAAAAATGGGAATGTTTAGATGTTTAGCAAAATCAAAAATCATTTCTTCAACTGGCTTACCAAATGGGGTAGGGCTATCTTTCATGTTGGTAAATTCTCCAATGATTAGCCCAGCTAGCTTGTCAAAAACACCATTACGTTTTAGGTTAAATAGCATTCTGTCTGTATGATATAAATATTCACACAAGTCCTCTACAAACAATATTTTACCCGTAGTGTCAATATGAGATCTTGAACCACAAACGCTGAATATAATCGAAAGATTCCCCCCAACAATTTCTGCATTTACGTTTCCATTTTTGCAAAGGTCAAAATTATTAGTCTGAAAATAATAATTTAATTTTTTTTCAAAAAGAAGATCCTTTAATGATTGAATCGACTCTGCAGTATTTGTCTTGAAAAAAACAGGCATTGTACCATGGACTGTTGCTAGTTTGTAATTTTGATTTATGTGCGTATGAAAAACGGTAATATCGCTAAAGCCAATTAGCCATTTAGGGTTCTCAATAAACTCAGAAAAATCTATTTTGTCGATAATTCTTACAGAACCATATCCACCTCTTGCTGATATAACTGCTTTAATAGAAGGGTCGTTTAAGCAGGTTTGAATATCCATACTACGCAATTCATCGTTACCTCCAAATTGATTCCATTCGGCTCCAATTGTTTCACCAACAACAACCTCTAAGCCCCAGCTTTTAAAAACTTTAACAGCGGTTGAAATTTCTTCAAAAGTGATTTTTTTTGCAAATGCAACAATTGCAATTTTATCACCAGGTTGAAGAGAAGGAGGGGTCATAAATGTTTAGGTTTATTACGAATATAATAATTTTACTTTACGTTAAATTTTATCATTCTAAATGAGCATATTTTTAATCGAGGGTATTTGTTACAGTTTCTACATGTTTTGTTTAATGTTTCAGATTATCGATTTTAATTTTATTTAAGTTATTATATTAAACTTGTGGTTTGGTTATAAATCCAATTATAAATTTTAGTCAGTTAATATAAAGAATGGTTTTGACAACTTAGTTTCAAAGAAGCTCAAGTTTTGTAATATATTCAATTAATTGCTAAACTAAATTTTAAGAAAACTCTTGTGGATTAGTTTGTTTTTTCGTCTTGTTTAAGAGGTTATAAAGTTCTTCTATTTTTTTTATTAAGGTTTTCTCTAAGCTACCTGCTCTTTTTTTGGCTTGTATTGCGACGATTTTTTTCATTTGCAAATTTATTGAACCTACCAATAGGTCTTCCCAATCTTTATTTAGTATCACCAGCATGAGTGAAATTCTTCTTATCTAATCTGATTTTAATAATCTTAGATTTTGAGATTTTGTAGTTGTCGGCTAAAACGCTATTTCGTTCTTTAAAGGTTATCAAGTCATTCATAATAATAACAGTTGTTTTATTAGAAAGAGTCCATAAAGAAAAACAGCAGCCACAATAAAAGCCATTTCAATAAAGCATATACTTAGGATTTTCACTATTAATTGGGTAACGATATGATAACCTTAAATAGAAAGAGCAATCCTTTACTTTTTTAATATTTTAACTTTCCCTCCTTCCATTAGGATTTGATGAATGGGGTTAATATTAGGTGTCCAGCCAATTAAATAATTGGTAACAGCTCCTATTGTTGATTTAGAAAGGGTTTGAAAAGGTTTTACCATTATGTCATTTGGGAAGTTGTCATCTATATGTTTCAATATTTTTTCTTTTCTTTTTTTCTTGACGTCAAAATTAAAAGAAGTAGCGCCGAACAACTCTAGGATTTGGAAAGCCATTAAGCTTGGTTTATTAAATGAATTTACACCGTATTCAATCGTTTTGTTACTTAATGTATTTAAGCTAAAAAACACATTATTATTTTTTTCAGGTTTATGAATAAAGAGTAAAACAACGCTTTCAACTTGGAAGTTATTTCTCAATTTAGCAATAACTTGATCCTTTGATTTAATGCGAGAAATATATGGAGGTAAGGCTTTTTTAGATCTCTTAATGGCGCGTGCAAGCTTTTTTGCTGCATTATCATAATGCTTATTAATTTTTGTGACTCCAAGGTTGGTAGAGGCTAAATTATACGCTCCAGCAATATTCTTTCCAGGTAGTCCAACAACAATAGCATTAGGGTGTGCTTCAACAATAAAATTAAGATTTACATTATACTTTTTAGATTGTGAAAGTATCCAGTTAGTGGATACCTTTAATGAGTCTAAAAAAGCTTTTTTTTCTTCTTGCAACCATTTGGCGCCTCTTTTTTCTTCCACAAAAACAGGATAGACCAATACATCATCTTTTAGGATTTTGCACCCATTAAAATTCCTCCTCCAAGAATTGTCCATTCTAGCTGTTGTTCCACAGGCTAAAAGTACCATTGTAAGGATAAAGATGGATGAAATATTAAATGTCTTTTTATTCATTCTCATCTCTTTTCTTTTTTAATTTAACCTTAAAGAAATCTATGTATTGCGGTTCTACCTTTTCTTGCCAACCGAGCATAAACGCAGTGAATTGACCGATGTTTAATTGGTTTAAATATTTTTCTGGACTAACCATAAGGTCATTCGGGAAATCAACCTTAGCCAACTCAACGTTTTTAATTTTGTACTGAGAATTTTTTCCCGAGGTTAAAGGTTGTGCTCCAAATAGTGTTAACAATTGACTTGCTAAACGACTTGAGATTTTCCCGCTGTTAATAGCAAACTCTACTTGTTCATCAGTCATTGAATTAAACACCGCATTGGCATCAATTAAAAAGTAATTATTAAGCATAAAGAAAATAGCTACGTTATCTGCGTTGTGTTTTCTTTTTAGTTTTGCTTCTAACTTGGCAAAGCCTTTTAAACGCGGTTTAGCAGGTAGCTTTTGCCCGGGATTTAGTTTCACGGTTTTTTCTACTTTTTTAATGATGGATTCAGCCCACTTATTAAATTTTGATTGATCTTTTGCTTCTTCTTTTTTGAAAGCATCAGACACTTTTGCATATGGAAGTTTTTTCTTAATACTGTATTGATTTCCTACGTTGTAATATTCTGGTATTATTTCAATCGTTTTTCCATTTTCAGACGCTTGTTTAATCGTCCAGTCAAATACCTTTTGTAAAGAGTCTTTAGTTGATTTGATGTCGAAACCTGTCCAGAATAAAGATGTTTTACTATCCACAAATATGGTGTAAACAACTGTTTTTCCTTCGAGCTTTTCGCATGCATTAATTCCTCTTGCCCATCTAGTATCTATTTCCTTGATAGAATTACATGCAACTAGAAAAACGCAGAGCAGAATTCCAATAGAAATTACTTTTTTCATTGATTCAAATTAAATATATTTTAGGTGAAATGATTTTTCGGAGTGAAAGCTCATAAAGTTTTTTTAAAAAGTGGATTGATTTTTTCGATATAATTAAGGATTTCTCTTTTACCTAAAGCTTTCTCAGATGATGAAATTAAAAAAGGAGGTAGTTCTTCCCAATATCTATATAACTCGTTTTGGTAAGCTTTTACGTTTGTAGCAACTTCCTTTTGTTTGATTTTGTCACTCTTCGTGAATACGATTGAGAAAGGGATATCGTTTTCTCCTAAAAACTGCATGAATTCAATATCAATAGTTTGAGGTTTGATTCTCACATCGATAAGAACAAAAGTATTCATCAAATTTTCACGGTTAATTAAATAACCTCTAATCATCTTTTGCCAAATAGCACGAGACTTTTTGGATACTTTGGCATATCCATAACCTGGTAAATCACACAGGTACCATTTTTCATTGATTAAAAAATGATTGATTAATTGAGTTTTACCAGGTGTTGATGATGTTTTAGCCAATCCTTTGTTATTGCAAAGCATATTTATTAAAGAGCTTTTACCTACGTTAGACCTTCCGATAAAAGCATATTCAGGAATATTGGGGTGTGGGCAGTCTTTCCAGTTAGGCTCACTAATAACAAATGAAGCTGTCTTGATTTTCATAATGTAAATTTAAGTCTTTCCTTTTTAGAAGTAAGAAGGCATTTAAAGTATAAAGCAAAAAAAATGGCCGATAAGAATCGACCATTTTAAAATATTATCTTGTTTTTAATCTCTAACTTTATCTAACCAAGGACTTAACAATTCGTTAAATTCTTTTGGATGTTCCATCATAGGAGCGTGTCCACATTTGTCAATCCAAAATAAATCTGAATCAGGAAGTAATTTGTGGAATTCTTCAGCTACATCTGGAGGAGTAACAATATCTTGTTTTCCCCAAATTAAACAAACAGGAACTTTAAATTTAGGAAGTTCACTTGCCATATTGTGGCGTATTGCAGACTTCGCTAATTTTAAAATCCGAACTAACTTATTTCTATCTCCAATAGTATCAGCAACTTCATCAATTAATTCGTCTGTTGCTAGTGCAGGATCGTAAAAAGTTTTTGCAGTTTTTTCACGGATATATTCCTTGTCTCCTTTCCTTGGGTATTGATTTCCAAAAGCATTTTCATATAAACCAGATGAACCGGTTAATACGATTGAATGAATTTTATCAGGCCAATTTGAATAGTAAACTAAAGATACATGTCCTCCCAAAGAATTTCCTAAAAGTGTAACGTTATCGTACCCCATTGTGTCAACGAATTCGTTTACATATTTAGCCAACGATTTAACACCTGTTAAAAGCACAGGCATTTCATATAGGGGTAGCATTGGTATAACTACTTTATATTTTCCTTTAAAATGATTGAATAAATCTTGGAAATTAGAAAGAGCACCAAAAAGACCGTGTAAAATTACAATTACTTCTCCTTCTCCTTCTTCTAAATATTTAAACTTTCCTTGTTCTTTTATATCGTGACTCATAATTCTGAAGTGAAAACCAAATGTAAATATAGTAAAAACGCAATTGAGGTTCAAGATTGAGGATGAAAATATGAGTTTAGTTTCAAAATGAGCATTTATTTGGTCCTTAAATGTAGAAAAAGGATACTGTTTTAATATTAAATCAACTTCCTAATTGTTTCTCAAATATGTGACACTTCCAAAACTATTTGTTTGGTTGTTAGTTACTTTTAATAACAATAATTCCCACCATTTCCCACTTTTGTAAAATTAGCTCAATAAGCTTTGTTTATAAGGGTTTTTATTGTTTGTTAAAATCTTATTAACTTTACTCTGTTCTAAAGTTATTAACAAAGTGGTAAAAGGTGGTAAGAAGTGGGGATAATCTCTTATTTTTACGCTCGAATAAAAGACAATGACAAATTTAATTGGAGAATATGAATGCAAAGTAGACGCGAAGGGCCGCCTTTTGGTGCCGTCGGGACTGCGTAAGCAATTCTCCGCAGCTGCCGAAGGGAAGTTGTTTGTTAAACGAGGTATTGAAAATTGTTTGGAGTTGTATCAAAAACACGACTGGGAAGCGGTATCTGAAAAGGTTTCCAGTTTAAATCAGTTTGTTAAGAAGAACAGGGTTTTCGCCCGTAAGTTCATCAGTGGTGCAACACAACTAGAGTTAGACAGCGTTGGAAGGATTAATCTTCCTAAAAATCTATTGGAGTATGCAGGAGTTCAAAAGGAGTTAATCCTTTTCGCATATGGAAATAAAATAGAGATTTGGGATAAGAAGTCTTACGATGCTGAGTTGGAAATGACCGATGATGATTTTGCTGGATTAGCAGAGGATGTTATGGGTGATGTAAACCTTGGAGAAGAATAAGAATGCAATACCATTTGTCTGTTTTATTAAAAGAAAGTGTTGATGCACTTGATGTCACTGATGGAGGTGTTTATGTTGATGTTACTTACGGAGGCGGAGGTCATTCTAAGGAAATTCTTAGTAGGAGTGAAAACTGTGCACTTTATGCTTTTGATCAAGATGAAGATGCGTTAGATAATGAATTAGAGGATGATCGTTTAACGTTAATTCACTCTAATTTTTCAGATTTAGAAAATTCATTAAAGCTATATCGTGTTAGGGAGGTGGATGGTGTTCTAGCGGACTTAGGTGTATCCTCTCATCAGTTTGATGCAGAAGAAAGAGGTTTCTCAATTCGTTTTGACGGTCCGTTGGACATGAGAATGGGGAAAGGAATCAAAAAAACCGCAGCAAATATTATTACAGAATATAGTTGGGAAGAATTAGCGGCAATGTTTAGATCCTATTCGGATTTAAAAGGAGCTGGGAGAATTGCCCGAAGAATTAAAGAAGCAAACGATGAAGCTCCTTTAAAAACGACAGCTAGTTTGGTTACTGTTCTGCGTAAAATGGCACCTCCTAACAAACACAATAAGTTTTTAGCGCAAGCATTTCAAGCCTTACGAATTGAGGTTAACAATGAAATGCAGGTTTTAAAAGATATGCTTCAACAGTGTATTACAATGTTAAAGCCAGGAGGTAAATTGGTTGTTATTGCATATCATTCAATTGAAGATCGCTTGGTGAAGAATTTTATGCGTTCAGGGAACTTCGAAGGCAAAGAAGAAAAGGATTTATTTGGTAATCCATTATCTCCCTTAAAAGTAATAACAAGAAAACCACTTGTTCCATCTGAAGAAGAAGTTGAAATTAATAATAGAGCAAGAAGTGCTAAGCTGAGAATTGCAGCTAAAGTTTAAATAAGATTGAAAGATAAATTAAAAATAAAAAAGTGGTTTGGATTAAATGAAAAGTTGTTTTTCAAAAATCTTCCATTTGTACTTTTTTTAACGGTGTTGGGATTTCTTTATATCACAAACTCTTATTATTTGGAAGAGACTGTTAGGGAAATGGAAGGTATAAAAAATGAGATTAATGATCAGAACAATGAATTCGTTATTACGAAAACCCAAGTGAGTTTAAAGGGGCAGCGAAACGAAGTGGTTAAGAGAGTTGAGAAGTTAGGTTTAAAAGAAAGTAAAATGCCTCCTTTTCAGTTAAAAGGGGGTAATAATAAAATTAAATAAGGGTAATAGTTAGTGGAATCAAATTCGAACATATTAAAAAGAGTATACCTATTCTTTTTTGTTCTTGTAGCATTTAGTCTTTTGATTATTGGTGCAGCAATCAATATCCAATTCTTTAAAGGAGATGAGGTTGTTGCAGCTGTTAAAACCACGTCAGTAAAAAACAGAATATTCCCTGCGAAAAGAGGCGACTTATATGCTAAAGATGGTAGTTTATTGGCGACATCATTAACTTATTATAATGTTGGTTTAGATCTAACTTCTTCTGCGATTAATGAGGATACTTTAAATAGACACATTTCCGATTTAGCAGACTCTCTTGCCTTTCTTATTGGGAAAAGAACAAGTAAAGAGTATTATAGAGGAATTACTCAAGCGTTTAAGGATAAGGTTAGATGGTATCAATTAAGTAGTGCATTAAATTATCCAGATTTTCAACGATTAAAGACGTTGCCTTTTATCAATCAAGGTCGATTGAAGTCTGGATTAGCATATAGTAAGTTTACGCAAAGGAAAAAGCCTTTTGGAGTTTTAGCAGCACGTACAATTGGAAGCAGAGCGCCATTTGGATTAGAGGGGGCTTATAATTCCTATTTAAGCGGTACGAATGGAACTCAGTTACAGAAAAGAAAACCAGGTGTTTGGATTCCAGTAAACAACGATAATACAAAGGACCCTATTGATGGTGCTGATGTTTACTCAACAATCGACATTAATATTCAAGAAGTTGCTGAAAATGCATTGAAAGATCAATTATTCTATAATAAAGCTGATCATGGTTGTGCTGTTGTTATGGAAGTTGCAACTGGTAAAATCAGAGCAATAGCAAATTTATCAATTGATACAGCAACCGGTGAGTTTTTTGAGTCTAGAAACTATGCCGTCGCTGATTCTGAGGAACCAGGATCTACAATTAAACTGGCGAGTTTTATGGCTGTTCTTGAAAAAGAGCAAATTGATTTGGACAAAAAGAATATTTCAATAGGTCATGGTATTTATAAAATTTATGATCGAAAGGTTAGAGATTCTCATTATTACCCTAAAAATACAATATTGTCTGTCCGTGAGATTTTTGAAAAGTCATCTAATGTTGGAACAGTTAAATTAGTTGAAGAATATTATAAACAAAATCCAGGTGAATTTATTGAACGGCTGTACAGTTTTGGACTACAGGATAAACTAAACGTTGATATAATAGGAGAGAATGCTCCTAAGATTAAATCTCCTTCTGATAAAGATTGGTATGGTACAACACTTGCTTGGACATGTCATGGTTATGAAACACAGTTTACACCTCTTCAAATGCTAGCGTATTATAATGCAGTAGCAAATGACGGTCAGTTAGTTAAACCTATTTTCATAGAGAAAATAATCAATGCAAATAAAGAGGTAACAGAATTTCAACCTCAAATTATTAAGTCTTCAATTTGTTCAGAAGCAACAGTTAAGAAATTACAAGAACTATTAAAAGGAGTAGTTACCAGAGGGACAGCAAAAAAACCTTTTAAAGGTTCGCTTTACGAAGTTGCAGGAAAGACTGGAACAGCTAAAATAAACTACGCAAAAAACGGGAAAAGTAAAGTGGAATATAGAAGTTCTTTCGCTGGTTATTTCCCCGCAGATAATCCAAGATATACATGCATTGTAGTAATTACAAATCCGCGTCAAAATGGATTTTATGGAGGAGGTACTGCCGCGCCTGTTTTTAGAAAGATTTCAGATAGAGTATATGCTTTGGATAAGGAATTAAGGACAGAGCTTTTAGCAAAAAACGTAAAGGTTAATATTGATTTGAAGAACGGACTAGAGAACGAATATCTAGTTATTGCCAAGGAATTGTCCATCGAAACCGATTCAAGAGGTGGACAAGAGTATGCTAATGCTAAAGTGAAATCAAATAAATTAAAGATTAAACAAATTAAAACCAATACTGATAAGGTTCCAAATGTGAAAGGCTTAACGGTTAAGGATGCATTGTATTTATTAGAGCAGAAAGGTTTAACAGTGAAAGTAGTAGGTAAAGGAAAAGTTAGAAAGCAAAGTCTAGCGCCAGGATCTAAGATAATTGAAGGAAAACAAATCGAAATAATACTTGGGTAATGAAATTACTATCTGAATTATTATATAAAACAGGAATTGAGGAAGTTAAGGGGAATATCAACTTAGCGATTACCTCTATTTGTTTTGATTCTCGTAAAGTCATTCGTGACAGCTTATTTATAGCGACTAGAGGAACAACTGTGGACGGGCATACTTTTATCGATAAAACAATTGAAGAAGGTGCTGTTGCTATTATTTGTGAGGAATTTCCAGATGAAATTTTGGAACGCATCACTTACGTGAAAGTAACTAGCTCATCAAAAGCATTGGGTATAATTGCAGCAAATTTTTACGATAACCCTTCAGAAAACTTAAAACTTATAGGAATAACGGGTACTAATGGCAAGACAACTACAGCTACTTTACTATACTTATTATTTAGAGGTTTAGGAAAAAAAGTAGGCTTATTGTCAACCGTTAAAAATAGAATTTTAGGAGAAACTATTCCATCTACACACACAACACCAGATGCTATAGCAATAAACGAATTGTTGGCAGAAATGGTATCGAAAGGTTGTAATTATTGCTTCATGGAAGTGAGTTCTCATGCAATTCATCAAAACCGAATTGCAGGTTTAGCTTTCGATTTAGCTTTATTTACAAATATTACACATGATCATTTAGATTATCACAATACGTTTGATGAATACATTAAAGCGAAAAAGAAATTTTTCGATGATCTTCCATCATTTACAAAAGCAATTACCAACGCAGATGAGCGTCACGGGAATACCATGGTTTTAAATACGAAAGCTGAGGTAAAAAAGTACGGATTAAAAGTAATGGCTGACTATAAATGTAGATTAGTAGAAAATTCTTTTACAGGATTACAATTAAATATTGATGGTCAGGATGTTTGGACGAGGCTAGTAGGTTCATTCAATGCATATAATCTATTGTCAGTTTACGCTACAGCTGTTGAATTAGGAGAAGATAAAATTGAAGTGTTAACTTCTTTAAGCAGCCTGCCGGCAGTCGAAGGAAGATTTCAGCATTTCAAATCAAAAGATGGAATCGTTGCAATTATCGATTACGCACATACACCAGATGCCTTAAAAAAGGTTTTAAATACTATTAAAGATATACGATCAGGAAATGAGGAGTTGATAACAGTTGTTGGTTGTGGTGGAGATAGAGATACAGCAAAACGGCCATTAATGACTAGAATAGCAGCAAATTTAAGTGATCGTGTAATTGTTACCTCCGATAATCCAAGATCAGAAAACCCAGAAGCGATTATTAATGAAATGAAAATGGGATTAGATCCTGTCGAATTAGGGAAGATCCTATCAATTACCGACAGGGGAGAAGCTATAAAAACAGCTTGTGTTTTAGCTAAACCCGGTGATATCATAATAGTTGCAGGAAAAGGACATGAAAAGTATCAAGAAATTAGTGGTGTAAAACATCCTTTTGATGATTTAGAGATTTTAGAAGATTCATTCAAAATACTTGAGAAATAATGTTGTACTATTTATTTAACTATTTAAACGAATTAAATTTCCCTGGTGCGGGAGCTTTCCAGTTTATTACAACTAGAGCTGCTTTTGCGTTTATTGTATCGTTGATTATATCAATGATTTTAGGGAAACGAATTATTAAAATGTTGCACCGGTTACAAGTTGGGGAAACAGTTCGTGATCTCGGTTTAGATGGTCAGTTAGAAAAATCAGGAACACCTACAATGGGTGGGTTGTTAATTTTAGCAGCTATTTTAATACCAACTTTATTGTTTGCTAAATTGGATAACATTTATATTATAATGTTGTTATTATCAACGGTTTGGTTAGGACTTATTGGGTTTGTAGACGATTATATCAAAGTATTTAAAAAGAATAAAGAAGGACTAGCTGGGAAATCTAAAATTGTTGGTCAGGTTGGAATAGGCATCATCGTAGGGGCAACTCTTTTCCTAAGTGATGATGTTAAAATATCGGAAGAAGTAAATACCACTTTTGTTAAAACTGAAAAGGGGAATTTTGTAAAAGAAACGGAGTGGAAAGAAAGTAAAACATTAACGACTACTATTCCTTTTTTTAAAAATAATGAGCTTAACTATGGCGATGCAGTTGAGTGGGTAGGATTAGATGCTTCAAAATGGGGTTGGTTAGTTTTTATCCCAGTAGTAATAATTATTATCGCAGCAGTTTCAAATGGAGCCAATTTAACCGATGGGATTGATGGATTAGCTACCGGAACTTCGGCAATAATTGGAGTCACTTTAGGAATATTAGCTTATGTTTCTGGGAATGCATTTTTTGCCGATTATTTAAACATCATGTACATACCTGAATCTGGTGAATTGGTAATATTTATGGGCGCATTTGTAGGTGCTTGTATTGGTTTCTTATGGTACAACGCTTACCCAGCTCAGGTTTTTATGGGAGACACAGGAAGTTTAGCATTAGGAGGTATTATTGCCACGTTTGCCATAGCTATTCGAAAAGAATTAATGATTCCTATTATATGTGGAATCTTTTTAGTCGAAAATTTAAGTGTAATTCTTCAAGTAGGATATTTCAAATACACCAAAAGAAAACTAGGTGAAGGAAAACGAATTTTTAAAATGGCACCTCTACATCATCACTATCAAAAGAGTGGATATGCAGAAGCTAAGATTGTAAGTAGATTCTGGATTATTGGAATATTGTTGGCCATTTTTGCAATCGCAACTTTAAAATTGAGATAGTACTAGATGACTGGATTAAAGCAAAATAAAAGGTTAGTGGTACTTGGTTCGGGTGAAAGTGGAGTTGGTGCTGCTGTACTTGGAAAAATAAAAGATTATGATGTGTTTGTTTCTGATTTTGGAACAATTGCACCAAAATATAAAGCCGTTCTTTTAAAAGAAAATATCCTCTTTGAGGAAACAAAACATACCAAAGAGCAAATATTAAATGCTGATGTTGTTGTTAAAAGTCCTGGGATTGCAGACTCTAGTTCTTTAGTAGTTGAGTTAAATGAAAAAGGAATTACTGTTATTTCTGAAATTGAATTTGCAAGCTGGTTTACAAAGGCAAAGCTTATTGGAATTACAGGCAGTAATGGAAAAACAACTACAGCTTCACTTCTTTACCACATTTTAAAAAATGCAGGATTGAACGTTGGAATTGGAGGAAACATTGGTGACAGTTTCGCGCTTCAGGTGGCAAAATGTGACTACGATTATTATGTTTTGGAGCTTAGTAGTTTTCAATTAGATGGTATTGAAAGTTTAAAATTAGATGTAAGTATTTTATTGAATATCACTCCAGATCACTTGGATAGATACGAATACAGTTTGGATAAATACATCAATTCTAAATTTCAAATCATCAAAAACATCGACGAAAACACTGTATTTATCTACAGTAACGATGATGAAAACATCGTTAACAAACTCCCTAGTGTAACCTTGCCAGGTACTTCTTATCCTTTCTCAATCAATGAGTTAGGTAGTGAGTTTGCTAGGCTAAAAGATAGTGATATAATAATAGATATTAACAATCCTTTGCGGATATCTGTTGATAGCACATCCTTAAAAGGGAAACATAATTCGTATAATATTATGGCATCTGTTACCGCTGCAAGTGCTTTAGGAATTCAGGGAAGTCAAATTTTAGCTGCTGTTGAGACTTTTCAGCCTATTGAACACAGAATGGAACGGGTAGTTGTTCTTAACGACGTTGAATATATCAATGATTCTAAAGCTACTAATGTTGATAGTACGTTTTATGCATTGGACAGTATTGAAGACAATGTTATTTGGATTGCTGGTGGTGTTGATAAGGGGAATGATTATTCCCAACTTATCCCATTAGTAAATTCTAAAGTGCATGGTATGATTTGCTTAGGCAAGGATAATCAGAAGTTGCATACAACTTTTGGAGGATTTGTTAAACGAATTGAAAACGCAAAAAACGCTGATGAGGCGGTGAAAAAAGCTTCTGCTATGGCAGGAAAAGGCTTTACAGTACTACTCTCTCCAGCATGTGCGAGTTTTGATTTGTTTAAAAACTATGAAGATAGAGGACTAAAATTTAAACAAGCGATAACCAAACTGATAAAGTAAATCTATAATAGCCATGACAAAGGGAAATTTTGAGTTTCAAGACAAGTTGACCATCGGTGATACGATGGCTGAGAATTTAAAGAAAAACATTGGGAACTTACGAAAGGAAAGCCTAAGAGAGAAGTTTAGCGACTTTGAAAACGTTGAACACAGGTTAGAATTTGTAGCAAATGTACACGGAATTGAATACATTAATGACTCAAAAGCGACTAACGTGAATTCAACATGGTACGCCTTAGAAAGGATGCAACGTGAAACGATTTGGATTGTTGGTGGTGTAGACAAAACTGTTGATTATTCTTCTTTGCAAGAATTAGCAAAAGAAAAAGTAAGAGCAATTGTTTATATTGGTACAAACAAATCTAAAGTATTCGAAAACTTTTTAACAAAAGTTGATATGATTGTTGACGCTGGATCAATGGAAGAAGCTGTTCAAATGGCCTATTATATTGCTCAGAAAGGTGAAACAGTTTTATTATCTCCTGCATCTGCAAGTTTTAATATGTTTGAAAATTTAGAAGAAAGAGGTAATACTTTCAAAGGGGCTGTTAGAAGCTTATAAAAATCTAAAATTAATAGTAATGGACGGACAAAAGCCTGATAATAGTACTGAAGTTAGACACTTGGCTTCTATTATTTTATCTAGTATCGTATTGTTTTTTATTTTTAGTGCGGTGTGGGTGGTTAAGAAAATTAAGGAAGGATCATTGTAAAAAACAATGCAGGGAATTTATAACAAAATATATGGCGATAAAGTCATTTGGGGTGTCATAATTTCTCTCGCTTTAATGTCTATTCCAATTGTATATGTTGGTACCGATCAGTTAGCACAATTGAGGGGAGGTAATTTCTTTTATTTCGTGATTAAACACGCAATAATTTTATTAGGAGCCTTTGTCATTGCTTATCATGTGTCTAAAATAAAACACGGATATCTCTCTAGATTGTCGTTAATTTTAATGTTAATCACAGTACCTCTTTTATTATATACTATGTTAGCTGGGCATAGTGTTGATTCAGCTGAAAGGTGGATTAAGATCCCAATTATCGGCTTAAGTTTCCAGTCTTCTGATTTTGCAAAATTAGCAGTTACTATTTATTTAGCTCGAGTTCTTAGTCGAAAACAAGGGAAGTTAGATGATTTCAAAGAGGTTTTAAAACACCTTTTTTTTCCAGTTATAATAATTTGTGGGTTAATCTTAAAAAGTGACTTTAGTACAGCAGCTCTTATCATGGGAGGTTGTTTTATTATGATGTTCTTTGGAGGAGTTAAAATCAAGCATTTCGCAATTATATCAGGTTTAATTGTTTTGTTATTTACGCTATTAATATTACTTTTTCCGGAAGGTCTACAACGTCTGCTAACTTGGGTAAATAGATTACTCGCATTTGGCGACGCAGCTCATGAAGGTAATTATCAAAAAAATTTGGCGCAAGCATCAATATATGATGGAGGTGCAATTGGGTTGTGGTTTGATATATTACCTGGTAATTATGGTCAGCCACCTCAGGCAGCTTCAGATTTTATTTACGCTACAATTTTAAGGAACTATGGCTTGATTGGAGGTGTGTTTACAATTGTAATGTATTTGATATTATTTTTTAGGAGTATTAAAATAGCTAAAAAATGCACTAAACTTTTTTCAACTTTATTGGTTATAGGTTTATCATCAGGACTAGTTTTACAGGCCTTTAGTAATATGGCTGTTGCAGTTGGATTATTTCCAGTAACTGGGCAACCATTACCAATGGTAAGCATGGGGGGAACATCTCTTTGGTTTACTGCAATATCAATTGGAATTATTTTGAGTGTTAGTCGTGAAACAAGTAGTTCTAAAAATGAAGAAATCGCCTAAAGTAATCGTAAGTGGAGGAGGTACGGGAGGTCATATTTTTCCTGCTGTAGCTATCGCTAATTCAATAAAATTAAAGTATCCTGATGCAGAAATTCTTTTTGTCGGAGCAAAAGGCAAAATGGAAATGGAAAAAGTTCCTAAAGCTGGTTACTCTATTGAAGGTTTATGGATTAGTGGAATTCAGAGAAAGCTAACATTAGCTAATCTTTCATTTCCTTTTAAGTTGATTTCGAGCCTATGGAATGCAAGAAAAATCATAAAAAGATTTAAGCCTGATGTCTGTATAGGAGTAGGAGGTTTCGCAAGTGGGCCTTTATTACAGGCAGCAGCGTGGCGAAAAGTACCTACTTTAATTCATGAGTCTAATTCATATCCAGGGATTACAAATAAGTTATTAGGAAAAAGCGTAAATACTGTTTGCGTAGCATTTCAAGGAATGCAAAAGTTTTTTCCAAAAGCCAAAAACTTGGTAATAACGGGCAATCCAGTTCGTCAAGAAATTTTAAAATTATCAGGTAAAAAAGCCCGTGCCATTGAACAATATAAGTTAGATGGGAATAAACCAATTGTACTATCTATAGGAGGGAGTCAAGGAGCTAGAAGTATTAATCATGCCTTAGACGCGTCTCTGGAGCGTTTTGCTGAAAATGGTTATCAACTGTTATGGCAAACGGGGAAGTTTTATAAAACAGAATCTCAATCTAGAATAAAAGCAATAGGGAGTGATTTATTGCAAGCTCATGAATTTATTTATGATATGGATTTAGCTTACGCAGCTGCTGACCTTGTGATTTCAAGATCAGGAGCAATGTCAGTAACCGAATTAAGTTTAGTAGGTAAGCCTTGTATACTAGTACCATTTCCGCATGCAGCAGAAGACCATCAAACAGCCAATGCTATGGCGTTGGTTAATAAAAATGCAGGGATTTTATTAAAAGATTCAGAGGTAAAAGAAAAGCTTTTTGATGAAGTACACAAATTACTATCTGATGAAGTTAAGCGTGAAAGCCTAAAACGTAATATTGAGAAATTAAGAATCGAAAACGCATCAGCATTAATCATGGTCGAAGTTGAAAAGCTAATAAGAAGTGACAAGTAAAAAAAACATATACTTTATTGGAGTTGGAGGAATAGGAATGAGTGCCTTAGCTCGTTATTTTCAAGCTAAAGGTTTTAAGGTTGGAGGCTATGATAAAACAGAAACAGTTTTAACACAAAAGTTATCGGAAGAAGGTATTGAAATTCATTATGAAGACGATCTGCATCAGGTTAATGAAGTATTTAAACAGGTAGAGGATACGTTAGTGATTATCACTCCAGCTATTCCTGAAAATCATTCAGAATGGCATTTTTTTAAGGATAATGGTTTTGAAATCTTAAAAAGAGCACAGGTTTTAGGAAGAATAACAGAATCAAACAAAAGTATTGGAGTTGCCGGAACACATGGTAAAACCACTATTTCGAGTATGATTGCGCATCTTTTTAAATTTTGTAAAGTTCCATTTACAGCGTTTTTGGGTGGTATTTCGAAAGATTTACAAAGTAACTATTACCATGATGTTAATAGTGAAATAACGGTGATTGAAGCAGATGAATATGATCGATCATTTCTACATTTAAAACCTGAAATTGCGACCATTTCGGCCATCGATCCTGACCACTTAGACATTTATGGTACAAAAGAGGAAATGGAAAAAACCTTTAAAAAATACTTAAAGGAAAATTTAGTCAAAGATGGTATTGGAATTATTCATCACTCGCTAAAGTCTGTTTTAGGGAGTGGTTATAAAACATATTCTATAGAAGATGATTTGGCTGATTTTTTTGCTGACAATTTTAGAGTTGAAAATGCTGAGTTTATTGCCGATTTCAAATGGGAAGGAAATGTATTGAATGATGTGAAAATCGGATTACCTGGTATTCATAACATGGAAAATAGTTTAGTTGCCTTTGCAGTAGGAATTCAAAAAGGAATAAACCCCGAGTTACTGAAGGAGGCATTATTGAATTATGGTGGAGTAGATAGAAGATTTGATCTTCATATTAAATCGGATCGGATCGTTTATATTGATGATTATGCGCATCATCCTGAAGAGATTAATAAATTGGTTGCATCGGTTCGTAAAATGTTTCCAGGAAAAAAAATATTGGGAATTTTTCAACCGCATTTATTTAGCCGAACTCAAGATTTTGCGAATGAATTTGCAAGGAGTTTAGAAGAGCTCGATGAATTGCTGCTTTTGGATATTTATCCAGCAAGAGAATTACCTATTTTAGGCGTGAATTCTCAGATGCTTTTGGATTTAATTAACATGAATTCAAAAATGCTTTGTTCAAAAAAAGAGTTAGAACCCCACCTAAAGCAGTCAGATTCTTACGTAGTTTTAAGTATAGGTGCAGGAGATATCGGTGCTGAAGTAGAAAACATAAAGAAATACCTTTTAAAATAAGGCTGTAGGGCTATTTGGTTTGAAAGAAGGACTAAAGAAAATAGGCGATTTTTTACTGCTAACAGCCTTGCTTGTTTTAGTTTCGTTTGCAAAAAACGAGCAAGACAAAAAAATAGTTAATGCTGTTAATGTGAATATTAATGCCACTGAAGGGGATCCTTTCATGGATAAAAAAGATATTCTCAATTTAGTATATACTAGACTTGACACCTTAATCGGAAAATCGATAGGGAATTTGCAGTTGAATGAAGTTGAAAATCTCGTAAGTAGGGAGGCTTCAGTCAAAAGTGCAGAAGTATATGTACAACATAATGGAGACGTTCATTTAAATGTTAAGCTTAAAAAAGTAATTGCTCGATTTAAACCTGATTCAACATCGGGTTTTTATATCGATGAGACAGGTAATGTTATGCCTTGGGTATCCAAGTATTCACCACGTGTTTTAACGGTAACTGGTTTTTTAAATATGTACAATAGATATTTGGTAGATTCGGCTGTTCATGTTGATTTATTAACGCATCAAAAATTAGTAAACGATGTTTACGATTTTGCAAAGTATGTAAATAAAAATCCTTTTTGGAAATCGTTAATTGGTCAGGTATATATTAATAGTGAAGGGGATGCTATTCTTATTCCACTTTTAGGGAATCAGGAATTTTTATTTGGAGAGTTAACCAATTACGAAGAAAAGCTAAATAAGATAAAAAGGTATTACAAAGATATTGCACCTAAAATGGGTTGGAATAAGTACAAAGAAGTGAACGTAAAGTTTAATAAGCAAATAGTTTGCAAATAATATCACATTGGTAAGATGAGTAATTCAGATATAGTTGTTGGATTGGATATAGGTACTACCAAAATTGTTTGCATGGTAGGACGAAGAAATGAGCACGGGAAAATCGAAATCCTTGGAATGGGAAAATCGGAGTCTGTAGGAGTTACTCGTGGAGTTGTTTCAAACATAGATAAAACTGTAGACAGTATTAGAACTGCAGTGACTGAAGCCGAAGCTCAATCGGGTGTTGATATCCGGGTGGTTAATGTTGGTATCGCTGGTCAGCATATTAAAAGTTTACAGCATCGAGGTGAAAAGATTCGTCATACTTATGAAGAGGAAATTTCTCAAGTAGATATTGATAGTTTAATCGATGATATGTATAAGCTGGTAACATTACCAGGCGAAGAAATCATTCATGTATTACCTCAAGAATATATTGTAGATAATGAGCAGGGAATAAAAGATCCGATAGGAATGGCCGGAGTTCGCTTAGAAGCGAATTTTCACATAATAACAGGACAGGTTACCGCTGCTAAAAACATTTATAAATGTGTAGAAAAAGCAGGGTTAAAAGTTGCTGAATTAATCCTTGAGCCATTAGCTTCTTCAGAAGCCGTTTTAAGTAGTGAGGAAAAAGAAGCAGGAATTGCTTTGGTTGATGTTGGAGGTGGAACTACTGATATTGCTATTTTTCAGGATCAAATAATTAGGCATACTGCTGTTATTCCTTTTGGAGGAAACATCGTTACTGAGGATATAAAAGAAGGTTGCACAATTATTAAATCTCAAGCTGAACTGTTAAAAGTGAAGTTTGGATCTGCTTTAGCAAATGAAAATCAAGAAAATGAAATAGTTAGTATTCCTGGTTTAAGAGGAAGGGCTCCTAAAGAGATTTCGGTTAAAAATTTAGCACACATCATTCAAGCAAGAATGGAGGAGATTGTTGAGAACGTTTATTTTGAAATAAAGAACTCAGGATTTGAGAAGAAATTAATTGGAGGTATAGTTATCACTGGTGGTGGATCTCAATTAAAGCATATCCAACAATTAGTGGAGTATATGAGCGGAATGGATACAAGAATTGGTTATCCAAACGAGCATTTAGCAAGCGGAGATGTTGAAGGTATTACGTCTCCGGTTTATGCAACTGGTGTAGGTTTAGTAATTAAGGGATTAGAAAAATCTGCAAAAAAGCAAAATAATCAAGTGAACAAAGTAAAAGGTCATTCAACCAAAAAAGAAGGAAATTTCTTTGATGCAATAATAAAGAAGGGGAGAGATTTTTTTGAGGATGATACAGAATAAAGTTAGAAATTTTTAAACCAATAAATGTTATGAATTTTGATTTAGAAAAAGAGGAAAAGTCCATCATCAAGGTATTTGGTGTTGGAGGTGGTGGATCCAATGCGGTAAACCACATGTACAAACAAGGAATCAAAGGAGTAGATTTCTTTATTTGTAACACTGATGAACAATCTTTAGAAATGAGTCCAGTTCCCAATAAAATTCAGCTAGGTTTAAACCTTACTGCTGGAAGAGGAGCAGGATCCTTAGCGGAAGTTGGTAAAAACGCTGCTTTGGAGAACATTGATGAAATTAGAGAAATTCTTGAAAAAGATACTAAAATGCTTTTTATTACAGCAGGAATGGGTGGTGGAACCGGTACAGGGGCAGCTCCAATTATTGCTAGAATAGCAAAAGAATTAGGTATTCTTACGGTTGCTATCGTAACATATCCGTTTGGATTTGAAGGTAGAAAAAGATCAAACCAAGCTGATGGAGGTTTAGAAGAGTTACGCGACGCTGTTGATACTTGTGTAATTATCTGTAATGATAAATTAAGAGAAATCTACGGAAACCTTTCTTTATCGGATGCATTTAGTAAAGCAGATGATATTTTGACTGAAGCATCTAAAGGGATTGCTGAAATTATAACAAGAACAGGATACATTAATGTGGATTTTGAAGACGTCAGAACTGTAATGACTAATAGTGGTGTTGCTATTATGGGGTCCTCTTTTGCATCTGGTGAAAACAGAGCTATTACTGCAGCCCAAGAAGCTTTAGAATCGCCATTATTAAATGATAATAATATAGAAGGAGCAAATTATATTTTATTAAATATTACTTCAGGTAATAGCGAAGTTATGATGGATGAGATTTCTCAAATAACTGATTATATTCAAGATGAAGCAGGATTATCTGCAGATATTATTTGGGGAACTGGTATAGACGAGGAATTAGGAGATAGTATCTCTATTACTTTAATTGCTACTGGTTTTGAAGCGAATAAATCAATTGGTGGTATTCAATCTGAAAAAAGAAAGGATAAAGTGGTTCATAGCTTAAAAGAAACTGCTTCAGCTCCACAAGCTGTTAATAGTCTTAAATCGGATGCTGTTAACCCTATGGAACCGCAATTGAAGTCCACAGAAAATCCTCAAGTTGAGCAAACGAGAATGGAATTAAATGTTCCTGCAGTAGAAAAGAAACAGGCAGAGCCTTTACCTTCGGGTTGGGAAGTTAAGGATCCAGTTTCTGTAGCCGAAACACCTATTGCAGAATCTGAAACTCCAAAGATTGTACATAATCTTTATGATGAAGCTTTCTCCGCTCCTGTTGAGCAAGAAGAGAAAACAGTAAAAGAAGATAATTCTCCTACTTTTCAATTTGAAGCGCCTGAAGCTAAGGAAACAAGTAATGAAATGTTTAACGAAATAGAAGATGAGCAAAACCAAGCTTCAGAATCTACAGAAGAAAAATCTTTCGAGCCAACGTTTAACAAAATTTCAGTTGAACCAGAGCACAAAGCTCCTTTAGGATTTGAGGCTCCTAAAAAGGCTCCAGAATCGGCAACTTTTGCAAGTGAATTGGAATCAGAAGAAAGATTAAGAAGATCAGAAGAAAGATTAAGCCAGTTAAATAACTTGACACATAAATTAAAGTCACCCTCTGGAATTACAGACTTAGAAAATGAGCCTGCTTACATCAGAAGAAAAGTAAGATTAGACAATCTTCAGCACTCTTCAGAGAGCAGTGCTTCACGTTTCACATTAGGAGATGATGGAGAAAATAATCCAGAGATACGTCCAAACAACTCTTTTTTACATGATAATGTAGATTA
>JAQXEE010000114.1 GCA_029251005.1 Flavobacteriales bacterium | reverse complement strand
TATTTTGCTGAAAAACTAGAATTAAAAAAGACTATTATATAATAGAATTCAAAATCCCTTTTGAAGATTTAGCCACGCTTCCAAACGGAAACTTCACTCAACCAAAGGACCAAACGATTTGGAAAGGAAATCTCTTTAACATTAACCCTACTAATAAATCCTATAATGCTTGGTCACCTTGCTATTCTTATGGCTTTCATCAGCCAACAAAATTCGGAATACTTCAATTTTTAAAATAAACCTCATTTGTTTTAATATATAATTACATCCCTGTAAACCAGCTTTTTTTTCAACCAATTTAAATTATCCGTAAATTTCATTTTTAGCAGCAGCTAATGTGTTTTTCATTAACGAAGCAACAGTCATTAGTCCAACTCCACCAGGAACTGGAGTTATGTAAGAGGCTTTCTCGGCACAACTTTTAAAATCTGCATCACCTTGAATTCTAAATCCACTCTTTTTGGAATCGTCAGGAACTCTAGTAATCCCCACATCAATAACAACAGCACCTTCCTTGATCATTTCACCTGTTAAGAAAGCTGGCTTTCCTAAGGCTACAATTACGATATCTGCAGCCTTGGTAAACTCTTCCAAATTTTTAGTTCTTGAATGTGTAAGCGTTACAGTACAATTTGCATACTTTGAATTTTTTGCCATTAAAATACTCATTGGAGACCCAACAATATTTGAACGACCAATAACGACACAATGCTTTCCACTTGTTTCAATTTTATACTGCTCTAACATTTGAGTTATTCCGTAGGGTGTAGCGGAAATATATGCCGGTTGACCAAGTGCCATTCTACCAACATTTACGGGATGAAATCCATCAACATCTTTTTCTGGAAAAATTGTAGTGGTTACTTTTTGTTCGTCAATATGATTAGGCAATGGTAATTGTACGATAAAACCATCGATATCAGCATTTTTATTAAATTCATCAATTTTAGCCAATAATTCTTCTTCAGTTGTTTGAGAAGGCATTCTTTCTAAAGTAGAATCAAACCCAACTTCACTACAAGATCGAACTTTTGAAGCTACATAAGTTTCACTAGCTCCATCGCTACCTACAAGTATAGCTGCTAAATGTGGCTTTTTCCCTCCTTTAGAAACAAATTCTTCAACATCTTTTTTTATAACAGCTTTTACTTCTGCAGAGGTCTTTTTACCATCTAATAATATCATACTTTCGAATTATTCTATTTATCAATTCAACTCGCATTGTACACTAACGAATTGTTTAAATTACATTTTACCGCCACCTAAACCAGGGAAGTTTTTCATCATCTTCGCCATATTATTTTTATTACTCATCATTTTCATCACTTTAGAAGTTTCTTCAAACTGCTTAATTAGTTTGTTCACTTCTATAACTGTGTTTCCACTACCACCAGCAATCCTTTTTCTTCTCGATCCGGAAATTTGCTTTGGGTTCGCACGTTCATACGGAGTCATCGAATCAATAATCGCTTCAATTCCTTTAAAAGCATTATCATCAATATCAACATCTTTCATCATTTTCCCAATTCCAGGAATCATTCCAACTAAGTCTTTCAGGTTACCCATCTTTTTGATTTGTTGGATTTGATCATTAAAATCGTTAAAATCAAATTGATTCTTAGCAATCTTCTTTTGTAGTTTCTTTGCTTGTTCTTCATCAAATTGAAGTTCAGCTCTTTCAACAAGGGAAACAACATCTCCCATCCCTAAAATACGATCAGCCATACGAGAAGGATAGAATACATCTAGAGCATCCATCTTTTCACCCGTACCAACAAACTTAATTGGTTTCTCAACTACCTCTCTAATCGAAAGCGCAGCTCCACCTCGAGTATCACCATCTAGTTTGGTTAGTACAACACCATCAAAATTTAATTTATCATTAAAGGCCTTTGCAGTATTAACAGCATCTTGACCAGTCATGGAATCAACTACAAATAAAATTTCGCTTGGATTAATAGCCTCTTTTACGTCTCCAATTTCAGTCATCATTGCTTCATCAACAGCTAAACGACCGGCTGTATCCACAATAACTACATTAAAACCGTTTTGTTTGGCATATTTAATTGAATTTCTAGCAATTTCAACTGGATTTTTGTTTTCTCTTTCTAAGTAAACTTCGGTTTCAACCTGACCTCCTAAAACTTCTAATTGGTCCATCGCTGCCGGACGATATACATCACCACCAACTAACAGAGGTTTTCTTCCTTTTTTTGTTTTTAAATAAGTAGCTAACTTACCTGTAAAGGTTGTTTTACCCGACCCTTGTAAACCCGCAATTAAAATGACAGCCGGATTACCCTGAATATTAATTTCAGCTTCGGAGCCTCCCATCAAACCTACTAACTCATCGTGTACTATTTTGGTAAGTACTTGACCCGGCTTTAATGTTGTTAATACATTTTGACCAATTGCTTTTTCCTTTACTCTGGCAGTAAACTGTTTAGCAACCTTAAAACTAACATCGGCATCTAATAAAGCACGTCTAATTTCCTTTGTAGTTTCTGCTACGTTTATTTCTGAGATTTGACCGTGACCTTTTAAGACTTTAAAGGCTCTGTCTAATTTATCTTGAAGATTTCCAAACATAATGTAAAAATTGGATTGTAAAATTACGAAAAAAGGACGGTTTTATAAAGTATTGAAACGATAAGAGTATGAACAATTTATTACATTTGGTGACATACAAATGAAATATCAATCAATTAAATACTTCTCAGGTCTAAATGCACTAAGATTTTTTGCTGCATTTTTAGTGGTTTTGCATCACGCTGAACAAGTAAAATTAAAGTATGGTGTCTTTAATTTAAAAGAATTTTCACTTTTTAATAATGGTGGATTGGCTGTAACTTTCTTTTTTGTTCTAAGTGGTTTTTTAATCACTTTTTTGTTACTCAAAGAACATGCAAAAAAAAATACAATTTCTATTCGGAAATTTTACATTCGAAGGATATTAAGAATATGGCCTTTGTACTTTTTGTTAGTTCTTATTGGAACAATAATCCTTCCTTTAATTTTATCTTTTATTGATACACAATTCGAACTAAACTACAGTTTTTATGATGTGTTTTTGTACTACGTTTTTTTCACTCCCTTTATGGTGAACATCCTTTTTGGAGGAGGATTGTTAGAACCATTATGGTCGATTGGAGTTGAGGAACTTTTCTATATCTATTGGGCGCCCCTTTTCAAAAAGCTTAAAAAACATTTCGTTGTAATAATTACACTTGTAATATTAATTAAATTATCACTTTTATTATTTTTTGAATACTCTGATTATCGAAACAGTACAAGCCATCAAGTAATCAAAATTTTAAAGTTTGAAGCAATGGCAATTGGTGGACTTTTTAGTTACCTAATCTACCATTCTAAAAAGGAAATTGGCAAAATGGGAATATTTTCGAGACCTGCTCAAATTGTTATTTTAATTTTTATTCTTTTAAGAATTGGCTTCGTGAACAAATTAATTGAAACCGCACCTATTTTTAAGCAAATATTCAAAACATTTATTTTGTCAGATTTACTCATGATGCTTTGCTTTGTTTGGATAATTATAAATGTTTCTCTTAACCCAAAAAAAATCATTAACCTTGATTTAAAACCATTGAACTTTTTAGGTGAAATATCTTACGGGATTTACATGTATCATCTACTAGTGATTTTCACAGTTATAGTTGGACTAAAATCGATTTTAAATTCATTTTCTCCCATTACTTCTACACTGCTATTTTACAGTATAATTACGGTAGGAATCGTAATTACTTCATCACTGTCTAAACGGTTTTTTGAAGATCCATTTCTTCGATTTAAAGAAAGATTTAATAACACTTAATGAAACTATTTATGGTAAATAATAAATTGTTATTTGTAACTATATTTTTTTACACTTAGTAAGCCTGCAAAAAACTTATTAGCTAGTTGTCATAATTTAATAATTGATGGAGTCTTAACTTTATTTAAAATAATTAAAATGATGAATACACTATTAACCACTTTAGAGGTTATTCTTATTTTCTTGTCTTCAACTGCAATCTTAGTTTTTACTTGCTCGGAGATCGGAATAAACACAAAAAAGGAACAAGGATCAGATGTTGAAATATATATTTTAACAAATGGTGTTCATACTGATATTGTTTTGCCGATTAAATCAATTAAACATGATTGGAGCAATTTCATATCTAGCAGTAGTACGAAAAATGCTGAAAGAAACTATAGATTAGTTTCTTTTGGTTGGGGTGATAAAGGCTTTTATTTAAAGACGCCAACTTGGGCAGAATTAAAATTCTCAACAGCCTTCAAAGCAATGTTTGGTTTAAGTTCAACAGCTATGCATGTTAGCTACTACAAAGAATTACAAGAGAGTGAAAACTGCAAGAAAATAACTGTATCAAATGATACACTTCAAAGATTAATAATAGAAATTAAAAAGTCATTTGCGCAATCAAAACCAGTAGCAATTCCTAATGCTTACTACAGTAATAATGATTGCTTTTATGATGCAGTGGGGACTTATCATTTATTTCAAACTTGCAATACTTGGACGAATACCACATTAAAAAATGTAGGATTACCAGCATGTTTATGGACTGCTTTTGATCGTGGAATTTTCCGTAAATACGATTAACCATGAACTGCTTTATCGTTCCCGTATCCAGCTATAATTCTTGCTTCTTCTGCTAAAAACTCTTTCCATCTGGAATCTACATCTACTCCAACCCCATATTTTTTCGCCAATTTTAAAAAAAGTGTATAGTGACGAGCTTCACTTGCCATTAAATCGTAATAAAACTTGGATAATTCTTTATCTTTTATATTTTCGGAGAGCGTTAGGAAACGCTCACAACTTCTGGCTTCAATCATAGCTGCAATCAATAACCTATCCACTAAAACCATCTCTTCACTTCCTCCACGCTTGATGAATTTCATTAAATCATGAACATAGAAGTCTTTCTTTTCTTTACCAAGTTTCAATCCACGTTCTTTAATTAATTTATGAACCATCTGAAAATGTGTCATCTCCTCTCTAGAAAGTTCCGTCATTTGATCTACAATCTCACTGTTATTAGGGTATTTCATAATCAACGACATCGCGTATGATGCGGCCTTCATTTCACAGTACGCATGATCTGTTAAAATCTCGTTTATATTTTCTTCAATAATATTAACCCATCTAGGATCTGTAGGGAGTTTTAAACCAAGCATTTTCTGAATTTTACTTAAAAGTAAAAAGAATTAAAACACTAAACTTTAGCGAATTAAATTCTAGCCTTAAAAATTCATACTAAAAATAGAAAAAACTACTTTTAGACAAAAACCCTAATGGAATAATTATTAAGGTTTCGCACTTTTATAATTTCAAGTGTTCATAAATCACATTAACAATTGTAAAAAAAGATCAATTCTCCATAAATACAAAAAAGTTCTACTATCAGGATCGAGGACATTTAAAAACACCCATTAGCAAATGAAAATTAACTAATTATAAATGAGCTACTTAATTGTCAATATAAAAACCTACAATTAAACGATAATCTTATAATTAGCTTAAAAGTATAAACCTATTTTCCCTATTCTTAGTTTTATAATATTTAAATTTGTTCTACATTAAAGGTATTTGTTGTGGGGAATTTTGCAGATTTAGGAATTAAGAAGGATTTTATTAAAGGATTAAGTGAATTAAACATCATTACTCCTTCGGAAATTCAAAAACAAGTAATACCAATATTACTAGCAGGAAATTGTGATTTAGTTGGCCAGGCTCAAACTGGAACTGGGAAAACAGCTGCTTTCGGATTACCTCTTTTGCAAAAAATTAATCCAAAATCGAAAGAAATTCAAGCATTAATTTTGAGCCCCACGCGTGAACTAGGACAACAAATCGCAAAGCAATTATTTAAGTTCACTAAATATTCCGATAAAATTTTTACAGAATCTGTTTACGGTGGTGAACGAATCGAAATACAAATAAAAAACCTAAAACGCCCAACTCATATTGTTGTGGCTACTCCAGGTAGACTACTTGACTTAGTGAGAAGAAAGGCTGTTGATTTAAGACGGGTTAAAACGGTTGTTTTAGATGAGGCTGACGAAATGCTAAGCATGGGGTTCAAAAAGGACCTAGAAGACATCCTACAACAAACAAAGCTTGCCGAAAGTAAGTGGTTGTTTTCAGCAACAATGCCTCAAGGGATTCAAGAAATCGTAAAAAACTTTCTTTCTCCTGCTGCTCACAAAATTGAAATTAGCCCAGAACAAGCAACGAATCAAAACATCGAACATCAATTTGCAATTTGTGAAGAAGGTGAAAAATTAGCGCTTCTTTGTAAATTCTTAAAAACTCAGCACAAAAATCGTGGTGTAGTCTTTTGTAAAACAAAAGCTGTTGCAATTAAATTGTCAAAGCAATTAATCTCTAAAAACATCTCTGCAGATGCTATCCACGGAGATTTAAAACAAATTGAGAGAGATAAGGTAATGCGCGCATTTAAAAACGAAAGTTTACAAATTTTAGTCGCTACAGATTTAGCAGCTCGTGGAATTGATATTGAAGCTTTAAGCTATGTTGTTCACTATACACTTCCTGATCAAGCAGAATACTACACACACCGAAGCGGAAGAACTGCGAGAGCAGGAAGAACTGGTTTATCATTATCGTTGGTTACATCAAAAGAATTAAAGTCATTGAGACATTTTGAAAAAGTATTGACGCTAGACTTAAATCAAGCAAGATAACTATTTCAAAGCCTTCGGCATTACATTACCGGATAATACGTACATAATTTCAACTGTTGGAACACGACTTGGAAAATTCCGTTTATTCACTTTTATGTACAACCCAATTTTTGTTACTGAAGAATTGGTAATCCAACGCTTCACTTTACCAGGGTAAGAACCTAAAATAAGTTTTTTAGACAATTCCTTGTAAGAGATTAATCGTGATGGTTTTGGCTTAATCAAAGTATCTTTTAAAGCTGCCTCAGTTCCATATTTGTAAACTTGACAACTTGTGTCAAAAAAGTAGCTTCTTCCGAATACAGGCATCGTACTATAATTACTTTGAGCAACCTTAAACCAAGAGTTTTTAAACCCTATATCAATCCCTTTTAAGTAAAAGCCTTTTCTCAATTTTCGTCTAATTTTTGAAAAGTCTTTATTTTTATGTTTCTCATGAAAATAAACCAACAAGCTATCTAATTTCACATCAACTTCAATCAAAGGTCTATTCGACTTTTCTCTTTTTTTATTAATTAAATTTACAATTGCGTCTTTTAATAACTCCCGCTTAAAATCATAAGGATTTATCAAATTTGACTCATCCCTTTTCACCAAGAAAGAGAGACAAACGAGAATAATTAGTAAGTATGTAAATCCTTTAATCATATTAATAAATTAACCTCCCTAATTCCTCAACTGTAATATCATCTGGATTTATAACATTAAATACAAATTTTGTATTCCCCTTAGAATTGAAAGTAATAGCCTTCATACTTTGTTTACTAATATATCCCAAATCACCATTTATCGTTTTAGCTATCGCAACTGTACTTCCAGTCTTTAACATATAAATTTTATTAGTGCTATAACTAAAAGCCCCTGGTAAGTTTGTTGATAGAATCGAAATAGTCTCTAATGTTAAACTATCACCATTTTGATCAAATGCATCAACAATCACCTCTGTTCCTTTTGCAATTAGATCTCTCTGAATCCGATCAATATTAACCATTCCTAGTGTTCTAAATTGGAATCTACCAGAATTAGCTATACTACTAATAAGATTATTCCGATAATTATTGAATGAGGCTATTCTTGCTTGTGCCTCGTAATATCCTTCAGGATCAGTGGCTCTTAAAATAGAATCTTCATATATTTCTTTTTGTCTGGCTTGATAAATATCCATAGACTTCTCCCATCTTTTAATCACATTTTTATTATAATTACTAATTTTTGTATTCGTTCGTTTATATCTTTTCCATTGATTCTTGATTTTTCGCTTACTCGATTTTGGACCTATATTTGAAAAATCTTGAATAATTTCTAGTTCAAAAGTACCCGTTTTAGTTACAACAGTTAATAAAAAATTGTCTTTATCAATTTGAGGAATGATTGAAACACGCTGAATATTTTGAAATTGATATTTAATTGATTTTTTTGAAAACGGTGTAAACCAATCTAATTTCTTAATAAATGAAGCATTTTTCAAAGCTTTTAATTTTTCTTCTTTTAAGGGGTCAATAACAATCCATTCTTCATTTCTAAAAACAGCTATATCATTAACCGAAACTATTTGGGGAGTCACATGAAGGTTTCTCATTTGACTCTCACTCCCTCTTTTAAATCGAACCTTATACCCTTTTGTTTCTTTAGTTTGCCAAACCTCCAAAGCAAAGTCCTCATGTTCCAAAACGGGCTTTGATGGCTTTTTCATATTCCATCTATTTCCATTAAAATCGTACAACAAGTTATTTGATGAAGAAGGGTTAAAAACAGTTTCGAAACCATTCCTTACCCATGTATTATTGATCAATTCATAACTCTGAAATCCACTCCTGTTTTCTGGCAATCCAGTATTAATAACCAAAGGCTTGTCACTCTTTAACGCTAAATTTTCACCAGCAGGAGTTTTTGCTTTCAAATCATACATCCCTCCTGATTCAAATCCATAAAGCGCAGAGGAATCGTAAACCATCGGCAAGCCAGATAAATAAATATCCATTGAAGATTTATACTCCGAAACTTCAAATTTCACATCTCCCAAATACGGTGTTCCATCTTTTGATTGGAATGAATTTTCTTCTAAAGAAACCTGAGTTCCAGATGCTAAGGTTAATAACTGCTTTTCGTTTGATGAAAACTTAAATAACTCCTTTGGCTTTAAAAGATTTTTAAAAGGAACTTTCAATTTAAAATCCTTCATGAAATCAGGAAAAAGAATAGGAATTCCTTGCTTTTGGGGATCGTAAACAATTTCTGCATTAGGAAAATGTTCAACCAATTTAACAACCTCTTCACTCTTTATATCCGTGTCTTTAATGTTTAAATACTCCAAACCCTGCAGTCTGCTCACACTACTAAATATGGTAGATAACTCATCACTCTTTATACTTATTCGATGTAAGTTTTTGTGATTATTTAAAGAGGTTAAATAATTTATCTTACTTTCAGTTATATTCAACTCTTCCAACTCTTTCATTCTTTGAACACCTGTAGGAAGTCTTTCCAATTCAGAACTCGAAATCTCTAATTTTTTAACGCCACTATTCTGAAGTGTTTTACAAGCAAATTCATAATTTAATTTCTTACAATCTTTCGCTATAATATGATCTACCTTAAATGAATCCGTTGATAATTGTTCGATTTTCTTAAAGCTTGTTTCTGATAAATCTAACTTGGCAAGTTTTCCGTTTCTTAAGTTTAGCGTTTTAGGGAAATTTCTTACCCCTACTAACTTCACCTCCTGTAGCCTTGGAAAATCAAGTTTTGAATTAATTAAATGATCAATAAACACATTCGTGTTAAAAGACAAATCCAATATTTCCAAATTTGGTAAAGTGTTTAATCCTGCGTGAATCGAATCCAAATAATTCATGGCAATGTTTAAATTAATAAGACCCGTTAATTCACTAAAATTATCCGGCAAATCTCTAATATAATTATTAGAGATATTTAAACTACTCAATGACTTTATTTTGGCTAATTGATAAGGGAAAAAAGGAAGTTTACAACCTTCTAACGAAATTGAAGATAAGTTCATCTCCTGTAAAACAGTAAACACCTGCTCTACATCCAAAAACTCATTGTAACTCAAATTTATTTTTCTCAGTTGCTTAAGTCCAACAAGTCCTTTTGGTAATTGTTCCAAATTTGTAGCCGATAAATTCAATTCTTCTAATGAACTCAACTGAAGTAAAACTTCCAATTGATTAGTAACATCCTGATTTGAAAGATCCAATATTCTTAACGAAGTCTTATTTTTCAAGGCATCTTCTAAATCAAAAGCTTTAACTAATTGGGCTAAAACTCCCTGATTAAAGGTTACAGCAAAAACAAAAAATATTTTAAAAAGGATTTTCATAAGAATTAATTTATTCTATAATTCAAATATCTCAAAAGGTAACAAAGAATTAAAACTACTCCTCTTTCACTATTGTAATTTTAAAAAGTAAATTTTACAAAAAAAACAATCTTTATTGAACTTGAATTGATTCAATATTAATAACTAATTACAATTGTTAACAAATTTTAACAAGCAATTCAGTCTCTAAATTTCATATTCTTCAAGGCTTTTTTAAATTTGTGAATCAATAATTTATAATAATGGAACAAACTATCACAACAGAGGTGAATATTGCTGAATTAAATGAACGCATCGAGCGAGAAAGTGCTTTTGTTGATTTAATCAAAATTGAGATGTCTAAGGTGATTGTTGGACAGCCCCAAATGACAGAAGCTTTATTAATTGGTTTGTTATCTGATGGGCATATCTTATTAGAAGGTCTTCCTGGGTTAGCAAAAACACTAGCTATAAATACACTAGGTAAAATCATTAGTGCTAAATTCAACAGAGTTCAATTCACACCTGATTTACTGCCTGCTGATGTTATTGGAACACTAATTTATAGTCAAAAAAGCGAGGAGTTTATCGTCAAAAAAGGACCTGTTTTCGCCAACTTCATATTAGCAGATGAAATTAACCGTTCACCTGCTAAAGTTCAAAGTGCTCTTTTGGAGGCTATGCAAGAGAAGCAAGTTACAATTGGCGGTGAAACATTCCCGCTTCCGCAACCTTTCCTAGTTTTAGCTACTCAAAACCCAATTGAACAAGAAGGAACGTACCCGTTACCTGAAGCTCAAGTTGACCGTTTTATGTTGAAAGTTAAATTAGACTATCCCAATAAAGCGGATGAACAAATAATAATGCGTCAAAATTTATTAAAAGAATATCCACAACCAAACAGTGTTTTATCTACCGATAAAATAATGGAAGCGCGCAAATTAGTTAAGGAAATATACATTGATGAAAAGATTGAGCAATATATAATTGACTTAGTTTTTGCAACTAGAGAACCATCAAAAAAACATAAAAACCTAATAAGTTTTGGAGCCTCTCCAAGAGCGTCCATTAACTTGGCAAAAGCAGCGAAAGCAATCGCTTTTATTAATCGTAGAGGATATGTAATTCCAGAAGATGTTAGATCTGTTGCTCCTGATGTTCTTCGTCACAGAGTTGGTTTAACATATGAAGCTGAAGCTGAAGAAATTAATTCTGATCAAATTATCAAAGAAATAATCGACACTGTTCAAGTACCTTAATTAGTCCACTTTGAATTCAACCGAGCTTTTAAGCAAAATAAAAAAGATTGAAATTAAAGCCCGAGGAATGTCTAAACAACTTTTCTCAGGACAATACTCTAGTGCCTTTAAAGGTAAAGGGATGACTTTTGCTGAAGTTAGGGAATATCAATTTGGTGATGAAACAAGAACAATAGATTGGAATGTAACTGCCCGTTTTAATGAACCATTTGTTAAAACCTTCGAAGAAGAACGGGAACAAACAGTAATGTTGGTTATTGATGTATCAGCCTCAGAAACATTTGGATCTACGAATACGTCAAAACGAGAATATATTACAGAAGTAAGCGCTGTACTTGCTTTTTCGGCTATATCAAACAATGATAAAGTTGGTGTTATTCTATTTTCAGATCAAGTAGAAAAGTATATTCCACCAAGAAAGGGAAGAAATCATATTCTCCGAATAATAAAAGATTTGTTAGAGTTTGAACCCGAAAATAAAGGAACAGATTTAAGTGCTGGACTGATTCATTTAACCAATGCTGTTAAAAGAAGATGTACAGCTTTTTTAGTTAGTGACTTTTTAGACACTGGTTATTTTAACGCTTTGAAAATGGCAAATTCAAAACATGATTTAATCGCCATTAAATGTTTTGATCCTATAGAAACAAATTTACCTAAGCTTGGATTAGTAAGAATGTTTAATCCCGAAAAGGCAACAAAATCTTGGGTTAACACCAACTCCTCTTCTACTCGGAAAACCTATGAAAATTGGTGGAATAGAATGAATGATCAATTTGATGAATATTGTAAAAAAACAGGAATTGATAAAGTTATATTAAACACAAACGAGCCTTATACCTCTCCTCTAATGAAAACATTTAAAAAACGTGGTTTAAGATAATGAAAACATGGATTTTAAACATATTATTCTTTTGTTCAAGTACTTTTATTAGTGCACAATTTACTTGTAATGTAGATTCAAACAACTTTCTCATCGGGGAGCAAGCCATTATTTATTTAGAATATAAAGGATCGAGTGATTTTGCTTGGCCAACTTTGATGGATACCTTAACGGAGGAATTAGAAATAGTTAACGCCTCAAAAATCGATACTATAATTGCAGGAGAGGATTTACTCCTTTCTCAAAAATTACACATCACATCATGGGACACTGGGTATTTTATTGTCCCGCCAATTGTTAGTGGAGAATTACAAACTACACCGTTTTTATTACGCTTTAATACCGTTAAAATAAATCCTTCGGAAAGTTTTAAACCAATCAATGATCAATTCGAAACCCCTTTTATATTTGATGAAATTCAAAGCATTGTTCTTTGGTCAATTTTTTGGTTAATAATTATAGCAACATTAATCGCTCTTTCCTACCTACTTTACAACAAGTACAAAAGAAAACCAACTACTGATCCAACCATTCCAGCGCGTCCTGTAATGGAAGTTCTGTGGGAAAGGTTTGAAGCATTAAAATCGAGTAAACTTTGGGAGAAAGGCGAAGAAAAAGAATTTCATGTTGAACTTTCTGGAATTCTAAGAAAATTTCTAGAGTTCAAGCACAGAGTAAAAGCTTTGGAAGAAACAACAGGAGAAATTACACAACAATTAAACGCATTAGGTCTTGATCGTAAATTTAAGAATGAGGTTATTCATATTTTAAACTTCTCGGATATGGTAAAGTTTGCCAAGCAACGTGGGGTTTATGCTCAGCACGAAAGTGCGCTTGAATTACTAAACCAAATACTTTCTGCACATCAAGAGGAAATCAAACAGCAAGAGACTGAAACTGTATAAGTGAATAGAGATAATTACATAGAAATCTTTACTGCTGCTTTCAATAAATTATTTGTTGAATCCTCCTACCATTCTCCAAACTGGTTTTGGGCTTTTTCAGTCATACCTATTGTTATCACTTATTACATTCTGAAAAACAACAACGATCAAGTTGATGTAAAATTTAGTTCTTCAGAAGGGTTTCAGGAAGATCGGTTGTTTAAATATTTACAACATATCCCGTTCGTTTTAGTAAATCTTGCAATCATAGCATTTATAATTGCATTAGCTCGTCCGCAAGACGAAAAAAGTTGGGAACAAACTAAAACACAAGGTATTGATATGGTTTTATCAATTGATATATCTACGTCAATGAACGCTCCAGATTTTAAACCTAACCGATTAGAGGCCTCTAAAAAAATTGCAACTAACTTTATTCTAGATCGACCAAATGACCGTTTCGGTTTAGTAGTTTTTGCAGGAGAAAGCTTCACTCAATGTCCGCTAACAATTGACCATAATAGAATTATTGAACTGTTTAGAGACATCCGAACGGGTATTTTAGAAGATGGAACTGCAATAGGCTCAGGACTAGCAACTTCAGTGCAAAGGTTAAAAGATAGTGACGCTAAAAGTAAAGTGATTATTTTATTAACGGATGGAGAAAACAATGCTGGATCAATCTCTCCTAAAACTGCTGCTGAATTAGCAAGCACATTTGACATTAAAGTTTATACAATAGGAATTGGAAAATCGGTTTATACGATTGACAGACAAACATTTTTCGGAACACAGAAACAACAAGTGAAATCTAACATTGATCATGAAGCTTTAAATAATATTGCTGAGGTAACTGGTGGGAAATATTATAGAGCTGAATCAGCAGAAACTTTAAAAAATATTTACGAAGAGATTGATCGATTAGAAAAAACAGAACTGGCCAGTTTGAAGTTTTATAAAAAAACTGATTTACACCTTCCCTATTTACTTATCGGAATTGGATTATTGCTAATTTCGAAAACGCTTGGATTAACCATTTTTAAGACAATTGGATAAATGAAGTGGATGGAAAACATATCATCAATTTTATTTAGTGATCGTGATTTCGCGCGATGGCAATATCCTTGGACAATCTGGTTACTTGTGTTCGTATTTGCGTTTATTGTTTTATTTGTTGTTAATCGAGTAGTTCAAAAAAGAATACTTTTTAAAATTGCTACTAATTCAGCTTTAAAAAGTTTAATACCTGATTTATCTAAAAACAGAGCCGTACTGAAATTTTTTCTTTGGACTCTCGGATTAACTTTCATTATCCTTTCTGCAGGAAACCTTCAATTTGGAGATAAAAAGGAAAAAGTCACACGGGCTGGAATAGATATGATTCTTTGTCTTGATGTGTCAAAAAGTATGCTAGCCGAAGATTTAAAACCAAACAGACTAGCTCGTGCAAAATTGTCAATAAGTAAAATAATAAGCCATTTAGGTTCCGATCGAATTGGAGTTGTTGTTTTCGCAGGAGATGCGTATTTACAACTACCGCTCACAAATGATCATTCTGCAGCTGAATTATTTATTGAAAACATAACCACAGATATTATTCCTGTACAGGGAACTAATATTGCATCAGCTTTAGAATTGGCTAAAAAATCTTTTCCAGAATCTTCCCCTACCAACAAAGCAATAGTGGTCATTACAGACGGTGAAGAACATGATGGAAAAGCAGTTGAAATTGCACGAAACTTAAACGAGGAGGAAATAAAAGTGTTTACAATTGGTTTAGGAAGTCAAAAAGGAGCTACCATACCACACATTGTGAATGAACGAAGAAGAGGTGTTAAAAAAGACAAAAATGGTAGTACTGTAATTACGCGTTTAAACAAACAAGCTCTTGTAGCAATCGCAAAAGCTGGAGGAGGAACATTTGTTCGTGGATCAAACCAAAGTTTAGGGTTAAATTCGATGTTGGCAAATATTAGTGAGATTGAAAAAACGGAATATGATTCGAAAGAATATACTTCATACACAAGTAGATACCAACTATTCCTCGCTTTAGGTTTAGGTTTTATATTATTAGAATTATTCATTTTTAAACGAAAAGGAAAATGGTTCAAAGGCAAGTAATATACATTGTGGTGTTGTTAGCCTTCACTATTTCTTTGAAGGCTCAGGAAGAGCGATCGTTTATACGCCAAGGGAACAAGTATTTTTCAGACTCTAATTTCATTATGGCTGATTCAATGTATTCAAAAGCCGTTGAAATCAACCCCAACTCCATTGAAGCTCAATATAATATTGCGAATTCATTTTACGAACAAAAAAACTACGAAGAAGCAATAACGGGATTAGAGAATACTATTCCGCAAATCGATTCTAACGATCAAAAAGCAAAAGCTTATCATAACCTTGGTAACGCTTACATGGAAACAAAGAAATTAGAGGCTGCCATTGAAGCTTACAAAAACGCATTAAGAAACAATCCCACAGACACAGGAGCTAGATATAACCTTGCTTATGCTCAAAGCATGATGCGTAAAAACGACAACAATAAAGACGAGAATAACAAGGATAAGGACCTAGACGAAAAGGATAAAAAAGAAAACAAAAACGATAAAGACGGAAAGAATAAAGACAGTAAAAATAACCCTGAAGAACAAAAGAAAAAGCAAGACGAAGAAAAAAAGGATCAAGACAAAAAAGATGATCAACCTGATAACGATGGTGACAAAGATAAAGAAGGAAAAAAGGAAAAAGACAATCAAAAGGGAGACGAAAAAGGGGAAGAAAAAAAAGGAAAAGAAGACGACGGAAAACCTGGTGGTGAGGAAGGAAAAGAAAGCAAAGAAGAAACTGATAAAAAAGGACAAGGCGCTGGAGAAAAAGATGATAATCAACCTCAAAAAGTAAAAGCTATTTCAAAGGCGAAGGCGAATGAATTATTGAAAGAATTAGAGAATGATGAAAAATATATTAGAGAGAAGATGATTCGAATGAAAATGAAACAACGTCCTCGTAAAAACATTGACAAAGATTGGTAATGAAGAAGTTATTAAACATTCCTAACAAATACTGGTTGAGTGTCTTCACTCTATTATTGATGTTGATTACAACTTCAGTTTTTGCTGGAGGAACGATTAAAGGAATTACCGTTTTAGAAGGAGAAGAATTTGAAGTTGGAGAACAATTTTCTGTTCAGTATATCTTACGTTCCAATGGAAGTAAATTAAACGGCAATTTAAGTTTATCTGGTACAGATTTTGGTGCATTAGAACTCATGGGGAGCGGAAGTAGTCAATCCACGAGCTATGGGTCAAATGGACTGCAAGACAATCTCACTTACCAATATTATTTAAAGGCAAATAAAAGCGGAAAGTATAAATTACCTGGGATAACATTTTTACTAGACGGCAAGTCCTATAAAACTCAAGAAAAAACAGTTCGAATTGTAAAGCCATCAACAACATCAAGCGTTAATGGAAATTTAATGCTAAGCCTAAAACCAAACAAAAATTCGGTTTATATAGGTGAAACTATTAAATATGAATTGCATTGGTACTCAGCTTATCAAGTAGAGGACGTTCGTTTAAAAGAAATCCCAAAATTTGATGGATTTATTATTAAAACTATCCAATCAAAAACTCAAAAAAAGATTCGAACAATAAATGGAAAAAAATATTTAACTAATAAGGACTACACCTTTATACTCACACCAATAAAAGCTGGAAGATTAAAAATACCTGTTGTGAAATCGGATGCTTATTTACAAGCAGGAAGAGGCTTTTTTAGCAATACAGAAGTAAGAGAAATATCAACTAAACCATCCTTTTTAACCGTAAAACCATTACCCAAAGCGCCTTCAAACATTGAAGACCCTATTCTTATTGGAGAATTCAAAATTGAAACAATAATCGACAAACCAACTTTAAATATTAATGATGCAGTTACCATTAAAATAAAAGTTTTCGGTAAAGGGAACTTAAACAGTTTGAACGACCTTAAAGTTAATTACCCAAGTGCATTTGAGGCTCTACCTCCTACTTCTAAGGAAAACATTACAACTAATGAAAATGGAATCAAGGGGGTTAAAACATTTGAATTTATTGCGATTCCTAGGCAACCTGGCAATTTTAAGATTGCCCCAATTAAAATCTCTACTTTTAATCCTAGAACTAAAAAATTCAAAATAATTCATTCGGACGAAGTTAATATTGAAGTTACTGGGACTATTAATCCCAATGGAAACCAATCCTTTTCTTCCAATGGAAGTTTAGACGTAGAATTACAAGGGACAGACATTCGATACCTTCAAACAATCAGTTCTCTTTCGCCCAAGAAAAAAAACCAATTCACAGGGTCTTTTCTTCATTATTTCCTCTCTATATCAGGGCTAACTTTATTTCTATTCGGCTCCTTATTCTTTAAGGTTAGAAGTAAAACAACCGACGAGGTTAAATCAATTAAGAAAGAAAAGGCAAATAAAATCGCAAAAAAGTATTTAAAAAATGCTCAGAAAGAACTGTACGGTGATAAAGCTAAATTTTACGAATTAATTGATGAAGCCATCAATAACTATCTCCTAGGGAAGTTAATGATTGATCAATCTCAATTGAACAAAAACAAATTAACCGAAATGCTTTCTGAGTTAAACGTACCTGAAACTTTAATATCTGAAACTCTTGGAATATCAAACGATTGTAAAATGGCCCGTTTCTCCCCTGTCTCTTTGGAACCAAAAGAAATGTTCAACAAAGCTAAATCTATTATTAACGCTCTTGAAAACAAATTAAAATGATTTTAAAAAGGTTAATACTTCTTTTAGTAGCTTTTACTTCTACAAATGTGTTTGCTATCGATCCTTTAGTTGGTAAAGCTGATTCGGCTTATAACAAAAAAGAATTTCAAATAGCAATCGATTCTTATGAGTCTTTAGAGGGGAAGGGTTTAGTTTCTACTCAGCTTTATCTGAACCTTGGAAACGCTTATTACAGAAAAAACATAATTGGGAAAAGCATACTTAATTTTGAAAAAGCAATAAAACTGGATGGATCAAACGAAGATGCCATATTTAATTTATCGCTAGCCAAAAGCCAAATACAAGACCAATTCGAAGCAATTCCGACGGTATCTTACAATAGTATTTTAGTCAAATTAAACTTAGCTCTTCCTCACAGTTTGTTATCTCTTGTTTCTGTTCTCATCATTTTAATATCAGCCTTAGTATTTATTTACGGTAGGAAAAAGCACGAAAAAACTTTATTAAAGTACTCTAAAACTACCGTTTTTATTGGACTTGTATTAGGATTCATAGCTATTCAAGAATCAAATGCTGTTCAATCTCAGCACAATGGAATTGTTACCAAAGCATCAGCTAACATTTTTAGTGAGCCTAACGAAAGCGCTACACTCTTGTTTGAATTACACGAAGGAACTAAATTGTATATCTTATCCGAATCAAATACTTGGCTTAACATTAAAGCACCCAACAATGAAATTGGTTGGATTGAGAAATCCAGTTTAAGCGAAATTTAAACACGTTGTATAAACTGAGTTAAAAATTGATTAACCTCAAAAGAAATTTTATCAGCTTTATCTACAATCATAAAGTGCCCACCTTTTTTTATTACTTTCGAAACTTTGCTGGGTTTAAATAGTTTATCGTCTTCACCATTAATCTTCAATAAGTTTCTAACTTCGTCAACGTTTTGCCAATTAAATAATTCGTTTAAAGCCCATTTAGTAAATTTATAATCAGTATCATCAAGAATCGATTTTAATAGTATTTTATGCTTCGCCCCAAAAGCATAGTTCATAATAAACATGGGAGCTTTAAACATGAATGTAGGTAGGTTATTTACCACTCTCATTTTACCTATTAATTTATAGAAAAAAGGGATTTCGATTTTATTAATAACAGATGAAATAACAATTGTACACATAGGACTTAAAATCTTGCTCAATTCAATCGCAATTAAACCACCAAAACTTACACCTAATATGCCAAATGCTTCTTTTTGATTAATTTGTGATGTGAGTCGTTTTGTATAAGATTCTATAGATTCGTCGACATTTATACCAATCCAATAAATAGGCACTATTTCAACATTTAATTTTAAAAATTGAAAAACACGTTCATCTGCACCTAGTCCACTTACACAATACAATCTCATTTTGAAATTTTTAAATTACTCTGTAAAATAACATTCCATACTTAAAAACTGTTCAGTTTTTAATAAATGTTTACATCAATCCAATAAGATATGCTTGCAAATATTCTAAAGGGTTAAACATTTTTAACCAAAAAGTAATATTTAAATCAACTTTTTATTCGTTGATTTCATTCTCTAAGTTTAATAGTAAATCCAGCTAAAAAAACTGAACCAAAGTAAAAATCTCACGTATACCAAAAGTTATTAACTCAAAAAAATGAATTATTTCGATAAAAAAAAGTCTTGGAAAAAAATTCATTATTTACATTTCTTTTTGTTTCTACTACTATCTACATCTCTATTTGCGCAACCTAACTCAAACGGCTCAACAACTAACTGGAATAGCGGAAGTGGTTGGTCGTCTAATGTCGTTCCAAATTTAAAGTTTTGGACTGGAGCAAATGACGTAATAGTAAGTCACAATAAAAATTCGGGAAGTCTTGAAATCACAAACGGTAATTCTATCACAATTCGTAGTGGGGCAACTCTAACTATTACTGGTAGTTTAACAATGGGCAATATGAGTGAAGTAATTATTGATGTTGGAGGAACTTTAGTTATTACGGGATCTTTAAATGCAACAAATTCCCCATCTACATTTACAAATAATGGGACACTAAATGTTAGAGGGAATTATTCAATTTCTGGCTCAACAGTTACCCATTATTTAAATGGTGTTGTTACTGTAGAGAATGATTTTTCAGCAACTGGAAATACAAATATTCATGTAAATGGTGGACAAATTGATATTTCGGGAGAATTAGCAATAAATGGTAATGCTATAATGGAAGGCACATCTGGATATATTACTTATTCATCAACAGACATTGGAGGTTGTGGTGCTAGTTTTTTAATATGTCATGATGGAACTAGATTTGGTGATGGAAATCCGGCATGGTGTCCTCATAATGCTAATCCTATAACAGGAGGAATGAATTTTGCAACTTGTTCCGCAGTTGCTTCATGTAATACTGTTGGTGGAACTACCAATTCTAACGCAATAGTTTGTTCAGGCACAAATTCTGGAACTTTAACTTTAAGTGGCCATAATGGAAGTATTATTAGATGGGAAAAAAGTACTAATAACTGGGGTTCAACAACAAACATCTCAAACACGTCCACAACGCAAGATTATAATAATTTAGTAAACACAACAAAATACAGAGCAATTGTTCAAGATGCTACATGCCCGCAACTTGAAGCAAGTCCTGCGGAAATTATTGTCAGGGCAAATTTAAATGTAGGGTCTATTAATACCGATCAAACTATTTGTTACAACACATCTCCTGCTATATTTACAAACAGCTCATCTCCATCAGGAGGAACAGGAACTTATACTTACCAATGGCAAAAATCAACTACAAGTTCCATAGATGGTTTTTCCAACATCATTGGTGCTGAGTCTTCTACCTATAATGAAACTGCAAATTTGACTGTAGGTACATGGTATCGAAGAAACGTTTCCTCTGGTTCGTGCGGAGTTGATAATTCAAACCCAGTGAAAGTTACTATTAGTCCAAATACTGTTGGGGGGGGCTTGAATTCTAGCAATGATGTGTGCTCGGGAAGTAACTCTGGGACATTAACACTTAGTGGTCATACAGGAAGTATTGTTAGATGGGAGAGTTCTACAGATAATTTTTCAACAATTACAGAAATTATTAACTCAACGACTACCCAGGATTATTTAAACATGACGGCAACAACAAAATACAGGGCAGTTGTGAAATCAGGAGTATGCTCTTTCTTAAACTCAAATAATGCTACAATAACTGTTAATCCCTTACCTAATATTAACTCTACGACAAATGGATATAGATGTGGACCTGGTTCGGTAAATTTGGAGGCAATTGTAAGCGATGGGACAGTTAATTGGTACGATGCCATATCTGGAGGAAGCTTAAAAGGTTCTGGGTCGCCCTGGTTAAGTGATTTAGTGGAATCAACAACTACATTTTATGCCGAAGCAATTAGTTCGCAAGGTTGTTTATCAACTGTTAGGATTCCTGCTGATGCTGTAGTTTTGACCGCTCCAATAGTTGAACTTGGTAACGATACAGCTATTTGTGCCGATAGTACCGTAGTTTTTGACGCTATAGCTGGAATAGCTTGGGCATGGAGTAATGGAAGCAGTACAATCGAAACTAACGCTAATACTGCGGGTGATTACAGCGTTGTTGTAACAGGAGCGAATGGTTGTGTGGGTTATGATACTATTAACCTTGTGATAAACCAACTACCAATCGTAAACCTAGGGTCCGATACCGCTATTTGTGTGGACAGTATTATATCATTTGATGCACTTACGGGTACTAAATGGGTATGGAATAATACAAATACAACAAGATCTATTGAAGTGAACACTGCAGGGGATTACGATGTCGTAGTCACAGACGTTAATAATTGTGTAAACTACGATACTATAAACCTTATAATAAACCAACTACCGATTTTAAACCTAGGCAAGGATACTGCTATTTGTGTGGATAGTACGATTACTTTCGACGCAGTGACGGGTACAAACTGGATATGGAATAACTCTGACATTTCGCGCACAACCACAGTGAACAATTCTGGGGATTTCGACGTAGTTGTGACAGATGCTAACGGTTGTGTAAATTACGACACTATTAACCTTGTGATAAACCAACTACCAATCGTAAACCTAGGCAAGGATACTGCTATTTGTGTGGACAGTACAATTACATTCGATGCAGTGACGGGTACAAGCTGGGTATGGAACAACTCTGACCTTACGCGCACAACTACAGTGAACACTTCTGGGAATTTCGATGTAGTTGTCACAGATGCTAATGGTTGTGTAAATTACGACACTATTAACCTTGCGATAAACCAACTACCAATCGTAAACCTCGGCAAGGATACCGCTATTTGTGTGGACAGTACAATTACATTCGATGCAGTAACGGGTATAAACTGGGTATGGAACAACGATGATATAACTCGAATAACTACAGTGAATTCTTCTGGGGATTTCGATGTAGTTGCGACAGATGCTAACGGTTGTGTGAATTATGATACAATTAACCTTTCAATCAACCAATTACCCGTATTAAACCTTGTAAGTGACACCGCAATATGTAGAGAGAATATATTCACTCTTGATCCTTCAACAACCCCAAACTCTTCAAGTTGGAATAGACCAATGCAATTCACTTGGCAAGATGGATCAAATGACTCTACATTCAAAACAACAGGACAAGGAATTTACACAGTAATCCTAAAAGATAAATTCAACTGTGTAAATTATGATACGGTAAGAGTAGACACTTTCCCCTCCCCTATACCTGTAATTAATGTTCAAGATACTGCAATTTGCTTTGGCGATTCAGTAAATCTATCTATCGCTCCTTTATACGGTTTTTACGCTTGGACAAATAGTGAAAGCTTCACAAATGCATCTACAGTACATTCAACAAACCAATACATAGTTAGAGTTTTTGATTTTAATGGGTGTATTGGTTCAGATACAGCTGATGTTACGGTTAATAAGCTACCAAATTCAGAAATAGGAGATTCTGTTAAATTGTGTAAATTCAAAGACCTTTACTTAGAAGTGCCTGAAAACAACGCTCAATACCTTTGGAGATCAGATAGTACAACTCAAACCCAACAAATCCATTCTTCAGGAACTTATTGGGTATCTGTAATAGATACAAATAATTGTTCTAGTTCTGACACCGTTTATATATACGATGGCAAACAAATCCCCGTTAACTTAGGCAACGACACAACTATTTGCAAAGGCACAACATTAATACTAGATGCTAGTTACGTGCATACTGAAATATGGCAATCAACAGATAGTGCAGAATCTTATTACGCTACAGAGGCAGACACTTTTGATGTTTTAGTTATCAATAGCGAAGGATGTTATGGAAGAGATACTATAATTATTAATGTATCTGAAATACCTGATGTTCAAATTATCCAAGAAGACTCGCTCCCTATTTGTCAATTAGCTTACGAGGAAAAAATCCTTTCGATTTTAAATGATGAAGGAATGGATATCATTTGGAACACTGGAGAGACAAATAATGAAATTACTATAACGGAGACCAATTCATATATTGCAAGTAAAACAAACATTTTTCAGTGTACAGGAAAAGACACTATTGAAGTTTATGAATATTGTCGTCCAGTAACTCTAACAATGCCTAATATATTTACGCCAAACGGTGATGAGGTCAACGATATTTTTCATCCATTGGAAACACCATTAGAAACTTTAGATTACTTAATGTCACATATCGTAGAAATAAGCTTTGCAGTATACAATCGTTGGGGAACAGTTATCTACACCTCAAATAATGTATTGCCTCATTGGGATGGGTTGATTCAAAATAGCGGAGTAGAGAGCTCTCAAGGAACATATTATTGGATACTAAAATACGCTGATGTTTCGGGTGGAAATTATAAAGAAAACGGATTTGTTGAATTAGTTAGGTGATTATAATCTCACCTACTGAATAGACTATTTCCAATTTCTCTTTGATTACTTCACACTTATAAATAAACAACCCATACACCCAACAAAAACCTTTGGGTGTATCATAAAGATCTTCATCATACTTTTGTAAAAGACACTTTTGCATTTATCATAATATAAGCGTTAAATTGAATTCTTTTGGTACACAATCTCATTGAACACGTATAAAGCTCTTGCCCAGCTTTAGTTTTTTTTTGGGGAGAATTACTGCATTAGGGCTGTATAGGTTTATTAGTTATAAATTAATACCTATAATTGTTACGTCGTCAATTTGCTCTTTCGCTCCTTTCCAATTCTGAAACTCTTGAATCAAGACTTTTTTTTGATTTAGCATCTTTTCATTTTGGATAGATAATAATAAATTCTTTAACCTTCTTGATTTAAACTTTCTATCAAATTCTCCTCCAAACTGATCTGCATAACCATCTGAACTCAAATAAATAGTATCTCCCTTGCTGTATTCAAAAACGTGTTCATCAACCTGAAAGACTGGATATTCTGCCCCTATTGAACATTTATCCCCCTTTATTTCATAAAGCGAATTTTCTTCTTGAATTAATTCTTTATAAGTATCAACAAACGAAACAGGCTTAAAGCTATTCTGTTTAGTAATAATATAAAGCGGACGATTTGCACCCGAAAACCGAACTAAATTTAATCTATCATTTATTGAACAAAGACATATGTCCATGCCGTCATGAGAAATATTACTTTCATTTGCATTCATAAAGTCTAAAAAAATTTCATTCGCTTTAGTTAAAATTTCTGCTGGTTTCGTTAAACCAAACTGGTCAACGGCACTATTTAAACTTATGTTACCTGCCATTGACAATAAAGCACCAGGTATACCATGCCCAGTACAATCTGCAACAGCAATTAACGTAACCCCTTTAAGTTTTTTCGCCCAATAAAAATCACCTGATATACTATATTTTGGCAGGAAATAATTAAAGTGATTAGGAAGTAATTCGCTCATTTTATGATCACTTGGCAAAATTACATTTTGTATCGTTTTCGCACGGTTTAAGCTATCAAAAAAACCTTTATTTTTTTCCTTTATTTTAACTTTAAAGTCTTTTATTCTTTGTTGTAAATATTCTTTTTTGACCTTTTTTAGATCTTCCGATTTTTTTAACTGCTGAATTCAACTGACAAACGCAACTTCTGAGTTAAACAATAATTTTTCCATCTGCAAGATAGGAGATTCAAAATTATATCTCTTTCTAGGCCTTGTGTTTAATTTGTTTTGAATATCTAGTATTCTTTCTTC
>JAQXEE010000111.1 GCA_029251005.1 Flavobacteriales bacterium | reverse complement strand
GAAGAAAGAATACTAGATATTCAAAACAAATTAAACACAAGGCCTAGAAAGAGATATAATTTTGAATCTCCTATCTTGCAGATGGAAAAATTATTGTTTAACTCAGAAGTTGCGTTTGTGAGTTGAATTCAGCTTAATAAAGGGGAAACATAAAAGCTATATGCTCATATTTCACCACCTGCTCTTACAATTACAAATTCATCCCATTTAAAATATTCAGTAGCTGTCGCTCTAATATCTTCAGGCGTAATGTTTTCTAACGCTTCGATATACTGATCGTAATAGGTCCAATCTAAACCAAACGAGTCTACCGAAAAGAATCGATCCACTTGCTCAAAGGCTCCATCGAAACTCTTCAATAATTTACCCTTCAAGTAATTCTTCATTACTTCCAGTTCGTCAACCTTTATTAACTCTGTTTGAAGCTTCTCTATTTCCAACTTAATTTCATTCAATGTATCCGGACCTTTATCCTTTAACACATCTGAAGAAATCACCAAATTGGCGGCATTTTCATACGTTAACACGGTGGAATGAATTCCATAAGTCCAACCTTTATCTTCTCGAATATTCTGCATCAATCTCGATCCAAAATATCCACCTAACAAAGTGTTAGTAATGCTTATGTTATGAACGTCTTTATGATGCTTATTCACCATTTTCTTCCCTAACATTAAACTACACTGTTCCGAATCTTTTTTAATGATATGTTCTCCTAATTGTGGAGTTGAATCTTTTGCTACTTTTTTAGGATTCTCCTTCGTGATTGGAAGCTCTTGAACAAAAGAATTTAATGTTGATTTAACTTGATCAGAAATACAACCCGAAACAAATAAATCAAAAGGTGCTTCAATTACATGTTGCTGAATAAACTCAACACTCATTTCGTATTGAATAAGATCAAACGATTCTGCATGCGCTACCCTTCCGTATTCACTTCCTGCAAATAAAACCTCAGCAAATTTCTGACGAGATAAAAAATCGGTTTTTTCTAAATCAACTAAAAAATTGTTTTTCTCCTTTTGCAACAAACGATCAAACTCATTTTCGGGCAAGTTTGGAGCGATAATTAAGTCTTTAATCAAAACCAATAAAGCTTCTAAATTCTTTTCCAAAACGTAAAACGAAAACGTCCCAAAGTCTTTAGAGATATCCATTCCATAATAAACACCTAAGCCGTTTATCGCTTCTTTAAATGCCTTACCATTTAACTTTTTTGATCCATCTCTCAATAAATCAAAAGCTAATGATGCAACTAAAGCTTGATCCTGGTATTTACTTCCGGCATTATAAACCAATTCGAGCTTTAATAACGGAGAACTTCCACCATTTACGTAATTAACCTCAACCCCATTTATAGTAGATTTCTCTACTTGTAATTTTGTTAATTGTACTTCGTTATTTACCGCTGGAGCTATAGATCTATTCATTACTTTCTTTTTTAACGTGTAAACGACAAACGTTTTCTTCTTTTAAGAATTGACCCGCCCACTCTTTAATATCTTCTACCTGAACCGCTTCGTATTCGCTTAATTCAGTATTAATTCCATTTACATCACCCAACAGTTCAGCATAACCTAAATTCATGGCTTTGTTCATTACGCTCATTTCGCCGTAAATATGAGCCGTTTCAAACTTGTTTTTAACCTTAGTTAATTCAAAGTCTGAAACACATTTCTCTTTAACTTGATTGATGATTCCCCACACTTCTTTTTCAACAGCCTCAAACGATACATCCTCGTTCAGTTTCCCCGAAACAATTAACATCCCAGGGTCTCGATCTCCAGAAACGTACGCGCTAATATTAGAAACTAACTTTAATTCAACGGCTAATCTTTGATGTAAAAATGAACTTTCATCTCTACCCAATAAATCACTTGTTAAATCAGCGATGGCAAAGTTCCCATCCGTTTTCGATCCCATTTTAAACGACCATAAAAATGCGTTTAATGGAACATCTTCAGTCACTTCTTCAAATCGTTCGCTTGTTTGCTTGGGCTCAACAATCTTAGTAGGTCTGTTTATAGTAGATCGCTCGATATCACCAAACCACTTCAACACCATTTTTTGAACTTCCTCAATGTCTACATCTCCACAAATGGATAAAATACAATTGTTAGGTGCATAAAATTGCTTGTAAAAAGCCATCGCATCTTCTAAAGTCACTTTTTCAATATGGCTTATTTCCTTACCAATTGTAGACCATTTATATGAATGTTCTTTATAAGTAAGTGCTCTTAATTGTGCTAAATTATTCCCGTAAGGTTGATTAAGATATCGCTGCTTAAACTCCTCTATAACAACTTGTCTTTGCACCTCCAGACTTTTCTCATCTAGATTTAACTGAAACATACGATCACTTTCTAACCAAAGTGCCAACTCCAAATTTGTTTTGGGTAAAGTCACATAGTAATTCGTGTAATCGTTAGATGTAAAAGCATTGTTTTGCCCTCCCGCATTTTGAACATGAACATCATAATCAGGAGCGTTCTTACTTCCCGAAAACATCAAATGTTCGAAATAATGAGCCAAGCCCGTCATTTCAGGATTTTCATCTCTTGCTCCAACATCAAATGCTAAATTTACGGCAACGATTGGAGTTGATTCATCTTGATGAATAACCACTCTTAAACCGTTATCCAACGAATAATTTTTAAATTCTATCATTAGAAACTAAACAGATTTTCTTGCGCTTTTTTATAATCAGAAACTACCTCGTTGATAATTTCTGCAACCGAATTTATTGAATTGATAATTGCTGACACTTGACCTATCTCAAGGTTTCCATCTACTAAATCACCTTCAAAAATTCCTTTTTTAATTCTTCCTCTTCCTAACAATTCAATTAACTCATCCTTACTCCCACTGCGATTGTAAAGCGATTTAATTTCTTGAAAGAATTCATTTTTCAGCATCCTTACAGGAGCCAATTCTTTTAAGGTAAGTACTGTATCTCCATCCTTGGCAGAAAGCACATGATTTTTAAAGATGTCATGCGCACTTGATTCTTTTGATATTGCGAATCGACTTCCAATTTGAACCGCATCAGCGCCCAAACTCATTGCCGCCAGCATAGTTCTTCCTGTTGCAATTCCACCTGCTGCAATCACAGGTATATTAACTGCTTTTACAATTGAAGGAATCAAACACATGGTTGTAATTTCATCCCTCCCATTATGTCCTCCAGCTTCAAAACCTTCAGCAACAATTGCATCTACTCCTGAATTTTCAGCTTTTTGAGCAAACTTAACATTCGCTACAACATGAATCACAGTCATTCCTGCGTCCTTCATTCTCTTGGTGTACAACTCAGGGTTTCCTCCGGAAGTAATTACAATCTTGACATTCTCTTCAAAAAGAATCTCGAACAACTTTTCAATTTGAGGATAAAATAAAGGGATATTTACTGCGAAAGGTTCATTCGTTGCAGCTTTACATTTTACGATATGCTCCCGTAAAACATCGGGATACATACTTCCTGCTCCTAAAACGCCAAGCGCTCCATTATTTGAAGCTGCCGAAGCCAATCGCCAACCACTACACCAAACCATTCCGGCTTGGATAATTGGGTATTTAATTTTTAATAATTCGGTTACTTTATTCACAGGTTAGGCTATTGAATCTAATTCAGTTATCAAACCTTCATCGCACTTCAATACTCTACCAGGATAATCCTTTACCATCACCATATCGTGAGTTGCCATAATAACGGCGGTTCCCCCTTTTGAAATTGCAGACAGTAAATTCATTATTTCTTGAGATGATTCAGGATCTAAATTCCCTGTAGGTTCATCCGCTAAAATCACTTTTGGAGAGTTAATCATCGCTCTTGCAATGGCAACTTTTTGTTGTTGCCCACCCGATAATTGGTGTGGAAACTTATCTGCAACATCAGACAAGTTAACTTGTTTCAATGTTAAATGAGCATGATTCTCCATTGCTTTCGAATCTTTCCAACCTGTAGCTTTCATTACGAAAATCAAGTTATCACGAACGCTTCTATCCGGTAATAATTGGAAATCCTGAAAGATTACTCCTAGTTGGCGACGTAACTTATGCACCTTACTATACTTCAGTTTATTTAAGTTAATTCCAACAATTTCTCCTTGCCCTTCCGAAATCTCCATTTCGTTATAAAGCACTTTTAAAATTGAACTTTTACCACTTCCTGTCTTACCTATTAAATAAACAAACTCACCTTTGTTTATTTTTAAATCAATACCGTTTAAAATTTGCTTTTTGCGGTAAAAGGATTTTACGGCTTTCAATTCAACTAATATTTTATTCTCCATTTTAATAAATGTTTACTTCTCTTTCTAAATCAACTCCGAACTTTTCTTTTACCGACAATAAGATTTCTGACGATAAATCATAAATCTGTTTACCAGTTGCTCCTCCGTAGTTCACCAATACTAATGCTTGATTTTTATGAACGCCATAATTATCAATTGTTTTTCCTTTCCAACCCGTTTGATCAATTAACCAACCTGCTGCTAATTTTGTTTGGCTATCTCCCAAAGCATAACCTATAACTTTAGGGAAATTAGCTTTTAAGCGGTTGTATTGCTCGTTTGAAACAATTGGGTTTTTAAAAAAACTCCCTGAATTCCCAATTTCTTTTGGATCTGGTAATTTTGATTGTCTAATTGCAATAACAGCATCACTTATCTTCCTAGCAGATAAATCCTGAACTCCCATTATTTCTAACTGCTTTTCAATTGCACCGTAAGAAATATTAAAATTTTGTTTTTTAGATAATCGATAAATAACTCTTGATATTAAATAAGCTCCTTTAAACTTGTTTTTAAAAACACTTTCGCGATATCCGAATTGACAATCTGAATTATTGAAATATTCGATTTCACCTGTTTTTAAATTAATCGCTTCCAGTTCATGAAAAAGTTCCTTTATTTCAATTCCATACGCACCAATATTTTGCATCGGACTCGCACCTACACTTCCCGGAATTAAACTTAAATTTTCAACTCCGCTCCAACCTTTTTCAATACAATAAAGTACAAATTCATGCCATACAACACCACCACCTACTTTAACAAGTACAGATTCCTCATCTTCTTCAATCAGTTCAATTCCATTAATGTTATTCCTGAGTACAATACCATTAAAGTCTTGCGTAAATAAAACATTAGAACCACCACCTAAAATGAGATTTTTATTGGAAAGAAATTCATTCGACTGAATGACATTTCGAACTTGATCTTCATTGTTTGCCTCTGCAAATAATTTAGAAGAAACATCAAAACCAAATGTGTTTAGAGATTTTAAGGAAACATTAGATTGAATCATGCTAATAAAAATAATTATTAGCTGAATTTAAAAAAGTAAACTAATGATTATCTCTTCACAAAAACACTGTGAATTAAAAGGGTGTCTTTTAATTTTACGTTGGACCTAGCATCAATTCGACCTTATCAATACTTTCTTCCGATCCCAAAATTGTTACAATATCCCCAATTCTTAATCTAGTATAACCATGTGTAATCATCATTTGATCTTTTCTAGTAATGGATAAGATTAAAATATCTGATGGTAAGCGTAAATCTCTTAAAGCCAAACCTTGAATATTTAGGTCCATAACTTCAATATCAACAGCATCTTGATCTGTCTCCATACCCAAAAGAATACTGGTTGCATTTGGACTTCTAACGAAGTGATCCATGAGGTTGACCATAGCTAAAGATGGATCGACAACTAAGGCATCTAACTTTTCAAACTTCTTGGCGTAATATCTATCTCCACTTGCTCGAACAACTAGTTCTTTCGTTCCAATTTGCTCGTATATCAGCTCACACCATTTGTAATTTTCACTATCCGAAAGCATCATTACCATAGTGTCGGCATGCTTTGGTTCCAATTTATTTAAACAATCCAAGGATATATCATTCATGAATACAATTTCAATATCATCGACTTGCTCAATTTCATCCGCCTTTTTCATCGCCGCAATTTTGACGCCCCAGTTATTACCTTTTAATTGTCGCGCTAAAGCTAAACTCATTGGCTCCAAACCGAAAATAATAGCGTCATTATGACCATCAAAGACTGGAGTTTCATGCTTTTCGTGTGTTTCTTCCACTTTGTATAAAGCATACTTTAACAAAGGCGGACCGACCACTTGATTAATCACAATCACACCAATTATAATAGTTTCGAATTGAACTCCAAAATCAGGGAATGCATGCTTAATAATTGTGGCCAAACCAAGTCCTACTCCCGCTTGAGTAATATATGGCATCCAATTTAAATGCCTGAATTTCCAAGAATCTCCTGCAATTGTCCCACCCAAATAACCACCACCGATCATTCCTAATAATCGAACACCAAAAAAAACAACTGCCACAAGGAAAACTTCTAATAAAACATCCAAGGCTAAACTTGATCCAGTTAGTGTAAAAAAAACAACATAAATAATCGGTCCTGTTTCATGTAAAATCTCAATAAACTCAGGACGAGAGGTACTGTAATTAGTGACAAAATAACTCCCTAAAATACAAATCAATAATGGCTCAACATAAAACTTATGTCCGAATACATAAGGTTGAGCAGTAAAATCCCCTAACCAATTAGCAAACAAGTAAACGCCGTATCCAAGGGCAATTAATATGGTTACTTTAAGATTTTTATTCATCTTAAATTTAAAAAACCACATAATAAATCGACCTAAAACCCATCCTAATCCAAAGGATACAAATAGTTCTATTAGTAAGATCCCTAATGCCAACAAGCTAAAACTATCTCCACTTAGTAAGGTCTTGGATAAAGCAAAGCATACCGCAAATAAAATAATAACCAATACATCTGTAACTACCGTAACCCCAATAGCTGTTTGTGTAAAGGGACCTTTTGCTCTTAATTCGTTTATCACTGCAATTGCAGATGAGGGAGATCTTGCAACAAAAATTGTTGCCATTAACATCGCCACACCTAATCTTGCAGAGAAACTCATATCCTGCATAAAAGGAATAAATTCGCTCATGAATAAAACACCTGTTGTTCCTAATAAAAAGGTAACAACTAACTGACCTAATGTATTCCAAATTATACTTTTAAACTGCCCACGTATCTCCTTTAAATAAAGCTCTGAACCAGCTGCAAAAGCAATAAAGGCTAATGAAATCTCATTTAAAAAAATTAAGTTTTTTGAATTTTCACTTGGAATTAAATCAAACACAAATGGTCCAGCTATAATTCCAGCTAACAATAACCCCGTAATTAAAGGGAATTTAATTTTTGCGAAAAATTTAGAAATATGATTTGCAGATAAAGCTATCACCAAAAAACCTCCCAATGCTACTATTAACTCTTTATCCAATTTCTTATCCTTTTTCCCACTCTGTAGTTACTAAGTCAACTAATGTGGTATAATAATCTTTATTATTTACTTTACTTTTCAAATAAGCATAAAACGCCATTGCTTGAATATTCTCTCTTCTAAACGGAGTGAATTCAAATTTATCCAGATCTTTTTCTAACCCTTTAAATCCTCCATTATTGATTGAGGAATTAATAACGTTTAAAAAGACATTAAGGTTTTTATAATTCGGGTTTAATTTCACTACATCTTTAATAATTCTTCTTAGAGCACGTATCCTATTTAAAACCAAATCGATCTTCCCAGTCTCATAAAAGCACAACATTTCAATTAACTGAAATTTCACTCGCCACTCTAATCCTTTCTTTTTTTGCAACCATTGAGCAGAGTGTTTAATGGAATTCATAACTCCTATTCCTCTAGAATGCTCACCTGACGCAAAAAAAGATGTAATCAAGTTTAGCTTCCGATCAAGATCAAACAACACGTTGTTTTCAAAGTCAGTTCCACTTTCATGAATTAATAATCGTTGAATTCCTGCTTTAATATTGCCATCGTAAAACTCACAAGCCCAATTGAGTAATTCAATCTTACAAGCTAATTCTGCTTTCTTACTCTTAATCAGATTACCTCTTTCAAGGTTAACTTCTTTTAAAACCACTTTAGCCTCTTTTATTTTTTTAAGTCGGTAAAGTGCGTGTGCATAAAAGTAAACAAGTTCCCAATATTCAAAACAGTAAATACTATGATCTTCCTTTTTTTGCAATTTTTTCAATCTAGTTTTCAAAAAGACTTCAACCCCATGATAATCTTTAGATACTAGAGAGCTAGATCGAATAATTTTAGTGATATAATTTAAATTTTCAATGGAATAAAAATCTTTCTTCTTCAATTCCATTCCTTCAGTTACGTCTTTAATTATCGCATCAATATTAACCTCTTTTAATTGTAATTTATATTGTTCAATTTTCCTTTTAATAATGCTCAAAGCTAATTTTAAACGTTGCTCTTTTTCAGCTTCATTCTTATTATGAACATAGGATTTATAGATATCATTAAATTTTTCTGCACCTAAATAATCCTCCCAATTCTCTAACCATAACATGTAAATTTTAGATTTTAGTAAAGCATTATTCTTTTTAAATTCACTTTGATGTGCTCTTTTTAAATATTGCCACCCCGGTTCAAATGCTCCTCTCTCAAACAAATATCTGGATAAATTCAGCAAACCTTCTGAAGTGTAATGCGTCGAGCCTTTACTGTCGTTTATTTCTTTTACCGAGATAAACTCAATCAAATGTCCCAGTAAACGTTTTCTTAAAGCATGATATGCTTCTTTTTCATTTATGCCACCATAAAGAACTTTAAAAGCCTCTTCCTGTGAAAGTTTACGCAATTCTGTTAATCGATTAAACAAATCTAAATCTTTACGATTCGATCGAACTCTAAACCTGTTCACAAAATGTTCAAATCCTTTTTTCTCCTCCTCATTAAAAGACTGAACAATAAAATGAAGTTTATCCATGGGAATTTAACTTTTAGTCGCGCGCTAAATTAATAAAAGAAGAAGCACTTTAGAGGAATACTAATTATGATTTTCAACAATTTTATTAACCGTTTATAACTTTGAAACTGGATTTTAAGATTGAAATTACGTATCTTTGCACCGCTTTTTATACCTAACTGAGGATGAAATATTTAAGGGAAATGATATGGCAGTAGCTAAACTTATTATAAAAAGAAGTGTATTCAGTTTTATATCTATTTATATGTGGGGCATCATGCCTGGAAGAACACAACGCTGGATAAGCAGAACTTACGCTGACCTTTACAATAAAGATTGGTCAAAAAAATTAATTAAACCTTATTGCAAGGCGCATTACTCCGATCCAAATTACATTGATCAATTTTCACCGGCAAGCGGAGCAGATAGCTACAAAAACTTTCAAGATTTTTTTACGCGCTTATGGAAAGTTCCCCCTGCAATAAATAGTGAACAAGTTTGGGCATGTGAAGGTTTACTGTGCCAATATGGTAGAATTGATGAATTAGACTTAGTAAGAGTTAAAGGTCAAACAAGACATTTAAGAACTATTTTCGGTGAGATTAGAGATGAAATTCCAACAGATTATTTTTTCTCTAATGTATTTTTGCACAATAATAATTATCACAGAATTCACGCTCCCGTTAACGGAACAATTTCTAGAATCGAGCACATCCCTGGTGATCTAGTACTCCTAAGACCTTGGGCGTATAAAAACCCTTCTCTTCCAGCTTTAAGGAATGAGAGAATAAACGTTGACATCGTTGATAAACAAGGTCGAACTTGGTATTTATCAATAGTTGGAGGACCTGGTGTTGGAGCAATAGTTTTAGGTGGCGATACAACAATTGGTTCGTTTGTTGGAATTGGTAATGAAATCGCTACATTCTTATTGGGTTCGACTTGTTGTATTGCATCCCCAGAACCAATTACTAAGAATAAAACTGGTGATCAGGTTTATATGGGACATCCATTACAATAATCTCTAAATGGAGTTTATATTTTTTTCACTCTTTTTACTTTCAATTGGTATTGGATTTGGGATAATATCTTCTACTCCACTTGGTCCAATTAATCTGTTGGTTGCTGAAAATTACTTGAGTGAAAAAAAAATAAAAATTGTACCTTTTCTTACTGGAGTGATTCTAATAGATTCTATTTTTGGTTACATAACATTTTTGGGGGTCGATAAATTTTTAAGTAAATACAATTTACTAGGCACCGGGATCGGGATTTTTGGAGGTCTATGTATCTTAGCTTTAGGTGGACTTGGAGTTTACCAGCAATTAAATAAAAAAGGAGATTCTAAAAAGAAAGAAGTTGAGATTAAAAAAAACATCTTTTTAAAGTCGTCTGCCGCAAGTTTTAGTAAAGGTTTTATTCTTTGTGGAAGCAATCCTGGTTTTATTGCTTTTTGGAGTTGGGTTGCTTTTAACGCTAAGAATTGGACCAATGATGCTTTTCCTCAATTCGAAATAAACATTTATAACTTAATCTTATTTCCAATCGGTATTATTATCGGAGATTTTGTGTGGTTTGGCTTTTTTAGCTACCTACTCAAAAAAGGAGCTGAAAAATATAGTGCTGGAATTTTGGACAATATTAGATCGATAATTTCTTGGGTATTAATATTACTAGGCCTCTACACTATTTACGCTTCCTTTTAATTAGCGAATAGGAGTTACTTGGAATCCATTTTCTCTTAACAGATTGATTAATCCTTTATCCCCACCTAAGTGTGCTGCACCAATACAAAACAAAACCGATTGATCACGCATCAAATAAGGCATCTTTTTTATCATCTTAAGGTTTCTGTCCGAATTCATTCTTTCCTTGTCAAAAACTCCTTCAGATGCGCTGTTGGAAACAATGCTATACAATGAATCGATATCTTGTCTTAAATAAATTTCCTTTAATAAATCTAATTCTTTTTTTACGCTATCCGGATTATTTATCACAGCAAGCAACTCCTTCTTTTGAGCTTCCATTGGGGTTTGTGAAAATAAAATAACTTGCTGTCTTATGCTTTCTAAAGACAAAAGAGGCTTACCTAATGCTTTAAAATCGTTTTGAAGTAATACATCTATCGCATTTGTTGTGTCTTTTGTAAAAAAAGACATTAATGCAAAAGATGACAAACCTATTGGGATAAAATTATCCACCATCAATTCTTCCATTTCAAGATTATCCGAAAAATAATCAAAAATTCGTTTTGCATCTTTTTTAGAAAATAAATCATTTACTTTATCACCCTTACCTGCCATTAAACTATATGAAAAGTAAGCCATCGAATCTGGAGATATAATAATTTCAAAACAGCCAGCATCTACTTTAAATTTGATTTCATGAAGTTTCTTATTTGCGTTAACCAATGCCTTTTGAGGGAAATGAATTGAGCCATATAAGTATGAAGTATCCTTCATGCCCTCTTTTGTGACCTCCCATAAAAGTGAAGTGTTTTGAGACAATACTCCTTGATGAATAAACAATAGCAGTAAAAAAAATCTCATATCACTTAACTCTTTTCATGTTTTGTTTACTGTAAAAAATCGCGTCTAAGCTTTGATGCACATCCAATTTCTCTATTGTCATTATTGTCTTTTTCCCTTTCTCTTCTATCGGAATTATTTCCATTTTAGTAGCTATTTTAACGCCATCCATTATTTTAATCATAGAAGCTTTTAATACATTTACTAATTGATTATCCTCATCGTAACTTTCATTTCTTAAAGTAATAAAATCTACTTTATCAATAAATAAAATGATTTTCCCCCAAATCACATCAGTCCCTTCATTTGGAATTAATTCTATTTGATAACAGGATAGGTTATCTATCATAGTATCCTTTTTCAAAAAATATTTAAAATCATCCACTTTATTAGATTCTCGAACTAAATCATCATTCGTTAAATCTGTACCCATCCAACTCTGACTCATTAATGCTGGCGGTAATTTTGTTATTCTATTAAACTTGGGAATGTAACCCCAAACTTGTTTTTGATTTTTTAAGAAAACACTCCCTTTATCTCTAGCAGGACCAGTTATTAAAACCATACTATAATCGGTACCTAACGTCCAAGATTTTAATTTCATTTCTCGAGACCATTTAGGGCGAATTATTTCTATGGTCATTTCTGTATAAACTTGATTTCCTCCTCTTATTTTTTCTTCCGATTTCTTAATTATTTCTTTAGCTGTTAATGCTTGTCCAAAAACAACAGAAGTCGATAAAAAAAGAAGGCTGATAAATAAACTTTTTAAATAAATCATAACTCAATATTTATTTAAAGTAAAAATCGCCTATAATTTTGATTTTTCAAATAACTTTGTGATAAAGAAGCAAAAATACCCTTTGAAGGTAATCAAATACGATAAAACAAATAGCTATGAATTTAAAATCAATAACTCAAGAGGTTTGCACTATATCAAAAGAAGTAGGGATTTTCATTTTAGAGGAATGTAAAAAATTCAATGTTTCCGATATAGAAATTAAAAGTCAAAATTCTTTGGTGACTTATGTAGATAAAACTGCTGAGAAAATGATTGTTAATTTCTTAGGTAAATTGATTCCCGAGTCAGGATTTATTGCAGAAGAAGGTACTTCCGTAAAAAAAGGGGACGTATATAATTGGGTTATCGATCCATTAGACGGAACAACCAATTTTATTCATGCTATTCCATGCTATTGCGTAAGTATTGGTTTATTAAAAAATGATGAATTAATTGTTGGAGTTATATACGAGCCCAATCGTGACGAAATGTTTTACGCCTGGAAGAATGGTGGAGCATACCTTAACGAGAATTCCATTTCAGTGAGTAAAACCAATAAATTATCAGACTCACTTTTAGCAACTGGTTTTCCTTATTATGACTACCGAAGGTTAGAAGCCTATATGGATATCTTAAAATGGTTAATGCATAACTCAAGAGGCGTCAGAAGAATAGGTTCTGCAGCAATCGATTTAGCTTATGTTGCCTGTGGAAGATTTGAAGCTTTTTACGAATACAGTTTAAATCCATGGGATGTTGCAGCGGGAGCTTTAATTGTAAAAGAAGCAGGTGGTTCAGTAACCGATTTTCAAGGAGGTAAAAACTACCTTTTTGGCAGCGAAATTATTGCGTCAAATAAATATATGGAAGCTGAATTATTAGATAAAATAAAAGGATCGTTTTAAATACGAAAAGAAGAAGATTTTTCTTTTTATTATGCAAAAACTTTTTGACCTACTTTTTCGAAATGCTTCTCTAGCGACTTTGGCGTAAACTTCATGTTTGAGGTAGCCATAATGTATAAAAATTGATTCAGATAATTGGCCCATTCAAAATCTAAAACATCTATTCTATTTTGCATAAGTTCATCTACTCTTTTTTGAACTTTTATATTCTCCCTTCCTACCTGAATAAAGTCTAACCAAAAAAAACGATAATCAAACATCGCCTTAGCGTGCGCTTTCATCAACTTTATCAACCGTGCTTCATCTAAATTACTGGTTATGTAGAGCTGAATAAACTTTTCTTCAATAGCCATCAAATCATCAAACACACCACATAAAACATCACCTCTAGTTTTAAAGTGATAATTCAGATTACCTGAACTGATGTTAAGCCCCATTGCAATTTGCCTAATAGTTACGTTACTTAATCCATCTTGATTAAATAATCTCCTAGACTCATCTAATATCAACTTTTTCCTCATAGGTTTGTTAATAAGTAAATTTAGTAAACTTGTCCTAAATATAAAAATAAACTAAATTGTAAAAAACGAAGATTATGCGTGTTCTTGTAGTCGCAATTGTGTTTCTTTTAGCTTTATTTCAAAGCCTTTTGGGTTAATTTACTTTAAAGTAATATTTTCCATATGTATTTGAATAATCTATTCTTTAAATACATGTACTTAATATAAACTAAATAGTCTAATTTAACTATCTTATTATATGATATTTAATTTTTGATTAAATAAAATTAATTAGCATCTAACACCGGTAATTAAGAGAAATTAAAAGCGCCAAAAGGCTTTATTAGAAATAAATTTTAAAGAGAATATTTGATTTGAAACTTTAATCACATGCTTGAATGCATAAAGAAAACAGGACAAAATAAAAGAAGCCATAGAGAGGTTTCAGAAACTTCAACTACATTATTATCATAAAATATATAACCTAATTACTTGCCGAATAATAATAATTAGGGAATCAGAATACTTTTTAAAAAAATAATTATCGTTACAATGAGTGGAGTATAAACTCCGAGCGAATTGAGTATTAAAAATATCACAAAATAATTGGCTCTTAAGAATAATTGTAAGACTTAATCTTAGGATATTCTTCCCCAAGTAATTTTACCACCAGAAGTACGCTCTAATATCTCGTAAATAATTTGATTCTTAGGATCAATCAAATCAGGGTCAGCTTCAAGTATCTCTAAGGCTTTTGCGCGGGCAAAACTTACAATTTTTCCGTCCTGAACGATATTCGCTATTTTCATCTCCATTAAACCACTCTGCTGGGTACCTTCAATATTTCCAGGACCTCTCAATTTCATATCAACTTCACTAAGTTCAAACCCATCATTCGTTCGAACCATTGTTTCCATTCGGGTTTTACTCTCCTTACTTAGCTTATATCCTGTCATCAACATACAAAATGATTGTTCACCACCTCTTCCCACTCTCCCCCTTAATTGATGTAACTGACTTAATCCAAACCGCTCTGCACTCTCAATTACCATTACAGATGCATTTGGCACATTAACTCCAACTTCAATTACAGTAGTGGCTACCATAATTTGAGTTTTTCCTTCAGCAAACTGTCTCATCTCAAAATCTTTATCAGCAGGCTTCATTCGTCCATGTACAATACTTAACTGATAAGTTGGTTTAGGAAAATACCTTGTCACACTTTCATAACCATCCATTAAATCTTTATAATCCATATTTTCGGACTCCTCAATTAATGGATAAACAACATAAACCTGCCTACCTAAATCAATTTGCTGCTTCATAAAGCTTAGTACTCTAATACGCTGGCTATCTTTAAAATGTCTCGTAACAATTGGTTTTCTCCCGGGAGGAAGTTCATCAATCACAGAGGTATCCAAATCGCCATATAAAGTCATTGCTAAAGTTCGAGGAATTGGTGTAGCTGTCATTACCAAAATATGAGGAGGTGTTGTATTCTTTTTCCACAATTTAGAGCGTTGTGCTACTCCAAATCGGTGCTGTTCATCAATTACAGCTAATGCTAAGTTTTTAAACTTCACCTTATCCTCAATCAAGGCGTGCGTTCCAATCAGAATTTTAAGTTCACCTGTTTCTAATTTCTCATGAATTTCTCTCCTTTCCTTAGTTTTGGAAGATCCAGTAAGTAACTTAACCTCTATACCTAAAGGAGTAACTAATTCTTGGATTCCAATATGATGTTGCTGAGCTAAAATTTCGGTAGGCGCCATCAAGCAAGTCTGAAAACCATTGTCAATTGCTAACAGCATCGACATAAGCGCTACCAAAGTCTTGCCACTTCCAACATCCCCTTGAATTAATCGGTTCATATGGTAGCCAGAGGCAACATCTTTTCTTACATCTTTTATTACACGCTTTTGAGCCCCTGTTAAATCGAAGGGAAGTACTTCATTATATAATTTATTAAAACTTGCCCCAACCTCTTTAAATACAGCACCTCTAAATTTCTTTTTATTAGCAACTTTAGATTTTAATATTCTCATTTGAACATAAAACAATTCGTCAAATTTCAAACGACCTTTTGCTTTGTTTATGATCTCATGATTTTCTGGCTGATGCATTTCAAGGAAAGCACGATCGCGAGACATTAGTTTATAGGCTTGAATTAAATAATCAGGTAATGATTCCTCAACCTTACCCTTAACCTCATCTAATAAATTATCCATCAACTTACCAATTCCTTTTGAATCAAGGTATCTGGCTTTTAATTTTTCTGTCGAAGGATATACGGCTTGTAATCCTTTTTGTCCTTTTTTATTCCATTCTAAAAAAGGAATTATCTCAGGATGGGAAACATTAAATCGACTATTAAACAAGGTTGGCTTACCAAAAACTACATATTCTAATCCTGGTTTTAAGGTTGGTTTAACATACTTTATTCCTTTAAACCAAATCAATTCAATCAAGCCTGTATCATCACGCAATCGCGCAACTAGTCTTGATTTTTTTCCACCGCCTATTTCTTCAATATTCACCAATTTACCTCTGATTTGAATATTTTGAATTTCAGGGTGTAAGTCTCCAATTTTGTAAAACTGAGACCTATCAGAATATCTAATGGGATAGTGTTCAATCAAATTCAACCATGTATAAATGCCTAATTCTTTTTTAAGAAGCTCAGCCTTTGCAGGTCCAACTCCCTTTAAAAATTCAATTGGTGTATTTAATATGGAATCTTTGATAATTGTAACTTAAGAAGTTTCTATTGAATTTCTTCAGCAATTGCTAAATATATTACCTCCTGAATATCGGTTCGAATATTCATTCTTATTATTTTTTTATTCTCTGCATCTGGGTAAACTCTATTTGATAAAAAAACATATACGATTTCCTTATCGGGGTCAGCCCAAACGAGTGTCCCTGTAAAACCAGAATGCCCAAAACTTTGATCACTAACACATCCACATGTAGGCCCGTGACCGTCAGGAGAAGGCTTATCAAATCCAGCACCTCTTCGATTTTCTTCATTCGGGAACTGAATTCTTGTAAAATCAGCAACTACTGCACTATCAATGAATCGTTCACCTCCATATTCACCATTATTCAAATACATTTGAAACATTTTCGCCAAATCATTTGCATTAGAAAACAAACCAGCATGCCCTGCAACCCCGCCCAACATAGCAGCTCCAGGATCATGAACGGTTCCATGAACCAACTTTTTACGAAAGTGCATATCGTTTTCTGTTGGAGCAATTCTTGATTTATCAAACTTTCTTAATGGATTATATGTTAGCGTAGTTGCTCCCAATGGCTTATAAAACAAAGAATCTGAAAGAACATCAAGTGTTTTTCCTGTATGTTTTTCAATAATATCTTTATAAAAATAATAACCTAAATCACTGTATCTATAATCGTGCTTTTTATGAATCCCATGCGTTGTAATCCATTTCTGAATAGAATCTTTATACTCTCCCCTAGTATATAACCCATCAGTCACTTTACTTGGGAATTCGACAGACTGAGTGTGGCTGTATGCATCAAAGTTCAACCTACCTCGATTCATTGTCTTTTTATAAAACGGAATCCAGGAGACTAGCCCAGCATTGTGCGCTAGCATTCTCCTTAAATTCATATTAATGTAAGATGTCGAATCAACATATTCCAAATAATCACATAAGTTATAATCTAGATTCACACCTCCAATCTCAACCAACTTCATCAAATTTGGCACCGATGCAGTTACTTTTGTAATTGATGCTAAATCATAAATATCGTCTTTCTTAACTGCTTTTTTCTTTTCATACGTGTGATGTCCAAATGATTTATTGTAAATCACATTACCTCGTCGAGCAACAAATACCTGGCATCCCGGAAAAGCTTTTTCTTCAATACCTTTTAAAACGATCGAATCAATTTTCTGCAAATCAACTGGATTAAATCCTTCCTCAATTGGAATTGAATACTTTAATCTGTTTTTTTTTGTATTAATTCCATCTCCAGCTTTAAATTGATCTGAAGCTGTAATCGGCAATTTACCTTTAGAGTCTATTCCACCAAAAATCAATTGCGCTGTATACTCTTGAGATAACAATGCATTTTCATAAGCCATAATCACACCGTCAGCTTTGCCTATTTCAGGATATACTCCTAATGAATATGGATTAGCAAACACACTAACAATTGTTGGATGCAGCGTTGTAATATTATTTAAGACATTAATCATTTGTTTAGTTATTCCAAACTTTTTACGAGGAGAACGACTACTTCCATGTATACCAACTAGTGTTAAATTGTAAGGCTTTAAATCATTAATCAATTTAGCAACTTCTTCTTTTGAAGCTTTTTCCGAAATTGTAAAATGTTTTATTGTTGCATAATTAGAAAGCATTTTTTGAAAAGGAGACTCCTTTGTAACGCCAATACTTACACTTGCTAGTTTTAATTTAGAGAGCCCTTTTAATGGGATTTTATCACCTTCATTTTTCAATAATGTCACAGAACTCTCCACTAATTTCCTTCTAATTAATTGTGCTTCGGAAGAATTTAACTGCTCAATTAAACTATCTGTACATAATGGCATAAATTCATCCAAACCAATCCATTTCTTTAACTGAATTACCTTTTTAACTCTCGAGGTTATTTCAGCCTCTGTAATCGTTCCTTTGCTTACTGCTTTAACAATGTAATCAATTGCCTTTCCTACATCTTGAGAAAACAACAAAATATCGTTCCCTGCCAATAACGCTAGTAAATCAACCTCTCCAGTTTCATAATACTTACTTACACCATGCATGTTTAATGCATCAGTAAAAGCCAACCCTTGAAACTTTAATGAATCTTTTAATAAGCCTTGTACAATTTTAGGAGATAATGTTGACGCTCTATTTTTAGTGTTATCCAAAGAAGGAATATATAAATGAGCAACCATTACACTACCCATACCGCTATCAATCAATGCTTTAAAAGGATACAATTCAATATCCTGAATTCGCTCTGCTGAATGCTTAATTACAGGTAATCCTAAATGAGAATCAACATCTGTATCTCCATGACCAGGGAAATGCTTAGCACAAGCTAGCACTCGATTATCCTGCATTCCTTTCATATACGCCTGAGATAAACGGGTTACATTCTCTTTTACCTCACCAAATGATCTTGAATTAATTACTGGATTGTTTGGATTTACATTAATATCAACTACCGGTGCAAAGTTAACATGGACTCCCGTTAAAGAACATTGCTTAGCAATTTCAACTCCCATATCGTAAACCAAGGATTCGTCTTGAATTGCTCCTAATAACATTTGACGCGGAAATCTAATTACCGAATCTAATCGCATTCTCACACCCCATTCCCCATCAATAGAAGTTAATAATGGAACTTTAGACCTCGCCATTAATCTATTGTGAGTATTCACCTGGCTAACCGGTCCACCCTGCATGTAGATTAATCCACCTATACCGAAATCATCAACCAATTTTTCAATTTTCATTAATTCTGCTTCTCCATTTTTTGTGTAAACAGGATACATGATTAACTGAGCAATCTTTTGTTCTAACGTTAATAAACTTAAAATTGAATCAACCCACGGATCATCAATTTTAATAAAATCAGGAACTTTAACCTTTTTTACTGGCTCAATTGGTTCATTATCAACAAACGAACCTAATCCAATTGCAATAAATGCTAAAATTAAAAGAGAATATATTTTTTGCATAATAATGTGTGCTACTTGATTATTAAAAATATCAATTGACTTAATACAAAATCAGTTCCAAATCAAAAATGTATTCACAAATTATCGTTAACGAAGACTGAGTTAATTCTTAACGCAATCAGTGGCATTGTTACGCCCTTTTTTATGACGTCGTTTACAACCTGGTTTTCTAGTCATAAAGTACCGAATATTGAAATATGCATCAGTTCCATAAAAATCAGCTACACCAAACATACTTAAGAGCTTGTCTGTACCAAATGTTAAGTAACCAAGTCTAATGGCTAAGCCCATTCTAAAATCTTGATAATTATAGGCCGATGCAACTAAGGATCCTTCAAGCCACTTTCTTTGATACCTTCCAGACATTGCTAAAACGTGCGGTCTTTTAACACCAAATGCATTTCTTCTGAAGAAGCCGTGCATGTATTGTCCGCTTATAAAGAAGTTGTTTTCTAAATTATAGTCTACTTGAATGTTTAACGCCGCCGGTGTTAACATTCTGAATTCATCTGTTTTGGTTGTATTTGTTAAATTATCAGTCGCAAAATTTCCGAATTGTTCAAACGTTAATGAATTTGCATCCAAGGCTACTTGGGTTGGATCAGTCTCAATATCAGTTCGTGCTGCGCGCTTGTTAAAGTTAATAAACCCCAAATCAATAATCGCAGCAGCAATTTTCAACTTATAATCATAGTTTTCGCAAGCGGAAGACTTCGAGAATGGTTCGTAATGGGTTACATTGTGCAGCGTTTTTTTGTAAACATACCCTAAATCAACTGCAAACCCACTTCCCGCTGAAAGTTTTCCTGAATCACCAACTCCATAAGCAACGGAACCATCAAATTTAAAGAAGTCTGTTGTTGAGGGGTCTGAAACATTAAATTCTAATTCATCTACCTTAACACCTGCCCCCGTTATCCCCATTAAGTATTTTGCCGTAATTCCTAAAGCCATAGATTTATGAGCAAAATGATAAAACATATTAGAGTACGAAACACTTATATCTGTAAAAGCAGTTTGATTCATAAACATCTTCTTAATATTCAAAGTTTCACCATAGTAATCTTCAAATCGACCTGTACCATCTTTTATTAATTTACCAACAGAAGTTGAAACTCGTCGAAAATCAAAATAAGTTCGTGTTCTGACTCCAAAAGCGAAACCATGTTCTTTATATTGAAAAGCGCCCGAAATTAGCTGAATATCAGCATCTTGAAACCCCTGCTTTAATTTTCCATTTGTATTAAACTGAAAATCGGGCCATTGCTCCCCTAAAACAATATTTTTCATGAAACTAAATTGAGTTCCTTTTTGAAATAAGTAGTCATTATAAACAAACACCCCAGCTCCTATTAAATTAAAATCGAAGTAGGTTTTGTTATCTAGCGTATTGGTTGGATTATGAAGGAAAGTTTTTGTTGGAGCATAATTGGAATGTGCTATTCCATATTCATCCTGAGAAATACCCAATTGAAAAGATAAAACAAACACTAAAACCACGCAAATTCTAAACACTGCGTAAAATTAAAAAATGAAAATTAATTACAACGACCGTTAAACACATAATTACTAACAATAATCTTTCCAAAATAGTTCAACTAAACAAAAGCCTTTTTCACCTTTTCACACATTAAAACTTTAAAGAAATATGGAGTGTATTTTAGATTAAAAAAAGCGCGTTCAAAACGCGCTTTTTTTTGCTTTATATATAAATTTCACCTTTTAGGAATAACACACCTCGACCTAAAATCTTAACCCGATCACCAATTAATTCGCAAGACAACGCCCCTCCACGTTGAGAAACTTGTTTTGCTGTCAAAATAGACTTCCCTAAAATAGTCGACCAATATGGTGTTAATTTAGTATGCGCACTTCCAGTAACAGGGTCTTCATCAATTCCCGCAGCCGGAGCGAAAAACCTAGAAACAAAATCAAACTTTTCACCTTGAGCTGTAACTATTAAACCCCTAGATTTGATTTTTTTCAACTCTGAAAAATTTGGTTTTAAATCTAGAATCTCTTGCTCATTATTAAAAACGAAAAGATAATCTTCGGCACATTTATGCGCGGACTTTATTCCTTCACCAATAAAACTAGCCCATTCAGGAACATCTATTTCTACTGATAAAGTTATTGGAAAATCCAACGTAAACTCAGCACCGTTAGCCTCTACTAACAAAGCACCCTTTTTACACTTAAATCGAATCAACCCACCCTCTACTTCATCTCTATGCTTAATAACAAACGCAGTAGCAAGTGTAGCATGCCCACAAAGTTCAACCTCAACAGTTGGTGTAAACCAACGAATATAAAAACCGTCACCCTCTGGAATATAAAAGGCGGTCTCTGATAAATTATTCTCAGCTGCAATATTTTGCATTAAATTATCCGGCAACCATTCTTTTAAAGGAACAACCATAGCAGGGTTCCCTTTAAACAGCTCAGATGTAAAAGCATCAATTTGATAGATTTCTAATCTCATGATTCAAAAATAAAAAACTTGGTGACCATAACATTAAATTGTAATTAAAAACAAAATTAAGTCATGAAAAAATATATTCCATCAAAAACTTGTACCAAAAAAAACCAATCCTTTAGAAGATTGGTTTAAGTAAGCTTAAGAAAAACGACAATATTTCACATAATCAGAATTCGATTTTCTTTTAAAAAGGATTAGTAGCAATAACAGTTACTTCTGTAATCATTCCTCTATTGTCCATTTCCAACGTTGAAACAATCGTATCAGAAATCTCTTTTGGTGATAATTTATTTGATTCTAATGTTCTTTCCTCTCTATTAGTCTGTCCAAATGCAGTTGGAACTTCTGAAGGGTTAATTTGAATAACTCTAACGTTGAACGGACGAAGCTCTGCTTGCCAACATTGTGTTAATCCAGTTAATGCGAATTTACTTGAGGCATAAATACTTCCTTGAGGAAAACCTTTAGAAGCCGCAGTTGAAGCAATATTGATAATATTTCCAGACTTTTGAGATTTAAATAATTTAGCCGCATATTTTGCCATTGCAGTAGCTCCAAATACATTCGTATTATAAACCTCCTTCATTTTGTTAATATCTAGCTCAGCAATTAAACCCCACTCAGCATAACCTGCGTTATTGATCAAAACATCCAATCTACCCCAACGTTCTCTTGCAAAATCAACTGTAGCTTTAGCCTCTTCTTCAATGCTTACATCAGCATGAAACGCTACACAACCTAATTCCAAAGCAACTTTCGTTAACTTATCTTTATCCCTTCCAGTTATAATAAGCTCAGCTCCTTTTAAAATTAAATCCTTAGCAGTTTGTTTCCCTAAACCAGAGCTTCCTCCAGTAAGAATTATTTTACTTCCTTTTAAATCCATTATTTAATCTCTAATGCGTTATCAACCTTTTGTTTTTGTAAAGCTATTTTTAAAACTTCATCTGCATTTTTAACATAATGAAACCTGAGTCCTTTTAAATAATCAGGACCAATTTTCTCTACATCATGCTTATTTTCAACACTAACAATAATGTCTTTAATCTCGGCTCTTTTTGCAGCCAATATCTTCTCTTTAATTCCACCAACCGGTAAAACCTTTCCTCTTAATGTGATCTCACCAGTCATTGCTGTACGAGCTTTAACTTTTCTTTGCGTAAATGCACTCGCCAAAGCAGTTAACATGGTAATACCAGCAGATGGACCATCTTTAGGGGTTGCTCCTTCAGGAACATGAACGTGTACATTCCATTTATCAAACACGTCTGGATTAATATCATAGTCTGCTGCATGAGATCTTAGATATTCCATCGCCAACGTAGTTGACTCTTTCATGACATTTCCTAAATTTCCAGTAACTGTAAATTTTCCTTTTCCTTTACTCAATGAAACCTCAATAAATAAAATATCACCTCCAACAGCAGTCCAAGCTAAACCTGTTACAACACCTGCGAACTCATTACCTTGATATTTATCACGATCTCTTGAAGGACCTAAAATTGTTATTAAGTTAGATTCTGAAATTTTAGAATCCTTAGGCTCTTCCATAGCGATAGCTTTAGCGTATGAGCGAACAACTTTAGCTATTTTCTTCTCCAATGAACGAACTCCACTTTCACGCGTATACCCTTCAACCAATTTAGTCAGAATCTTTTTCCCAAACTTCATATGACTCTTAGTTAAACCATGTGCTTCAAGTTGCTTTGGAACTAAATGCCTTTTAGCTATTTCAACTTTTTCTTCAATGGTATAACCAGTAACCTCAATAATCTCTAAACGATCTCTTAGAGCGGGTTGTATTGTATTTAAAGAGTTACAAGTAGCGATAAACATCACCTTACTTAAATCAAAATCTTGCTCTACGAAATTATCATAAAAAGCATCGTTTTGTTCTGGGTCTAAAGTTTCCAAAAGCGCAGAAGAGGGATCACCTTGGGCATCTCTTGCTATTTTATCAAGTTCATCCAAAATAAATACTGGGTTTGCACTATTTACTTTTTTAATATTTTGAATTATCCGACCAGGCATCGCTCCTATATATGTTTTTCTATGTCCTCTAATTTCAGCTTCATCACGAAGACCACCTAAAGACATTCTTATATACTTACGACCAATTGCTTCTGCTATACTTTTCCCTAAAGAAGTTTTACCAACACCAGGAGGACCATATAAACAAAGAATTGGGGCCTTCATGTCTTTCTTTAATTTCAATACAGCTAAATGCTCTAAAATTCGATCTTTTACTTCATCTAAACCGTAATGATCTCTATTCAGAATTTTTTGAGCACGCTTTAAATCAAATATATCCTCCGTATATTCATTCCAAGGTAAATCAACTAATAACTCTAAATAATTTAAATAAACTGAATACTCAGCAGCTTGAGGATTAATACGTTGTAATTTCTCCAATTCCTTAAAGAAATGCTTCTCAACTTTTTCCTCCCACTTCTTATTTCCGGCCTTCTTTTTTAATTCATTTATTTCTTGATCAGTTGCACTTCCACCCAATTCCTCTTGAATTGTTTTTAATTGCTGATTTAAAAAATACTCTTTTTGTTGTTGGTCAAGATCAACCTTTACTTTGGATTGAATTTGATTTTTAATTTCCAACATTTGCATCTCCTTCGATAACAACTCTAGCACTTTTGTTGCTCGAATTTTCAAATCATTCTCCTCAACCAATTTTTGTTTTTGCCCCATGGTTAAGGTCATGTTACTCGCAATGAAATTGATTAAAAAAGATTCACTTTCGATATTTTTAATCGCAAAAGAAGCATCCGAAGGAATATTCGGAGAATCTTTTATAATTTTTAAGGATAAATCTTTAAGTGAAGAAACTAAAGCTTTAAACTCTTTATTTTTTGGCTTTGGTTTTTTATCCGAAAGCTTTTCGATTTTCCCAACAAAGTAAGGATCATCTGTTAGAACGTTTGTTATTTGACAACGTTTTTTTCCTTGGATAATTACCGTAGTATTTCCATCAGGCATTCTTAATATTTTCAAAATATGACCAACCGTTCCAATTAAATTAATATCAGTTGGACCAGGATCTTCTTGCTCTATATTTTTTTGAGACACAACCGCTATATTCTTTGTGCCTTTGTAAGCATCCTGCACTAACTTAATAGACTTGTCTCGACCTACTGTGATAGGAATAACAACTCCAGGAAATAAAACTGTATTTCTTAATGTCAAAATGGGTAATTCTTCTGGAATCGATGCGTCAACTAAATCTTCATCTTCTTCCGAAGTAATTAATGGGATAAGTTCTGCGTCATCTTCTATAATATCTCTCAAAATCAAATTTTGAAAATCAAATACACTTTGCATAATTTATATTTTACGTCAATATGACTGCCCGAAATCCTTTTTTGTCATTTAAACCAAAAACACGAGCAGAAATCAACCGATTTGTAATCCTTCTTTAGTTGTTTCAATGCCTATGCCATTACCAAATTTTGTCAGATTGACATTTAACTAATATTTAAATATGAGAACTAAATTACTCAAGGTCTAAAAAGACTACAAATCAATTTCTTGAATACTTTTAAGTATTTCAAAATCGAAATTCGTAAGCTGCTCGTTAGCCATTTTAGCAATGTTTTGATTCACCGCCCATGCCTTATTTAAATTATAGGCTTCAGTTGCACTCCATGAAAAAGAAGGAATTTTCTTCGCTGGAAACCCTACCCCAAAAACATTAGAATTAACGCCAATTACACTTGCTGTATTTAACATTGTATTAATGCCAGTTTTGGAGAAATCACCAATACAACATCCAATAAACTGTTCTCCTGACAACTCAAAACTCTTCTTTTCATAATCCCAAACTTTGGCTTCCGAAAACGTGTTTTTCAAATTTGAACAGTTCGTGTCAGCACCTAAATTCACCCACTCTCCAATGATTGAATTCCCTAAATAACCATCGTGCGATTTATTAGAGTAACCTTGAAAAATTGAATTCTTTACTTCTCCACCTACTCTGCACTTTGGACCAATTGATGTTGGACCGTATATTTTACTTCCTAATTTAATTTTTGAATCATCTAAAACTGAAAATCCACCGCGGATAGAACACCCTTCCATAACTTCTACAGAATTCCCGATATAAATGCTTCCAATCTGAGTGTTTAATGTACAGGCTTCAACATAAGCTCCCTTTTCAATGAATATTCGATCAACAGATCCTATGAGAGTATTTGTGGAGGATAAGGGTTGACTTATTCTTCCTTTAGTTATTAAATCAAAATCATTTTCAATCTCTACACCATTTACTTTATATAAATCCCACCAATTCTCAATAGTTTTAACCTCTCCTTTAAAAATTTTAGGAGTAACTCCCTCCCAGCTCTTTTTGTTAAATCCGACATCCGATTTAATAGCAATCCACTTTCCATTAAATGTTAACATCTCTGATGGTTTTAATTCAGAAATCGCTTCAACTAATTCTTTATTGGGTAAAAATTTACTGTTAATAATTAATGCTCCTCCATCAAATTCTTTAAAAAACTTTGTATTTAAGTATTCTTCCGAAACAGACACAGAAACTAGCTGAAGATGTTTCTCCCACTTTTCATATAACTTCAAAATTCCACAACGTAAATGAGAAACGGGACGAGTAAATGATACAGGCAAGAATGTTTTCCAATTTGAATCAACTAAAACAATTTTCATACTTATAACACTTGAATGGAAAATAAACCAAAAAAGCCATTCCGAAAAATCGGAATGGCTGAATTATATTTAAACACTTAGAATTACTTCTTAAGGTGTTTTGCGAATCTGTTTTTAAACTTATCGATTCTACCAGCGGTATCAACGATACTAGATTTACCAGTATAAAAAGGATGGGAAGTATTCGAAATATCCAACTTAAAAAGTGGATACTCAACACCGTCTACTTCAACTGTCTCTTTTGTTTCAGCACATGACTTTGTAATGAATTGACTTTCGTTAGACATATCCTTGAATACAACTAATCTATAATTTTCTGGATGGATTTCTTTTTGCATCTCGATGTTTTTTATTGGGCGACAAAGATATGAAGACTATATGATTAAATCCAACTTAAATTACTTTTTTTTTATCCCTATCAAATATACCATGTAATAAACATCTAAAAAGCTCGTTTTTGACGTAACTTTATACTGTGTTAAAATATTTATATACCCTTTCCTTCATTTGTATACTAATACTTACGGCTTGTAAGAAAGATAGTTTTACAACTGATTCTTCGGAAACTATAAGTTTCAGTACCGATACTTTATTATTTGACACTGTCTTCTCAACAATTGGATCGAGTACCCGAAAATTTAAAATCTACAATAGAAACAACGAATCTATCAAAATTAGTTCTCTAAAATTAGCAGGTGGTGAAAATTCTATTTTCAGATTAAATGTAAACGGTGTCCCAGGAATTAATTTTAAAAATTTAGAAATCAAAAGCAAGGATTCGATGTGGGTTTATGCTGATGTAACTGTCGACCCATCAAGCACGAACCTTCCATATGTAGTAAAAGATTCTTTGGAATTCATAACCAACGGAAACAGGCAAGACGTTAATCTAATCGCTTTTGGTCAAAACGCAATCTTTCATAAAGCCGAAGCTGGAAGTTCTTCTTTTTTATTGGGTTGTAATGAAGTTTGGAATAACGATATTCCACATGTAGTTTATGGAATTGCAGTAATTGATACAGGTTGTACATTAACAATAAAAAAAGGAGCAAAAGTATTTTTCCATTCCAACGGGGCAATTGTTGCTTTGCGAAAAGCATCCTTAAAAATTGAAGGAACTCAAGACGAGCCCGTTATACTTGAAGGAGATCGATTAGAACCCGAATATGCCAATGCAGCTGGACAATGGCAAGGACTTTATCTTTTTCCGCTTAGTGTTGAAAATGAAATCAATTGGGCTGTTATTAAAAATTCGAGAATAGGGGTTCAAATAGACACCGTTAATTCATCTTACAGTTCTAAACCTACCCTTACAATTAAAAACTCTATCATAAAAAATTGTAGCAGTACAGGTATTTCAGGGAGAGGAACCTATATTGAAGGTACAAATTGTTTGATCGCCAATTGCGGGGAATATTGCGGATCCTTTGCTTTAGGTGGAAAATATAATTTCACCAACTGTACATTTGCAAACTACACTCCTAACTCGACTGATCTAACAGCTTTAGTGCTAAATAATTGGTTTAAAGACAATAATTTAAATATAAACCCTCGTGATTTGGATGAGGCTAATTTCACCAATTGTATTATTTATGGCTCTCAACTTACCGAAATTGTATTGAGTAAAATAGATGATGCATTGTTTAATTATCAATTTAAAAATTGTTTAATCAAAGCCAGCTCCGCGGATATCAATATCGAAACTAGTGAATTTAAAAACTGTTTAATTAACAAAACTCCCCATTTCATCAATACGAATACAAATAATTTTAACATCGGTATAAACTCTAGTGCAGCCAATAAAGGGGACGCTACGTCAGTAAATTCGAATTTAACCGATCTTGAATTTGATTTAAATAATAACTCAAGAATATCAGATAGCAAACCTGATATCGGAGCTTATGAATTTATTCCTGAATAAATAAGATTCTTTCTTCGATCCTAATATCCTTTGTAAATAACTGTTTATAGTTTAAATTTGCAATGACCACTAATAATAATCAACATGAAAAAAATAGTTTTCGCCCTAGCCTCAATAGTATTTTTAGCCTCATGTGGAGGTGAATCAACAAACAACAATACTTCAAAAGTTCCAACTAAAGATTCTTCAGTAATATCTACTCCTGTTTTAGAGAAAATCTGTAAAAAAGGATATGATAAAGAATCGACCTCTATAGGTTTTGGAGGATTTAAAACCACAGAAAAAAAAGAAGTAAAAGGATATTTTAAAGATTTCACCATAGATTCAACAATAGTAGCAGATAGTCCTGAAGAGGTTTTTGCAAACGCTACGTTCTCTGTCCCTGTAAATTATCTCGAGACAAATGATTTAGGAAGAAACGGAAGAATAATTGATGAGTACTTTGGTAACATGGAAGAAACTTCTAATATTAAAGGAAAAGTAGTTGGTTTTAACACCGATTCAAATAAAGTAAATGTTGAAATCACATTAAACGCAATTAAACAAACAGTTGCACTCAACTATACAGTTAGTGGAGATACGATATCGCTAAATGGAAATATTAATATATTAGATTTTAACGGAAGTAAAGCTTTAGCAGCTCTAAACACTGCTTGCGAGGTTTTGCACAAAGGAGCTGATGGCGTTTCCAAAACATGGGCAGATGTAAGCCTTTACATCTCATCTGTCGTGAAAGAAGCTTGCGAATAAACAATCAAAAAGATTTTTATTAAAAAAAGACAGTCAAATTGACTGTCTTTTTTTGTTTGAGACTAAACTGTTTAATACTTTTACGCCACTTATTTAATTTTAAAATTATGGGAAGAGCATTTGAATTTAGAAAAGCGCGTAAGTTCAAAAGATGGGGAGCAATGGCTAAAACATTCACCCGTATTGGTAAGGATATCGTTATGGCCGTTAAGGAAGGTGGTGCAGATCCTGAATCAAACTCCAGACTAAGAGCGGTAATTCAGAATGCCAAAGCTGCCAACATGCCTAAAGATAATGTTGAGCGTGCAATCAAGAAAGCCTCAGACAAAGACACAGCAGACTACAAACCGGTAAACTTTGAAGGCTATGGTCCTCATGGAATTGCTATTTTTGTTGAAACTGCTACAAATAATAACCAAAGATCCGTTGCTAACGTTCGTAGCTATTTTACCAGAAATGGAGGTAGTTTAGGAACTCAAGGATCCTTAGAGTTTTTATTTACACATCAATGTAACTTCAATATTTCAAGTGAGGGACGTGATGTTGAAGAGCTAGAACTTGAATTGATTGACTTTGGTGCAGAAGAATTATTTGTTGACGAAGATAAAATTGTTATTTACGGTGAATTTCAAAACTTCGGAGGAATCCAAGGTCAATTGGAAAAATTAGGAATTGAAATCCTTTCTTCCGGATTTGAAAGAATTCCACACGAGACAAAAGCGTTAACAGACGAGCAAATTGAAGAAGTTGAAAAACTATTGGGAAAATTCGATGAAGATGATGACGTTCAAAACGTTTATCATAACATGGGATAAAATATTCAAAAAACATTAACAATAAGATTACCTCTATTTTAATGGGGATTTTTTTTTGAAAATACAACTTTTAACCTGCCTTTAAAAAAATAACTCATTCATATTTAATAACTTATTGTTCAAAATAAAACTAAAAACTCCCTACTATGAAAAGAGTTGTAGTAACTGGAATGGGTGCCATCACACCCATTGGAAATAATGTAAAAGATTACTGGAATAATATAAAAGAAGGTGTTTCTGGAGCTGCTGAAATTACACATTTTGACACTACAAAATTTAAAACAAAATTTGCCTGTGAAGTCAAAGGTTTTAATACCGCTGATTTTTTCGACAGAAAAGAAGCGCGTAAATATGATAAATTCACACAGTTTGCATTAGTAGCAGCCGATGAAGCAATTGCAGATTCAGGCGCTAAATTTGAAGAATTAGATACGTACAGAATTGGTGTTATTTGGGGGTCAGGGAACGGTGGTATGGAAACCTTTCAGGATGAAGTCGCAGCTTTCGCTAAAGGAGATGGAACACCAAGATTCAGTCCTTTTTTAATTCCGAAAACAATCGTTGACATTGCTGCTGGAGTTATTTCCATTAAGCACGGATTACATGGCGTGAACTTCGCAACAGTTTCGGCTTGCGCAACCTCTACAACTGCAATGATCGAAGCTTTTAACCACATCAAATGGGGAAAGGCAGATATGATAGTTTCAGGAGGTTCTGATGCCGCAATTACAGAATCGGGAATTGGAGGGTTTAGCTCTTTAAAAGCATTATCTACAAGGAACGAAGATCCTAAAACAGCATCTCGCCCATTCGATGTAAACCGTGATGGCTTTGTAATGGGTGAAGGAGCTGGAGCAATTATACTAGAAGAATACGAACACGCTATCAAACGTGGTGCTAAAATTTACGCTGAAGTTGTTGGTGGTGGTCAAAAAGGAGATGCATACCATCTTACAAGTACTCACCCCGAAGGTTTAGGAGCACAATAAGGAATAAAAGAAGCTTTAGATGAAGCCGGAATAACACCTGATGAGGTAGATTATATTAACATGCACGCAACCTCAACACCAATTGGAGATCCATCAGAATTAATCGGAATCGAAAAAGTATTCGGAAAAAGAGATTCACTGAGTTTAAGCGGAACAAAATCCATGACAGGACATCTTTTAGGAGCTGCAGGAGCAGTTGAAGCTATCGCAACCATCAAAGCTCTTCAAGAAGATATCATCCCCCCCACAATCAACGTAGAAGAAATAGACGAATTTGCTAAAGGGTTTGAAATCACAGTTGGAAAGGCACAAAAAAAGAAAATTAATTATGCGTTAAGTAACACTTTCGGATTCGGAGGTCACGTTGCTACTGTACTTATTAAGAAATACAAAAAATAAACACATTATATTTATTTAATCAAAAAAGGGATTCCATAGAATCCCTTTTTTATGTTTTAAACCTTTACCATCTAAGATGCTATTCAAGATGAGAAAAATAAACTTTTAAAAAAAATCAAATATACTTCGACACGATTTTTGTAATTAATTCCTTGATCGGATTATGTGAAAAACCATTAATTTTTTGACACAAGCACTTAAAACAGTCGAAAACTCCTAAAGTAAAATTCATTTGCCCTTTGCTTAATAAAGCACTAATTACCCAATCTAGTTGATATGTAAAAGTACATCTCATAAAAATAAGCCCATAGAAATAGTAATTACCGAAATACATTTCCCATTTAATCCTAAAAAATTAACGCTTAGAATTTTACTATCGCTGATAAAATCAAATCTATGTTAATTAAGTAATTTCCGAAAAAAATCACCAAAATTAACAAATGATCTTTTCCTACTTTTACTAAAACTTTTTTATTAAAAAGCATCACTTTTACTTGTTTTTTAACCATCTCTTGTCAAATAGTAGAAGAAAAATACTGAAAACCATAAACTCGCCGATGGATATTTTTATGTTACAAGTAAAATTCTTGACAAATATTACTACAATGCTTTATTTTTTTTGTTAATTTAAAAAAAAATAAACATGAAAAATTTGGCTTTAATTGCTGCAACAGCAACTCTTTTATCTTCTTGTGTTATAATTAATCCTGGTGAAGTCGCTGTACGTAACACTTTGGGTAAACTTAAAAGTAATACGAAGACAGAGGGTTTTATGACTATAAATCCATTAATCACTCAGGTAGTAAAAGTTAAAACAAGTACCATAAATCGAGAGGTAAAATTAAACCTTCCATCAAAAGAAGGTTTAAATGTAAGTGCCGAAATATCAATTCTTTATCATGTTCAATCTGATAAAGTAACAACCATTTTAAAAGAAGTTGGTTTAGATTATGAAAGAATTCTTATACTAAGTTCTTTTAGATCCTCTGCCGCAGACGTTTGTGCAAAATATTACGCAAAAGATATGCACTCCGGAAAACGGGGAGAGATAGAGCAAGAAATTAAAAAGCTACTCGTTGATAGGCTTAAAGATAGAGGAGTAATTATTGAAAGCATAATGCTTAAAAGTATTTCACTTCCGGACAGACTTTATAGAGCTATTGAAGAAAAATTAAAAGCTGAGCAACAAGCACAGCAAATGCAGTTTATCCTTGATCGAGAAAAATCTGAAGCTGAAAGAAAAAGAATTGAAGCTGAGGGAATCAAAAATGCTCAGCAGATTTTAAAAGAAGGTATTACAAAAGAGAATATTGAATGGAAAAGTTTAGAGGTATTTAAAGAATTATCAAAGTCTCCAAACACAAAAATAATAATCACTGATGGTACTACACCAATGATTATTGATTCTAAAAAAGAATAAATTTGTTGACTTATAGCTAATGTTTAACGGCGAGTTTTTCTCGCCGTTTTTTTTTGAAAAATTGTTTCTTCTATAACTCTCTACAAAAACTGATGGTTCCGGTTCAATCAATGAATAACCTATTATAAAAACTTCTATTCGATTACACATAAGGTTAAAATATTTCTTGATTATTATAAATCAGAAAAAATTCACTATTCATTCTCAAAAAAAACGCAAAGAAATCAACCATTGTCATTCAATAGCTGCACTAGAAGAAATAGTAACAATTAATGCATCTTTTTTAATTTAAAAACAAATTGTGGTGTGCCATGATTTTAAAACCTACAATTAGTAAATACTCAGAGCCAGGGAGAAATCACAAATAAAGGAAAAACTATTTGAAAGAGTTGTTTTTCGAGCAGACACAAAACTAATATCTAAATATAAATCCACAACATAACATCCTTTTTAGTTTTTAGTAGCGAGTCCAAATACTTCATTTCATTGTCACTTACTGCGGGACAGCCCCAGCTGTATGGGGAAGCTTCGGGGTAAACTTCATCATCGCTGACAATGCTCCAGCTATGCAATACCACTACTCTATTAAATGCTTTATTATTAGTGACCTCTAATCCGTGTATTTTGTAATTAACATGAATTCCCCAATTACTCCAGCCTCGGTTACCAATACGGTACTTCCCTAAAGAAGAGGAATGACTATTAGGAATATTACTAAAAACTGGCTTATCGACTGTACTCCAGGCTAAACCTTTCATACCTGCGCTTCCGTGGGAAACCAACATTAAACGTTGAATGGAATCTCCTTTAAAATCCCAAACCACCATTCTTTTTTTTCCAGAATGTACACTCATATCTGCCATGATACAAAAACTCGTATCCATCTTATTCGTTTTGCAAAACTCAAAAGCTTCCTTTGATTTTTGCTGAAACGATACATTCTTCTTAGTGTATTCACCCGAAACAATATTTACCAATACTGCTCCAACGATTGTTGCCGCTAGTAGATTCATCAGTAAATTTTTGTTTTTGATTTCCATTTCTTTAATAGGCTTGAATTGTTGGTGATTTCACCGTAAGCATAGACATTCGTAGCTGAGAAGCCTTGTGATTTCAAAGCAAATTCTTTCACAACTTTATCTTTGAAATAATCGGAATGAATAAAGTAAACTTCGTTATTTTCAACCGCAAGAAACCCAACATGATAATCTAAACCAACTACATATAATCGGTTTCCCTTTTTAGCTTTCAATTTATTTATTAAAGCAAATTTATCACTAGAGTAAGCTTTATTATTGCCACACAATACATCAATCACAACCGATGCTGCTTGCTGAGCTAATTTATAGCGGTTTAAATTAAAACCTACGTGCTTCAAAGTGGTACTTACAAAATAACCACAAGCAATTTCTCCTTGCTTTGGAACATTAGAAGTTCCATTAAAATCCCAGTTGGTTCCCATCCAAGCTGGAAAAATTGAATCGATCATTGAGTTAAACAAAACTGAAGACATTACCGAATCACTTTGAGCAGCACGTAGGTTGTTTTTTGCAGTGACTAATTTTGTTGAATAACTTGTACTGCTTGGCAGGGTCGCACTAAATAGTAGTACAACACCCATGAGGTGAAATAATTTTTTCATTAGGCTTGGTTTAGTTGATTTCTGACTGGAATGTGAACGACTTTTTACCTGCCTGTTCTCGTAATCCTTTAATCATTACATCATCAAGCATGTTGGTATCTGATTTTGTGACTTTTGCTTTCTCAGATCTTACAAAAGCTTCCCGCTGTTTATTTAAGGAGCTCATTTCCTTTTTAATAGCGGTTCGTTTACCAGCTAGTTGATGAATTCGAACTTGTAACTCAGTTGATGTAAGCAAGGAGAGCGAATCGGGTAGATGAGCTTTATTAATTTCCTCTACCTTAAAGCCTTTCTTTTTAGAAGCGTCAACCAAATCCCAACTTGAATTTTTGTAAACCTTACTACTTTTCGATAAATATCGTTTAGTCGCATTTCCACTCCCGTAAGCCGATGCGTTTTGGTCTTCTTTAATTTGCTTGGCTTTTTTCTCAATTCCGATTTTATTAAATGAAACATAGGTACTATTTAATTCCACATTTAAATTTGAAATTTGCGCATCGTAAGGTGATTCATAATGCACTGTTTTAGCATCACTATTTATACTGGCAAAATTCCCACCTGTTAAATCAGCCGCATGTTTCCAAAATGTATTAATTCCTTCTGATCTTTTTCCGCAAAAAATGGTATTTACAATCACATTCTTATTCTTTGCTACTGCACAAGCTGATTCGTAACCAATTCCACCTTGATTAAACTCCTCGTTCCCTGCTATATAAATCACTTGTAAATCATCGGGATTATTACTCCACTCTAACTCACTTAATGATGTATTAATTACCGCTCCGCAATACTCATCTCCTCCACTTGTTGTTAAGGCAAAAAGCTTTTCTGATATTTCGTCTAATTCTCCAGTAAAAGCTTGTATCATTTGAACATATCCTTTCGTTATACTTAAACTAGAATTCCCGTAATGGTACAAGGCTAGTTCAATATCAGGATCTAAACCATCTACATCCTTCGATTTAGCTAACTCCATAACAATCTTCCATAATTGATTTTTCGTTTGCTCAATTAAACCACCCATACTACCACTAGTATCCAATAGTATAGCCACTTTAATTTTCTTACCTTTTTTAGGTTGCACCAAGGTTGCATTTGTAACGGCTGAACCTTGGTTTATCACAGGAGATTCTACTCTTCTATTTATTGTTTCGGATTCGCATGAAAATAAACCTGTGGTTAAAATTCCGGATACAATTAATGGGATCACTTTAGTCTTCATAATGGTTTTTTTATGTTTGTTTACAGAACTAAATTTCCACCAATAATAAATGATAAAAAATGTAGACTTAGGGAACAGTCATTTTCATTTAGGGAACATTACTTACAATTTAGTAATTAGAATAAAAACCAATACAAACCAATATAAAGTAAGGGTTTAAAGGATTTTAAAATTTGGAAACATCAATCTTTATTAGGATGTTTACAATCCAATAATTTCAAAATATGCTTAAAAAAGCAACTGTAACTTTACTTAGTTTTCTAATCATCTCTTCATTTGTTTTTGCGGGTGAAAAAAAAGAATATTCAAAAGCTGAATATGAGCAAAAGATGACCAACATAAAAAAGAACTATCAGGTTGATAAAAGAAGCTTGAATGACCAACATATACAAACAATAAAGAGTATTCTTTTAAAAAGCTCTTTTACCGAAAAAGACTTAAAAAACATTGAAGAAATCACGAAAGCCTGTATCAACTTTAATTTACCCGAGGCGTTAAGTTGGTCGTACTATGGATCTGCTAAAATTTATAAAGAATTAAACCAACCTGTAGTTGCAATTCAGTATCTTAAACTAGCACAAAAAAACAGGAAAAACCCTACCAATAAAATACTCCTTCTTTACGCCGAACTTTTTGCTATCACGGGAGAACACGAAAGATCAAATAAAAACTTATCGGTCTACCAAAGCCATCAAAAAAGTGCGAATTCTTTTAATGAAGAGCTACTTTACATTGATAACCACATTGCATTAAAAAACTATCAGAAAGCAACGGATAAACTAATCGATTTACTTAAAGGAAGCCCTAGTAATCAAAAACTTACTACAATATATAACAAATTGGCAATTTGCTATATCTCTACCGAACAAGTAGAAAAAGGAATTAAATACTATCAAAAAGCAATACAACTAACCGAAAATCAAAACGAAAATTTAAAAATTGAAAACCAAGCAGAAGTTAAAAAATCAGTATCTAAAGCTTTAAAGAAAAAAGGTAGATTTAAAGAAGATGTTTCCATTCTAAATAAGTCCATTTCTAGCTTTTCAAGTCAAGATACAAGACTCTTTAACTCACAAGAATTTTTAAGGCTTGCTGAATCGTATTTCGAACTTAATAAATTGGATCAAGCTTCCAATTCGATCAATCAATTTATAGCAAATCCGAACTATGATTTAATTGATAAAAGTGAAATTGAAATTATCAGAAAAATTTCACGATCAATGGATAATCTTGATCAAGCTTTGATATTTATAGATTTTTACACAGCATTAGAGGATACAATTGTTGCTAGGCGTTCGGCTTTAAACAATTTAAAAAACGGAACGCAAGGTTTACAAAACTTACTTCAACTAGAAATGTTAAGAAAGGAAAAAGAACTCTCTCAAAACGCAATTAATCACCTTGTTGAAGAAGACTCTTTAAAGGAGGAAGTTTTAACATATAGTCGCTGGGCTATTGCACTTTTATTGGTTTTAATTGTTATTGGTGTTTTAGGATCGAAATATATTTTGAAGGTTTCAAAACAACGCAGAGTGGCAAATCAGCAATTAGCTTTAAGATCACTTCGATCTCAGATGAATCCTCACTTTATATTTAATGCGTTGAACTCGGTTAATAGTTTTATTTCGGAAAACGATCAACGATCGGCAAATAAGTTCTTGTCTAACTTCTCTCGATTGATGCGATTGGTTATGGAAAATTCAGAGCATAATTTCATTCCACTTCAAAAGGAATTAGAGATTTTAAAAATTTACTTACAGCTAGAGCATTTTAGATTTAAAGATCAATTTGACTATAACGTTAAGATTGATGAAGAAGTTGATGAGGAAGAATTTGAAATCCCACCGATGTTAATTCAGCCTTATATAGAGAATGCTATTTGGCATGGACTCCGCTATAAACCTTCAAGTGGATTACTAAACCTTAGACTTTCGGCAAAAAAAAATAATTTAATTGTAACGATTTCGGATAATGGTATTGGAAGAAAGAAGAGTGCGGAATTGAAAACGGATAATCAAAAGAAGAATAAGAGTACTGCGTTAAAAAACATTCATCAACGAATTGAAATTTTCAACGATTTACATCAGCTTAAAATTGAGGTTATCATTAAGGATTTAAATGAGGATGGAACCGGAACTTATGTTGAATTAACAATTCCTCAAATGCGAAAGAACTATGAAAATTAAGGCGGTAATTATAGAAGACGAAGCAGCAAGCAGATTAACATTAAGGAATTACCTCTTAAAATACTGTCCGCAGATTGAATTATTGGGTGAAGCTGCAAATATAAAAGAAGGCTATGATTTGATTCAAAAAACGCAACCACAATTGGTGTTTTTAGATATCGAAATGCCTTTTGGAAATGCTTTTGACTTGTTGGATAAATACACTGAGATTCCTTTTGAAACTATTTTTGTGACGGCTTTTAGTAATTATGCACTCCAAGCTATTAATTTAAGCTCTTGCTCCTACTTATTAAAGCCTGTTGATATTGATGAATTGATTATCGCAGTTGATAAAGTAGTGGATAACCTTGTTCAACAGTCGGGTTTTAAAACAGCTAATATTCTTTTAGAAAACCTTTCAATTGAAAACAAACAGCTTAAAAAAATTGTACTTCCTACTATGGAGGGATTTGATGTTGTAAAATTAAAAGACATTATTCGTTGCAAAGCCAATGATAATCTGACAGACTTTTACCTAGCGGATGGGAAAAAGAAAACGGTTTGTAAAACACTTAAGTTCTTTGAGGAGGCGCTTACTGAATTTAATTTTTTAAGGGTTCACAAAAGTCACATAATTAACATAAACTATGTGGATTCTTATCAAAAAGGAAAAACGGGTGAAATTAAATTAAACAATGGGATTTCTGTACCGCTCTCCTCTAGTAGAAAAGATAGGTTTATGTTAAAGTTCACATTTTGATGAACTTTAACATAAAACGAAGACCAACTTGAATTAAAGTATATAATTCTATATTTAACGATCAAAAAATTAAAATAATGAAAATTAAAAATCTAATTTCATTACTACTAACCCTAGTTATTTCGATTACAACATTTGGTCAAACCAGTACTGCTAAAGACCTTATTAGAGAAGGCATCACATTTCATGACGCTGGTCAGTATAAAAAGGCAATCAAAAAATATAAAAAAGCATTTGAAATTGATTCTACGAATGTACTAGTTCTTTATGAAATGGGATATTCAAGCTATATGCTAAAGGATTATGACGGAACTATTTTACTGTGTAAAAAAGCAATTCACCGTTTTCCTGATTCTAAAACATTAAAACAAGTTTTTACCCTTTACGCCAACACACTTGACGTAACAGGAAAGCCAAGAGAAGCGATGGATGTTTACGATCAAGCAATCTCAAAATTCCCTTCACATTATATGCTTCATTTTAACAAAGCAATTACTGCTTATAATTTGAAAGATTATTATGAAGCGCGTGTAGCTTTTCAAGCTTCTGCTAAATTAAACCCAAGGCATGCAAGTTCTGTTTATTATTTAGGAATTATAGAAGACATTTTTGGAAATAAAATTTCTGCAATTTTAGCGCTTTCAAGATTTATGATTTTAGAGCCTGAAGGAGATCGAGCACAAAAAATTCTTCCATTTTTAACAAAACAGGTAAACAAATTACCAGCGAAGAAAACAGGAAATAGCAACACGTTTACACTTGAAATAAATAATTCAAGATTAGACACAATGCCTAATGAATTTCAAAGTATTGAAATGAGTATGTCATTATTAGGTGTACTAGGAAATGCGTTATCAGGGATAGAAAAAAAGCAGAAAAAAACCGAGCTTCAAGATTTTTCAAGCAATTTTAAGACAATTATTGAAATGATTGATGGAATTGAAAAGAAAACGGAAGGATTTAATAGTGAGTACCTCATCCCTTTCTTTACGCAATTAGAAAAAAAGAATCACACCACAAGCTTTACATATCATATTAACTCCTTTGAAAACAAAATTAAAGAAGTTAAAAAATGGATAAAAAACAACGATGAAGACTTGAAAAAATATTACAGCTTCGCTGGTAATTACTCGTTTAAATAAAGGATTGCTTGCATATTAAATATGTTACAGTGTAACCATAATTAAACTCGTTTTTACAATTAAAAAAAACGAGTTTTTTGTATATTTAGATTGTGCAATCAAAAAGTGTACTTTTTTCTTACGCTATTGGACTCCCAGTTGGAGTGTCTTTTGGTTTAATTGCTTTTTTCTCGCCTAAACTTTATACTGGATTCGGGTTTAGTATGATTCCAATGCATTTTATTTATGGAACTCCTTCTATTGTTTTTTTAGTCGCGCTTACTATTGCATTATTTCTTGCTGGAAAAAAAATACCAAAGCACCTTTCAAAATATAAATTTTCAACAGCTTGTTTTCTTTATTCATTTAAAATAAACACCATTGTATGGTCTTCATTTGCCATTGCAACTTATATAAATCTTTTTAATAAATTAAAGTTTGCAAAATATTTCATTAATGATTTAGAAGAAAAGAAACTTTTGTTTACACTTATTCCAATCGCAATCGGAGTCGTTTCCATAATTATCGGTTCGTTTACTATTGCTCCGCTTGTTTTGAGAAGAATTAAAGTGAATGAAGTTTAATCATTTTAATTTATAATTATTATCAATAACATTCCTTTTTAAACAAGTCAGATTAGTTTATTTTCGCGTTACTACAAGGACAAAATCTAGTGAAGGAATTAAAGGCGTTAAATAAATACTTAATTAAATATAAGGGCCGACTAATTCTGGGTGTATTCTTTATTATTTGTGCCAATTGGTTTAACCTTTATCCTGCAAAGATTTTTAGAACTGCAATTGACACAGTAATCGAATCCTTAAACACCTATAACATGGTGGAGGGTTCATTTATCCAAAAAGATATTTATGATGAATTAGTCATGAGTTTATTACTATTTGGTGCTGCGCTAATTGGCTTAGCGTTAATAAAAGGGGTATTCACTTTTTTTATGCGATACACCATTATAATGGTATCTCGATTTATTGAGTTTGATTTAAAAAACGACATATACAATAAGTATCAGCAGTTAGATACTTCCTTTTATAAAATGAATAAAACGGGTGATATCATGAACCGAATTGGTGATGATGTGAGTAAAGTTAGAATGTACGTTGGTCCTTCGATCATGTACTTAATAAATTTAATTGTTTTGTTTGCTTTCGTCATAACTACAATGGTTAATATCAATCCTGAATTGAGCCTATACATTTTGCTTCCACTCCCTGTAATGTCTGTGACAATTTATTACGTTTCCAGACTAATTAATGTTAAAAGTGAACGCGTTCAAAATCAATTGTCTCGAATTTTCAGTTTAAGCCAGGAAACATTTGCAGGAATTAGAGTGATTAAAGCTTACAACAAGTCTGAAGATACCATTCAAAATTTTAATGAAGAATCTAAACAGTATAAGGATACTGCAATGGACTTAGTAAAAACAGAATCTCTCTTTCACCCCATCATTTTATTTCTTCCTGTTTTAAGTACACTAATCACAATTTATGTTGGAGGACTTGAAGTTATAAAAGGAACCATCACTTATGGAAATATTGGTGAGTTTGTAATCTATATAAATCTATTAACATGGCCTGTTGCATCCTTAGGTTGGGTAACTTCGTTAATTCAGCGTGCGGTTACAAGTCAAAAAAGAATAAATGAATTTTTAAAAACCGAGCCTAAAATTCAAAGTAACAACCCCATACCAATAGATATAGTTGGAAATGTTGAGTTTAAAAATGTTTCATTCACTTACCCAGAAAGCGGAATTAGAGCATTAAAAAACATTTCATTTAGCATTAAACCGGGAAAAACTTTAGCCATTGTTGGTAAAACAGGTTCTGGTAAATCCACAATTATCCAGCTATTAAATAGAATGTATGATTGTAATACAGGTGAAATATTTGTTGATAATCAAAACATTGAATCGATAAATTTAAATAGTTTAAGAAATCAAACTGGTTGTGTTCCACAAGAAGTTTTTTTATTCTCAGATACAATTTCGAATAACATCAGTTTTGGAACATTTGGAAATGAAGAAAAATCAAACACAGAAAAAGTTATATGGGCAGCAAAGCAGGCTGCTGTTCATGAAAACATCATTAATTTCGAAGATGGTTATAAAACTAAAGTTGGTGAAAGAGGTATTACACTTTCTGGAGGTCAGAAACAAAGAATTAGTGTTGCTAGAGCGATTTTAAAAAATCCAAATATTTTAATTTTTGATGATTGTCTTTCGGCTGTAGACACAGAAACGGAAGAAGAAATCCTAGGAAATTTAAAGTCAATAATGGTTGACAAAACCACTATAATCGTTAGTCATAGAATTTCAACAATTCAGCATGCTGATCAAATTATTATGATTGATAATGGGGAAATAATTGAACAAGGAACCCATAAAGAATTAATTGATCTTAATAAAAATTATAACAATTTGTATAAGAAACAACTCTTTGAACAATAATCGTCTTAACTTAAATTGTTAGTTGGCATACAACCCTTATTTAAGTCTGAGCTAAAACAATAGATTTGTAAACGTTGCGTTTAGAGCACTGATTATGAAAGTATTTATTCAAATTACATTATTAACTTTTATGTTTTTTAACATAAAAGCTCAAGAAAACAAGCACGTTGCGCTTGTTTGGGAAAATGATGTTACAGAAAGATTAAGTAATTTAGAACCTATTAAAAAACCCTATTTTAAAAAAGCATTCTATCCAACTAAGAATTGCTTTCCATTTTATGTTGTTTCCAAAATAACACAGCAAAACGTTGATGATGCGAGCATTACAATTATTGACACTAAATATGACAAACTAACATCAAGCTACCCTTGGTTACAATACGATCAAAAAATTCAAAAAATCATAAAAAAAAGTGGGACAGAGACAATCATTCAGTTTTTAATTCCTGTAATTAGACAAAATGAAATTGGAATTTCAGAAAAAATGATCTCTTTTGATTACTCAATAACCATTAAAACAAATTCAATTTCACAACTTAGAACACCTAATTTAAGATCCTCTGCAAACTCTCCTCTAGCAACCGGTGATTGGTACAAAATAGGAGTAACATCAACTGGTATTCAAAAACTAAGTAAGAGTTTCTTTTCAAACAACGGTATTCCAATCTCAAGTGTAAATCCAAAAAACATTCGAATATTTGGATATTCTGAAGGTATGCTATCCGAAGACGCAACTTCTGGAACTCCTTTATCAATTCCTGAAATACCAATTCATTTTGAAGGTGATAATGACGGTGTATTCAATACTAATGAGTACCTACTTTTTTTTGCAAAAGCAGCCAATACTTGGGAATGGAGTCAAACTCAAAAAAAATACAATCATGAAAAACATTTATATACTGATACTGTCTTTTATTATATAAACATCGATACCGATGAAGCAAAAAGAATCCAATTGGTAAATGAATCAAGTTCACCATCTACTAACTCAATTACAACTTACGAAAATCATCAGTTTCATGAATTGGATAAATACAACTTAATAAAATCGGGTAAACAATGGTTTGGAGAACGTTTCGATTTATCTAATGGTTTAACGCAGAGTTTCAACTTTTCTTTCCCGAATAAAGTAGCGGAAGAAAAAATTCATATCAAGACAAGAATAGGCGTTCGATCCACAACGAATTATAATAATAACTTTGTAATTAAAGCAAATGGAACAACGGTTAAAACTTCTGCAAACGCATCAAAAATAAGCTCCAATTACACTGCGCAATACGTGATGATCTTAAACGATACAGATAGTTTTGATTTAACTTCTTCCAACCTTAATTTATCATTTACTTACTCCTTCCCTAACTCTAGTGCTACAGCTTGGTTTGATTACGTTGAAGTTAAAACTAATTGTGATTTACGTTTGAATTCTAATCAATTATTTTTCAGTCAACCTTCAACAGTTGGGTCTGGAAATATTAGTGAATTTCAAATTTCAAATACAACTTCAAATTCAAAGGTATGGGATGTAACCAACCCATATAATACGCAAGAGGTTATTTGTAACTTAAGCAGTGATATTTTAAGTTTTAAAATTGAAACAGACTCTATAAAAGAGTTTGTCGTTTTTAATCCATCAATATCAAAAAAGCCTTTTTTCGCAGGTAAAATCGCTAATCAAAATTTAGCTTCATATGTCGACATTGATTACATTTTAATTTCTTTAAATGACTATTTGAACGAAACTGAAGAATTAGCCAACTTTCATAAAAACAACTCAAAACTTTCAACTAAAGTTGTTTCATTACAAGAGGTTTATAATGAATTTTCAAATGGTCACGCTGACATTACTGCAATTAGAAATTTCATCCAACATTTATATGAAAACGCAAGTAGCAGTGAAACTCGAATTAAATATCTATTCTTAATGGGAGATGGTTCATACGACCCTAAAAACCGGGTGAATAAAGGCCTCAAATACATACCATCCTTCCAGTCAGAAAATTCAATTTCTCCAACGAGTAGCTTTGTTAGTGATGATTATTTCGGAATGCTTAACGACGCTAATTCTATTTACAGTAGTTCTGCATCTGTTGACATTGGAATAGGTCGTTTTCCAGCAAGAAATTTAACTGATGCAAAAGGATTTGTCAAAAAAGTAAAACACTATGCATCATCACAAAACAAAATGGCTTATAATAAGCTGGAAGGAAACGATATAAAATCAACTTACGGGGATTGGAAAAACACTATTCTATTTGTTGCTGATGATGGCTCTAACTCTGATGGATATACCGTTGCCCATATGAACCAAACAGAAATGATTATTGACGCCTACCTCGATCAGGATAGTTCATTTAATTCACGAAAAGTTTATTTCGATGCTTATAACAAAGAATCAACCGCTGGAGGCGGTAGATATCCTGATGTGAGCGAAGCCATAAGAATAACAATGAATGAAGGTGCTTTTTTCGTGAGTTATATCGGTCATGGGGGTGAAGCTGGATGGGGTGACGAAAGAGTTTTAAGTGTTAGTGATATTAACGCGTGGGATAACATGAACGGAATGCCTGTTTTTGTAACAGCTACCTGCGAATTCAGTCGATATGATGACCCCGAGCGAACTGCAGCTGGTGAATTAGTTATTTTAAATCCAAATGGTGGTGCAATAGGAATGATAACCACAACTCGATTAGTTTATGGTGGTATATCAAACAATATTGGCTTTAGCATCAACTTTTTTGAAAGTGTTTTAAATGAATTGAATGGAGAAATGCCAAGACTCGGTGATGCTATTAGACTTACCAAAGCTTTAAGTCCTTTAGGCACAAATTTCAACAATCGTAAATTTGTTTTACTTGGTGACCCTGCGCTAAAAATGGCCTATCCAAAATACAACGTTGTAACAACAAAAATTAACGATACCGATATTTTAAACTCACCAGACACCCTAAAAGCTTTAGATAAAATTAAAATATCAGGAGAAATTAGAGACGACAATGATGAACTTTCAATTATAGACGGTTATATTTATCCGATTGTTTATGATAAGCTTAATGAAACCTCTACATTAAATAATAACGGGACTGGAAATACAGTCACTTTTTACAATAGGAATAGTATTATTTATAAAGGTGTAGCTACAGTTACTGATGGAAAATTTGAATTTGAATTTATCGTCCCAAAAGATATTAAATACACCTTTGGGTCAGGAAGAATAAGTTATTACTTTGCCAACGATAGTATTGATGGTAAAGGATTTTCCGAAGATCTTACTGTTGGTGGTAGCTCATCAATCGCTACTAATGACGATATAAATCCGATTGTTGAATTATTCATGAACGACACCAACTTCATATTCGGCGGTTTAACAGATGAAAATCCCGTCATAATAGCAAATGTTAGTGACGATAATGGTATAAATACTTCGGGAACAAGCTTAGGTCATGATATTTCAGCTGTTTTAGATGAAGATTTCAATAATCCAATCATACTTAACAACTACTATTCTTCTACAATCAATGATTATAAAAGTGGAAACATCGCCTACCCACTAAATGAACTAAGTGATGGTCAACATAGCCTATCATTGAAGGTTTGGGATGTAAATAATAATTCAGGAAAAGCTTACACCGAATTTATCGTTTCGTCTAATTCAAAACTAGCAATTGATCATATTTTCAACTACCCCAATCCATTTACAAACTACACTGAGTTTTATTTTGAGCACAATCAAATTAATCAAGACTTGGACGTTTTAATCAAAATTTATACTGTATCTGGGAAATTAATTAAGTCTATTAAAACTCAGATTAACTCCTTAGGAAATAATAAACCAAACCCAATAGAATGGGATGGAAAAGACGATTTCGGGGATCAAATTGGTCGTGGTGTTTATATTTATCAATTAGAAGTACAAACCCCAAATGGAGATTCCTCTAAAAAATTAGAAAAATTAGTAATACTTAGATAAGTAAATTTGCGTTAAACTATTATATTTGTTGACTATGAAATTAAATAAACAATTTTCAGTTGTTTTGACATTAGTCTTTTTACTTAATATCAAAGGTAAATCTCAAGATGATGAAATTAATTATAGCCAATTTTTAAACACCATTACTACTGCAGTTCCTTTTCTAATGATAGGACCTGACTCTCGTGCTGGAGGAATGGGAGATGTTGGTGCAGCAACTTCCCCAGATGCAAGTTCTGCATATTGGAACACTGCGAAAACGGCATTCCTAGAACAGGAGCAGTCTTTGAGTATATCCTACATTCCTTGGTTAAGAAGTTTAGTAAATGATATTAGCATGGCTCAAATTGGATATACCTGGAAACTAAATGAAAGGGTAAGTGTTTCTCATGGGTTAAGATATTTTTCTCTTGGAAAAATCGATTTCAGAGGTGAGGACGGGAATTTAACACAAACTGTTAACCCAAATGAATTAGCAATTGACTTAGGAGGTATTGGATATAAAATGAGTAACACTTTTGCAGGAGGTTTTGCTGTTCGTTATGTATTTAGCAACTTAACCTCAGGTGCGGCAATTGGTGGGTCAGACTCTAAAGCTGGCCATGCTGTTGCTGTAGACTTAAATGGAATGTACCTTAAGCCTATTAAATTTGGTGATAAAGGCGCTGATGTTTCCTTTGGATTTAACATACAAAACATTGGAAATAAAATTTCATACAGTGAATCTGCAGAACGTGATTTTATTCCTATGAATTTAAAAATTGGTGGTGGATTAAATATTGAAATCGATGAATTTAATGAATTTGGAATCTACCTTGATATTAATAAACTTCTTGTACCCACTCCCCCTGCCTATAAAAAAGATGAAAACAATGCTTTTGTTGTAGATGCAAATGGAGATTATGAGATAGAATCAGGAAAAGATCCAAATGTTTCTGTAGCAGCAGGAATAGCGCAGTCTTTTCTTGATGCTCCTGGAGGAATAGGAGAAGAGTTTAATGAATTAAACTTTGCTTTTGGTGCAGAATATTGGTATGATAAACAATTCGCTTTAAGAGCAGGGTATTTTTACGAAAACCCAAATAAAGGAAATAGAAACCACCTCACAATGGGACTTGGTTTAAAATATAACATTTTCAACCTTGACTTTTCGTACTTAGTTCCTTTAAGCCAAAGAAATCCGTTAGAGAATACATTAAGATTTACAATGAGTTTTGATTTTGCAGATATCAAAACGAAAACAGAAGAAACAACAGATTAATATGGCTTTCAGAGTAGGATTTGGATTTGATGTTCACCAATTAGCAGAAGGGGAAGAGTTTTGGTTAGGAGGAATATTATTGGAGCACTATAAAGGTGCTGTGGGGCATTCGGATGCGGATGTACTTATTCATGCTATATGTGATGCTCTATTAGGTGCTGCTGCCTTAGGAGATATTGGGTATCACTTTCCTGACACATCAGACACTTACAAAGGCATCGACTCCAAAATTTTACTTAAAGAAGTTGTTCGATTAATCACTGAAAAAGGGTACACAATTGGTAATGTAGATGCTACAATTAGTTTACAATTACCGAAAATTAAACCTCATATTTTAGCAATGCGTAAAAAACTTGCTGAAGTTATGGATATTGATATGGATTTAGTTTCGGTTAAAGCTACAACTACCGAAAAACTAGGTTATGTGGGTTCTGAGGATGGTGTAAACGCGCACGCTGTTTGTTTGATTAATTCTTAGAAAAGCAACATTTTTAATACTATTACAAATAGTAGGATCCAAACTTGTAATACTCAATATCTGAAGTGTCTTAATTACCAAAACCAACCTATATTAAAAATTCAGCCAGATCCTATATGCTTTCCTCCGATTGCTCTACTTCAACTTGAAATGAATGGGTTTCGTTTTTGATAAACTCATGCTGAACAAAAGGAACTTTAGTAGCCTTTTAAAACCCATCAATAAATCGCCAATTAAATTGGGGTAATTCAGCGGCTAATTATATTTAAATATTA
>JAQXEE010000103.1 GCA_029251005.1 Flavobacteriales bacterium | reverse complement strand
CGCTACGCTCTGGATGAACTGTGCTTAAAAACAAATATTATCTCCATGATTTTCTGAATAATTCATTTGAGATTTACCAATAGCAAATGCTTGTTTAAGTAATTTGTTGGCAATGGCTACTTTAATAACCCTTTCTGGTTTTCCTTTTTCTTTTAAGCGTTCGTACATTTCTCTGCATGCTTTATTACAAAATTTGGCCGTCCATGAGCATAAATACAATAGCTTTCTAATTTGAGCATTTCCCATTTTACAAATATGTCCCTTGCCTTTTACACTTGTGCCTGATTGATAAACTCTAGGACTAAAGCCAATGTAGGCTGTCAATTGTTTATGGTGCTCAAACTTTGTAAATCCATCCGTTATTACATTTAGCATGATCGCAGTTTTCTTTCCTATACCTGGAATACTAGTGATTTTATCTATTTTCTCTCCAAACTCTTGTTCTGCTAATCTTTCAACTTCTAAGGAAAGTTTCTGTTTCTGTTTCACCAAGAAATTCACCATAGATTTAAGTTCTTTTCTCAATAAAGAAGCCAATTCCCCACTATTATCAAAAGCTTCTTGTTGGCCTTTTAGCTGTCGGATTTGCTTATCTAGTAATTCCATAGCCGAATGAAGCTGACCAATACTATTGGTGTTTTTGGAATTTGGACTCCATCTTTTTGGGTCATATATTCTTCCATAATTTGCAATTGTTTCAGCGTCTTTTTTATCAGTTTTAGCACGCTGTAAATTCATCTGGCTAAAACGTTTTATTACTAAAGGGTTTACAACAGAAACCTCTATCCCATGGGGATGCAGATAGTTGGATAACTGTAGATAGTAAGGCCCACTAGCTTCCATAACAACCAAAGCTCCTTTTGCTTTTAAAGCGATTTTCTTAAACCCTTGTTGAGTATTTGATACAACAAAAGATTCTTTTTGTGATCCATCAAGAAAACAACCATCTAAAGTTGCTTTACTAACATCAATTCCTATAACTTTATACATAATAATTTTTTAATGTGCTTGTTACTTATCAATCCTAAATACAGGCTCTAGGGCCTAATGAACGGTTCAAGTTTTAAGCACGAGGAGAAAGGGACTATCATCCAGAACTGTCTTGCCGACTAATGACGTTTTATAGTCTTAATCTTTCTCCTCTTTTTTTCCTAAGATAAAATTCAATTGGAAAATCATCGCTATACAAACATAGGATGACTTACAACAACGGAGCATTTCTTAAAAAAGGAGACGCACTCTTTTTTCTTTTATGCCACAAGAACAGAATAACAACTAAAACCGTCATTCAGAAGGAGGTACGACTGAGGAAACTTTAAGCGATTACTTAAAAATTCCACGCACGCACTCTGGATTACGTAAATGGAGACAAGCATGAGATTATTAATCACCCCCAAATGACTTCTCTCTTAATAAAAACAGTAACCATCGTGCCAGTAATTTGACCTTCCTTTACAATATCATCCACTCTGTAGCTAGATTCAAAATCTCCACACGATAATTTCTTTAATCGATTCTGAATAACATCTAAAGCAATTGATTTATGCTTTTGTGCTTGCTGCGCTTTAAGCTGTTTTGCCTTCTCTATACCTACACCGTTATCTTCAATACAAACCTTTAAAAAATCACCTTCCAAATCAAAAGACAAATTAATCTCCCCCACTAATTCCAAGCTTGCTATTCCGTGTATAATCGCATTCTCTAAAAAAGGCTGTATTAACATTGGTGGAATCCCTTCTTCTTCAGAATCAATATCAGAACTAATTACAATATTATATTTAAACGTATTATTTCGCGTCAATTTCTCAATATTTAAGTAATTTTCCAACATTCCTATTTCCTGATCTAAAGAAATGTAGTTATCCATCGAACTTTCCAAAATCTGGCGCATTAACTTCGAAAACTTACTCAAACTATGTCGCGCCCCTTTGTTATCCTCTTCTCTAATTTGATCTTGAATTGCATTCAAAGCATTAAATATAAAGTGCGGATTCATTTGAAGTCTTAATGCCTTTTGTTCAATTTCTAATACTTCCTTTTCTAACCTTAGCTTTTCTGCTTCTTCATTTGCTTTAAGCTTAATTCCTTTAATTCGCTTTTTAATAAAAAACATAACAATAGCAATCAAAACAACTATTACCAATGTCCAAAACCACAATTTATAAAAAAAAGGCGCTGAAATCGTAAAGTAAAAATCAAGCTGTTCACTCTCAATACCGTCCTTATTAATTGCAATAGCTTGGAAAATATACTTCCCCGGAGAAAGATTACTAAAGAATATTTCATTTTGAGCAATTACGGGTGACCATCGTCCATCACCCCCATCTAATCTCCATTTGTATTTTAATCCATTCGGTCGAGATAAATCATTCCCATCTAAAACAAAACCTATGTGATTATCCTTAAACTCTAAATTTAAATCTCCTGCAGTGTACCAATTAAAAATATTAGGCTCGTACTGGGTTCCTTGAATGTTCTTGTAAAACAAATTAACCGAAGCAAGTGAAATTTTAGGAGCTTTAACTGAATTTAAAATATCTCCAACAGGCTTTTTCATTAAACCGTTTATTGTTCCCCACCAGAGGTTGTTTTGTTTATCAATAGTGACAGCACCTTGCGTAGTTTCTAATCCAATAAACCCTTCCGATAAGCCAAAGGACTTCACTTCCATATTTTTTTTAAACGGATTAGAGATTCGATCAACACCTTTGGCTCCACCGACCCACAATTGATTTTTGTCATCACAAGCAACACTGTAAACATTTTCAAAATTCAATCCATTTGAGCTGTTTAAATTCCGAATCACGATTGTTTCAGCGTAAATATTTAATACATCAACACCACCATCAGCAGTTGCTAAATACATATTCCCCAAATCATCCTCCGCTATATCCCGAATCATGTTATCAGACAACCCTTCCTTAGTAGACATTTTAATCAATCCGGTATCCGAAACACAACCAATTCCCTTACCTCTTGTTGAATACCAAATACGATTAGAACGATCGCACATTAAAGCTGTAACTCGGTTGTAATGTATATTTTGATTCTTTACACTAAAAAATTGCACATTTGAAAGATCAGATGAAAATTTAGAAATCCCGCTAGAAGTTGCAACCCATATATTCCCTTCTTTATCCTCAATAATATCCTTTATGAATTTTGATTCCAAATATTTTCTAGACTTATAATTTTTGGACTTCCCTTCTTTCCAAACCGTCAAACCGCTTCCCTCCGTTCCAATCCACAATCGTCCTTTAGAATCATCCAGAATTGCTTTTATCTTTTGTGGATAAATGTTTTGATTCACACCATATTCAACAAACTTATTCTTGTTAAGTTTATATAGCTTTCTTGCATTTGTGCTTACCCAAATACCAGAATCTTGAGAAGCTGCAACGGTATAAATGTATTTTCCTTCTAAGCCCTTGTTTCCATTATAACTCTTAATGGATGAACGTCCATATTTTAATAATCCACCACCCGATGTTCCAATCCATAATCCGCCCCAACTATCTTTAAAAACAGTTCGGCAGTTTTTGGTTGGTAAATGTTGCGAATCATGAATTGGGCGAATAATTTCTGTTTTTAAGTCATAAATTAAAACCCCATTTTTAAACGTGGACAACCACATTTCTTCTCCATTAAAATGAATATCTAATACAATCAATCCATTCGTTTTAGGGATAAAAGTTAATTTATCACCCTTAATTTTAAACACACCCTTCCCGTAAGTACCAACCCACATTTCGTTAAACTTACCTTCTGCAAAGCATTGAGGAAATGAATTTCCTACTTTATGATTAGTGTAATGCTTAGATATACCATTTTTAAATCGTGTTAACCCTTTATTATGTGCAACCCATAAATTTTGAAAATCATCAAAATAAAGGTCTGTAATAGAATTACCTGGTAAACCAATGTCTTTTGATATGTTTACGTTTTTCTTATTTTCTCTTTTATAAATGCCATTAGACGTTCCAAAATATAATTCTTGCTTTTTAGATTCGGCAATTGAAGAAATGGATACTTTAAACGACTCTCCTTCTAATTTGAAGTTCCGAAACCGAATTCCGTTATACAGCGACAAACCGTTTGAAGTTCCTATCCATAAGTTATCTTTTGAATCATGAAAAACAGTAGAAATAAAATTATTAACCAAGCCTTCTTTCGTTGTAAACACTTCAAAATCAGCTCCATCAAAACTAGCTAAACCACCTCCACGAGTAGCTAGCCATAACTTTCCATTGTGATCTTCGGTGATGTCGTAAACTTGAGATTGCGGTAAGCCATCGGCAATTGAATAAGATTTCAACTCAAAATCTTGAGCAAAATTATTCAACTGAATAAGCACAAATAAAAAAGCTCCCCAAAACTTCATAATGCTAAAATATAAAAAGTAAAGATAGCTTGATTCCCCTTAGTTTACTCTTCTAATTTTTTAAGGAATACTCTTTTAAAAGCCTCACCGTTTGACACCTAAAATAATAAGTTAAGCAAACCATTTTTTTCATATTTGTTCTTTTATTAAGTAAACTGTCTTTCCTTATTATTTTAAATTTATTACAAAAAGAAAATCTAAATATGTTTTTTACTCCCTTTTGGATGTTTGATTAATAAATCAATTCGAATGCACTTCTATAAGAATCAATAACATTAATGTAATCTAAAAACTCATCATAAAATTTACTTTTCACACCAATAGTGGCACTGTCTCCAATAACTACTAGCTTACGTTTTGCTCGGGTTAAAGCTACGTTCATCCTGCGTTCATCTGATAAAAACCCTATTTCACCCTGTTCATTACTCCTAACTAACGAAATATAAATAACATCACGTTCCTGACCCTGAAAGCCGTCAATAGTATTTACAACAATTTTAGACTTTATCCCTAGATCAACATCAGACTCCTCTAACAAAGTCTTTATACATTCAACTTGTGCTTTATAAGGAGATATAAATCCGTAATTATCAGGTAAATCATAGCCTGAGTTTTTAATTGATTCAATATAATTCGTGAAATGTTTAAGAAGTAAATATGCTTCCTCTTTGTTGAAAGAACTTCGCGTATCTGGGTGCTGACTTTCAAAGTAACCTGTTCCAGCAGTATCAATAAACTCAACCACCTGATCTCCAGAGTAAACCTTAGCGTTTAAATTACGTGAATTTGCTTTTAATATTCCTTTATAAAAGTAATTACTTGAAAATTTCATAATCAATTCATTCATTCGATATTGCTCGTTCAACAATATATCAGCCTGGTTACCTTTTATTGCTTTTTCAAAAAGGGTCTCCTTTAACCCCTTCTGTCCTGCCTCATAACACTTTACTGTTGGCGGTAGCTGTAAATGATCACCTGCAAAAACCACTTTATTCGATTTAATAATTGGGATCCAAGTTGCTGGCTCCAATGCTTGTCCAGCCTCATCAATAAAAACAGTAGTAAATTTGGAATGAGTTAGTTTAGGATGATTAGCACCTACCAACGTACTTGCTACAATTCTTGTAGAGAATAAAATATCATCCACAATATCTTGATAAGCCCGTTCTGCATCCTTTTTTAAAGACCTAGCTTCTAATCGTATTAGGTTACGCTGTTTGCGTTCATCGGCACCAAAACTGCGCTTCCATTTACCGCCTAACTTAAAACATTCAGCAGACCGTTTCCGTAAATCCTTTAATAATTTATAATCTTGATGATTGGCTATTTTGGATTCTAATGTTAAATCTAATATTTCTTCTGTAACCCTTGCAGGATGTCCAATTCGAACAATACTAATACCTTGCTGAGATAATTTTTCTGTTAATAAATCAACTGCAGCATTACTTGGGGCACAAACCAATACTTGAGATTCTGATTTTAAGGTTTCCTTTATTGCCTCTACCAAAGTAGTTGTTTTCCCTGTTCCTGGAGGACCATGAATAATAGCGAAATCTTCAGCTCCAACTACTTTTCTTACTGCCTTTTTTTGACTTGAATTCAAATGACTTATCGTGGATATTTTTACATCCTTAAAATAAGGCGCCTCATAACCCAAAATCTTCTTTTGCAATTCGAGTAATCGTACCGATTCAGTTTTAATAAGCTCATTTAAAGCCCAATCCATCTCCTTATAGCTACGGTCGTCAAACAGTAGTTGAACAGCTAACTTACTATATGTTATCCAATTGGGGAATTCCTCAGCATTAATGGTAATAAACATCTCATCATGTTTAACCTTATTCACAACTCCCTTCACACACATCGATTCGTCACCAATTGCAAATACATCAACCAACTTTCCACTGGAAAAAATATGATTATCATTATGCTCCCTTGGTCGCTCTACTTTTATTAATAAACGTTCACCAGCATCATACTTCTGCTCCATTAAACTACAGGAATGCCACAATACACCATTGGCCTTGCGTTGCTTAAATGAAGTACTTTGCATCTTTTTTTGATACTGAGCTAAATCTTCTTTTTTCTCTAAATTGAGTAACTCTTTAAGATATGTAAAATCATTTACTGGATTCGTAGCCATATTTCA
>JAQXEE010000100.1 GCA_029251005.1 Flavobacteriales bacterium | reverse complement strand
AAACTGGACTCATCAGTAAGAATTATTTCAATACCCAATACTAAAACAGAATGGGATTCTATTTTAAGAACACTTAACACAAAGGTTCAAAGCTTTACAATTACAACTTCAGAAGACAACATAATTAAAGGTAAAGAGGGAACACAGATTTTAATCCCGAAAAATACTTTTAATTTAGATGAAGAAGTTACACTAAAACTAAAGGAAAGTTATTCAAAAAGCAGTTACCTGTTTGATTGTTTAAGTACACAAACGGACTCAGGGGATCTTCTTGAAACTGCTGGAATGATAGAACTAAGAGCCTATTCTCGCAGTGAAGAAATTCAGATTACTAAAGACAAAGAAGTAATTATTAAATTTCCCATTAAAGGCGAAAAAAAAGGCGATTTTAATTTGTTTAATCAGTCACTTAGAAAAGACTCAATTGTGGAGTGGAAATTATATCCAAATGGTAAAGATGGTTTTTGTTTGTTTGAAATCGATATTAAAGCTGGTATTGACCATGTTCATTTAAAGGGCAATAGAAAAGAGTTTACATTTCTAACACAAAAAGAAAAAGATTTGTTGGCGAGACGAATGCAAAACAGCATATCACAAAGATTCCCTCTGTTGTGCGCATCCAGCGAAAAGAAAAAAATAACGTTCAGTTCTAGATTTTATGAAAAAGATAAAATCTTTTACGAAATACTTTCTAAAATTGCCAACAATCTTGATTATTTAGGATTTAACATAAAAAATAAGCTCAAAGCTGATATGACAATTAATTTCACATTTGGCAACCCAAACTCTGAAATAGACATCAAAAAATATAATACAATTATTGCTGAAAGAGATAAATTAAACAAGTTTGAGCAACGAAAAAGACTACAAGAACTTGTTTCTTTTTACACCTTAACATCAAACAAACTTGGGTGGATTAATTGCGACCGCTTTCCAAACAATTCAAACAAATTAATAAATATGAACATCTTGGCAGAGACGAAATATGAAAAATTTATTTTTTATATAAAGGAATATAATGGTGCCCTTCAGCCGTTTCAGAAGAAAAGAACATTTCAAATAAAAAAAATTCCTGAAAACCTTTTGGGTGTAATCATAGCCTTAAAATACGAAAATCAAAAAATATACATCTCTCGGAAAACGGTTAAATCTAGTTTGAAAACTATTAAAGGATTTGATTACGAAGAGGTCTCGCTTAGTCAAATTGAAAATAAAATTGAAGAAATGGCAAAGTTTTAGATTTGTCTGACAGCCTAACAGGCAACTATAAAATGGACAGTAATATTCTCACTTTAAACACTTAGTAATTATTTTTCATAAAAATTTTCTCATTGAAAATTTTTATGAAAAAACTAGATCGTTTACCAACATCTCATCTCGCTTTAGCTTTACTAAGCTCTTTTAATAATTTCACCAAGTAAACACATTCAAAATCGTTCTAAAAGTTAATCCCATAATGTACCTTTTCAAGGTAATTACATTATATTAACATGAAAATTAAAATTCTTTTACTCTACTTAATTATTGGATTATTAAAACCATCAAAAGCGAACAAACTCAACTGTTTTCCATCGGTTCGAATTAGTTATGTTTTTTCTGCTAGTTTTAGTTTAGGGTTTGATTTAAACTTACTCGTAAAGGCTCCAATTAATATAACCAACACCCATTATGGTGTTAACTTTTCACAAACCTTCACCAAGGTAAAAACTAGACGAGTTGATAAAGGTTTCCATAAAATTTTGCAGATTAAAGGTATTTTAAGAACTCCTTCTTCGGATATACGAATGGGATATGGATGTGTTGTCAATAACTGGGGTTGGGAAAATCGTAGTAGATGCATAACTCAAGGATTAGCTTATGAATTTTCTTTCACTCATCCTAGTAAGTATTTTATACCATGGATCGGATTGAATATTCAAAATATAAAATGGGATTGGGAATGGTTCGACACTAGTTATTATCAATTATTTTCGAGAATAGAAATACCAACGTCACAATCTGGTTTTGAAAAAATTATTAGAAATAAATAAAAAAAAGTAACTTAAACCTCTGTCCTATGGATTGGGAGTACTATACACTAAACAAGGCTTCAGTTAAGTATAAATCTAATCATCTTATACTAAACGTTATGCAACATAGCTAATTATGCAAAAACGTATATTATTATCAGTTACATGTATTTTATATCTACTTCAAAATGTGGTAGAAGCTCAGATAAATGAGGAGAAGTTAGGTGCTTGGTATATGTATTTTTTCAATACAACATTTAAAGAAAGCCCATGGGGAGTTCAAGGAGACTTACAATTCCGTAATTGGAATACTGCGGGAGACCTTGAACAATTATTATTACGTGGAGGAATAACATATAAACCTGAAAAATCAGATATTAAACTGACTCTTGGTTATGGTAATGTTACTACAGGAACGTATGGATCTGAAAATTTAACTACATCAGAGCAAAGACTTTATCAGGAAGCCCTCTTCCCTGTTAAATTTGGGAATCGTTTCTATACTAATCACCGCCTTCGTTATGAGCAAAGATTTGTTGAAAATCAGGATTTCAGAACACGTTATAGGTATAACTTATTTTTAAATATACCACTGAACAAAGCCGAAATGGATGATAAAACACTTTATTTAGCCCTTTACAATGAAATTTTCATAAATGGACAAAGAAACGTTGGAAATGGAAATAGTGTAGAAATATTTGACAGAAACAGGCTCTATCTAGCAATGGGATATATTATAAAAAAAGGACTTAAAATTCAAATAGGATGCATGAAACAGTCAACGGATAATTGGCAGAAAAGTCAATTTCAATTCAGCTATCATCAAAAAATTTAACAGTATCAAAATCATATGAAAAATCATTAAAAACACCTTTTTTAATTAAAGGTTTTCAAAACTTCATTTAAATGATTTTAAATAAAAAAATCATATTTTATCACTTGCTAAAAGAACCTAGAAAAAAAAATGGAATTCATCTTAAACAGAGCTTTGAGTAGCGGATTATAAAGCTAGGCCGTTCAACAATTACAAGATGTTCAATATGATATTGAAAGCTTGTCAAAATAGCATAGTATTATTTATTTTTAAAAAACTTAACGTTCCCAGAGAAAGTTGTTTGTGTAATTATGAAGTTAAACCAAACAGAAATCAATGGAGGTTTCACTGATTTAGATGAAGCACCTTTTGGCGTTTTCACTCCAGAAATAATTCATATATTAAATGAGATTAACGCTGTAGCGAGTGCTAATATCGTATCCAACTAATTAACCATTAGAAATCCAGCGGGATTGTTGGAAAAAGCGCATAAAAATGTGATTTTCAAACCAAAATTTTCACTGCAACAAACAGCAGAGCTTTATGCACAAAATATTCAGTATGATCAATTACAGAACACTGAAAATTTGGAAGATTTGTTGGATGCTTATTTACAGGATTTTATAAAGTAATCCACAATTAAATACCCTTATACTATTGAGTTATTAAATACTTAAAAGTTAATTTAAGTTCATAAAACCTTTTTTCGCTAACAACTAAATTTCCAGTACATTAGAATATGTAGTCAAAAAGTTGCGTTAGAAGAGATAACCTATGACAATATTATTTCATAATAATACGGAGAATCGATTAACTATTTAAATCTAAAAGAGGAAATTCTTATCTTCATAAAGTATTGAATAAAGTTAATTTATAGTACATTAAATGAAAATACTTCATACTGCCGATTGGCATTTAGGTCATCGATTACACGAACAATCTCAAGTTGAGGAACAAACATTATTTCTTCAATGGATTGAGCAGTATATAATCGATAATGATATTGATGTTCTGCTAATTTCAGGAGATATTTTTGATACCGGCTCACCATCTAATCAAAGCTTAGAAATGTACTATAGTTTTTTGGTGCAATTAAAAGCAACTAACTGCTCGTCAATTGTTATTACTGGTGGAAATCATGATTCGGCAGGAACTTTAAATGCGCCAAAACATTTATTGGATGCACTATCGATAAAGGTCGTAGGAAAAGCCACAGAACATATTGAGGATGAAGTTTTTGAAGTTGAAGTCAACGGAGAAAAAGTAATTATTGGAGCCGTCCCCTACTTAAGGGACGGAGATATTAGAAAAGCTGTTGCAGGTGAATCGTTTGATGAGTTATCCGATAAATACAAAACGGCACTTATTAACCACTATGAATCCTCCGCTGAACAGTGTAAACTAATAAACACAACCGATGCACCTGTAATTGCAATGGGACATTTATTCGCTACTGGCGGTTCGGTCTCGGATAGTGAACAAAATATATACGTAGGAACCTTGGGCCATATTGGAGCTAAAGACTTCCCTACTTACTTTGACTACATTGCTTTAGGTCACTTACACCGACCTCAAATTATTGGAGGAAATGATTCTATTCGATATTCAGGCTCACCACATATCTTAAGTTTTAGTGAAATTAATTACAACAAAAAAATCATTACCCTTACACTTAAAGACAACAAAATTGAAAGGGTTAATGATATTGTAATACCAAGATTCAGAGAGTTTTACAAAAAAACAGGAACAATGGCGGAATGTATTGAAGCCCTCCCCAACTTTAGCACTAACTCCTACGAACTGACGCCTTGGGTTGAAATCGTTTTAGATGAAAACAACACCATTTCTGTTGATGATTTAAAAAATGAAGCTGAAAAGTATTCATTTGAAATTTTAAAAATATCCTTAAAAAATCAACGCAAAACACAAGGTATTGAGGAATTACTAGCCAACACCAAATCCATTAAAGAATTACTCCCAACGGAAGTTTTTAAATTAAAGTGTGCTGAAATGGGGTTTGAATTAAAAGAAAACCCTAAAATATGGGACGCTTTTAATGAAGTCTTACAATCGGTTAAAAATCAATAAGAACAGGTTGAAATGAAAATTTTAAAAGTAGAATTACAAAATATAAATTCATTGAAATCCGATAGTCCTGTTGTTATCGATTTTGAAGATGAAAAATTCAAAAATGTTGGTTTATTTGCAATCACAGGTTCTACCGGTGCCGGAAAGACCACTATTTTAGATGCAATTACAATTGCATTATACAATAACGTCCCGCGTTTTAATGGCACAAAAGGCTCCTTAGTTGATGTTGTAAGCCATAGTGCGCATTCTGCATTTAGTAGAGTTTCTTTTGAAAATGACACGATTACTTATGAAGCTTACTGGGGAATAAGAGTAGCTGACAAAAACGGAAAAAAATATAAAAATGTAAAAGAAGAAGTGAGTTTGAAAAACTTAACTTCAGGTGAAATTATTGCTACTCAAAAAAGGATTTTAATTACAGAAATATCAAGGGTAACTCAATTAGATTACAATCAATTTTTAAGGTCGGTAATGCTAGCCCAGGGGGAGTTTGCATCTTTCTTATCTGCAAAAGGGCCGGAGAAAGGAAAACTATTAGAACAAATAACAGGAGAAGAGATCTACAAAAAAATAGGTCAGGGAATATTAGATCGAAAATCTACGGAGGATAACAAATTAAAAACCATTCAATCCGCTATTAACTCAATAGATGTTTTAACAGATGAAGACAAGATTAAGTTAACGCAGAAAGACAAGGATATTGATGCTGAAATATTCGATACAGAAAAAGAAATTACTTCAGCTAGAGTTATTGCTGCTTGGCACACTGAGTTTCAAAGGAACTTTAAAGAGTCACAAAGACTTGATTTAGATGCTAAAAACATTAACACGCTTACTGAAAAACATAAAGCGGAATTAACAATGTTAGATTTAAATGAAAAAGCGGAACCTTTTAAAGAGCTTCTTTATAATATAAATCGAACCAAAAAAAATAGCCTAGATAAAACAGCTCAGTTACAAATATTAGAAGCAAAATTAATACAACTCAAGACTGATATTAAACATTTTGATAAAGTAGCTAAAAATCAAACTATTCAAACGGAAAACGCAGATAAAGAATTTACAAATTGGTTACCTAAGTTTGATTTCATCACAACTTTAGATAGTCAGTTAAAGAACCTTTCAGAAAACAAAGTAAAAACACAAGCTCACTTAAACACTATTTTTCAAGATATTGAATTTAGCTTATTAGAGGGACGTAAGCTAAATAAAGAGTTAAACTACAATTCATTAAAAATTAAAACTGATGAGGAATTTATTATTAAAAACAAATTCTTACAAAAAGTAGATTCAGAAATATCAACATGGGTAATCGAATTAACTACCCTAAAAGAAAGTAAAAAATCGATAAATGAAAATTCAACTATCGTTGCTCAAAAAGTAAAATCGTTAAAGGATACTTTAGCTGAATTAAAAAACAAAAACGAACTTTACTCTGGTGAATTAAAAAAAATTGGAGAAATCGAAAAAAATTTCTCTATCGTTTCTAAACAACTTCTCGAAAATAACTTAGATAAGTTACTTCCTCTAAAGGAGAAACTTACAAAGACTATATCCAGTTGGGAAAAATTCAAAAGCTTTTCCATACAAACCATAAAAGTAGAAAGTGAACAAACTGATTTATTGATAAAACAAAAATCAACTTCGGATAAATTAGTCGCTATTCTAAAAAAAAATGAACATCTAAAAAAGCAAATTAAAGCTCAAGAAAAACTAGTTGCTAAAGCGGATAAAATTCTACGTCTGGAACAAACTATTGCGAAATATGAAGATGACCGTAAAAAATTAAAAACTGGAGAAGCTTGCGCTTTATGTGGGTCTAAAGAACATCCTTTTACAGATCATTTAGAATCAATTACGATTTCTAAAGCAGCTAAAGAATTGGAAATAGCTAAAACAGACTTAAAGAATATTGAGGGTTTGAAAAGTGATGCTGATAAAAAAGAGGTGCAATTAAGTACTACAGTTGAAGCTTTAAAACAGCGAATAAACAATCTATCCATAGAATTAAAATCTCTCGAAGAAACATCCAGTTTGTTAAAAATGGATTGCGACTTAAATGATTTTTCTAAAATTGAAACCAAATTAGAATCCGCTATTGTAAAAATCAAATTACTTAATGAAAAACTAATAGTTGCTCAACATCTACAAACACAGAAAAGTAAACTGAATGATCGAATTACAAAGCAAACACGAGCTGCTAATTTATTAAATACAGCTATTGCAACTCTTACCGAAAATATAAAAATAACCAAAGCTGAAATTGAGATTAAACATAAATCAATTAGCTTATCTACCTCTATATGTAGTAGCTTGGAAGACAGTTTAAAAACAAAACTAAATAAATTTAACTACCAGCTACCTTCTGTGGAGTTAATCAATTCATTTATTCAAGAAGTTAAACAATCCATAACTGATTTCAATACTCGACAGAAAAACTTAACGGCTTTAAAATCTTCTTTAGACTTAACCAACATTAAATTACATAACAATAAAAAGCAACTAGAAAGTAATCGTAAAGTTCAAAGCGAATACAGAAAAACTATCTCTGAATCAACTATTAAATATGATAAATTAATTGCGGATCGAATTAGTTTATTACCGGTTGAAGTTTCCGTAGAAAGCAAACGAAATAGCTTACAAAAAGTAAAAACAGATTTAGCTGAACTGGCTAAATCATCTAAAGAAACCTTACAAAAGCTTTTAACCAACAAAGCTGAAAAAGAAGCTTTGATTTTTAAAAGTAATAAGGAACAAAAAGATTTTCACACTGAAATCACTTCGCTAAACTCTAAACTTGAGGAGCAATTAAAATTAACTGATTTTGAATCTAAGCAAACAATCGAAAATGCTTTATTATCAAATGAAGACAAAAATAAATTCAATAAAAATAAAGAGTTAATTAAGGAAAATAAATTCAAGTTAGAAGCTTTAAAAGAAGAAAACAACAAAACACTTGAAGCTCTAAACAATACTAAAAACTTTGAAACTACAGATGACGAGAGTAAACTATTGTTAGAAAATTTAAACAAAAAGAACAAAGACCTATCAACTAGAAAAGGTGAAATTTCTGAAGCGTTTAGAAAAGATCAACAAATTAGGGATCGAAACATAAAAACTTATAAAAAGATCGATGCTCAAGCTGAAGTTTGTTCTGTTTGGAAAGAGCTTTTTAGAATTATAGGAAACTCTAAAGATGCTTTTAACATATATGTTCAAAGGTTAACATTAAAACATTTATTGGACCTTGCAAATGTTCATCTTTTCAAATTAAACAAGCGCTATTCCTTAAAAATGGAAGAAGCTTACAAACCAAAAGAAGAGCTTAATTTTAATTTAATTGATCATTACCAAACCGATCAAGCTAGATTGGTTGATACTTCTAGCGGTGGTGAAAAATTCATAATTAGTTTGGCCCTGGCTTTAGGGTTATCAGATTTAGCAAGTAAAAACGTGAAAATTGATTCCTTATTTATTGATGAAGGTTTTGGAACTTTAGATAGCAATACACTCGAAACTGTCATTTACACCTTGGAAACACTACAGTCTCAAGGTAAAATGATTGGAATTATTTCACACGTAGAAAACTTAAAAGAACGTATTCCAACTCAGATACAAATAACAAAGAAAAATAATGGAATCAGTGTTGTGAACATTACTTAATAAGTACCTCTTTAAATAAAGTCGCCTTTTTTTTCGAAAATTACAGTTTAAAACATCCTAAACAATGAAGTGGTTATAACACCCTTCCCATCACCTAAAGGAATTGATAATAACTCTTTTGCCTCTTCAACTTTAAGGTTAAATGGCTCGGCTAATAAATTTAAACCACTTTTCCTTTTTAACCTAATCCCTTGTCCTGAAATGATTTCTTTGTTCGGAACAAATTCACCTTCGGGTAAATGTTCTGTTAATATTACGTACTTGAAAACATTCAATTTAAGTACAATCTGTTGAATTTCAGTATTGGATAAATGCTGCAAGACTTGCCGAATAAGAACACAATCGGCTTGCGGTAAATCATCAACAGCAATGTCTAAACATTGGAACACTAAGTTTTCCGCTTTGAATTTTTCTTTATTGCGATTAATTAAATCTAAAACAATGTCTATAGCTATATAATTTTGACTGTACTTCACGAACTCCTTACCTACATTAAAATCACCGCAACCAAAGTCACATACTACAAGTTGCTTTGGAAATGATGTTAAAAAAGATATTATTAAATCTAAGTATGGTTTAACAATTTCAGGATCATGTGATCCATTTCCTGAATAAAAATCAGATTTATTATCGCCCCATAATTTCATGGCATAAATCTGCTCCATAGCAGCTTTTGTGGGCCACGCTTGCTTTATTATTTCACCTTCAGTTTCTTTCTTTACCATAAAGTCCAACCTAGTTATCTAAGTGATAAAATACTATTTCAATACTTAAATACAATATATCTTTTTAAAAAATGATCATTGTGATAGTGAGAGTATAAGATTACTAGTTTTACAACTTATATATTGGCTTAAAAATTGAGCACAACTAATACCTTTAAAATCAAAATCATTATGAATGACATAGAAATTACCTTCCTGTTTTACTTACTTGTTTTAACACTATTAACGAGTTAAAAGATGATTTACAGTATTACATTTATTTATGACCTAAAAAACAATAGAATTTCATTAAAGAAAAAATAAGTCAAATTAAAACATCTCTAAAGTTCAAATTTATTATTATGGTTAAAGATAAATCGTACCAATTAATAATATTTAAAGCAAAAAAAAAGGGCGAATAACATCACCCTTTTCAATTCTTAACTCCCCTTACACTCCAGGGCTAACAAACGGTAACCTAACCACTTTCGCTTTTATTTTCTTCTCCCGTATTTTGATGTAGATTTCAGAATCTACTTTAGAAAAATCGTTCTCTACATATCCCATTCCAATTGCCTTATTAAGCGTTGGAGACATTGTTCCAGAGGTAACCCGTCCAATAGTTTCGTCATTTTCTGAAACAATTACATAATCTTTACGAGGAATACCACGATCAATTAATTCAAAGGCAACAAGTTTTGTGGCAACTCCATTTTCCTTTTGTTTTCTAAACAACTCAACACTTGAGAAATCTGTACTTAATTTGGTAACCCAACCCAACTTTGCCTCCATTGGAGATGTTGTGTCATCTATATCATTGCCATATAGAGCATATCCCATTTCTAACCTAAGCGTGTCCCGTGCAGCTAATCCAGTTGGTTTTATTCCTTCTAGCTCACCAGCTTTCATAATTGCTTCCCATACCTTTAAAGCATCATCGTTTTTAACATATATTTCAAACCCTCCAGCACCTGTATAACCAGTTGCTGAAATTAAAACATCTTTAACTTCGGCTAGCTTTCCTCGCTGAAAAGTATAATACTTCATTTTACCCAACTCAACATCTGTTATACGTTGCAGCACTTTTGTCGCATTTGGTCCTTGTATTGCAAACAAACTCCAAAAATCGCTCATATTTCTTAAATCAGCACTTGTATCATTTTTGGAATTTAACCAGGCCCAGTCTTTTTCGATGTTACTTGCATTTACAACCAGTAAGAATTTATTTGCTGAGAATCGATAAATTAATAAATCATCTACAATTCCACCATCATCGTTAGGAATACATGAATATTGAATTTGACCGTCCATTAACAATGATGGATCGTTAGAGGTTGTTTTTTGAATAAATGCAATCGCATCTTCTCCAGTAACCACAAACTCGCCCATGTGGCTCACGTCAAAAACACCTACGTTCTCTCTAACGTTTGTATGTTCAACTTTTACACCATCATATTGTACGGGCATATAATAACCGGCAAAATCAACCATTTTACCACCTAACTTTTCGTGAATATCACTCAGTATTAATTTTTTCATAACCTTCTAATCGAATAATTGAATGAAATTGTCTTTATTGGAATTTACCGAATAGTACTCTTCTATTTTCTTCCTAGAATTTTGAGCTACAGTTTTCACCTTGTCCTTATCGGACAATACAGATCTTAGGCTTGTTTCCCATTCTTCAACTGTATTGCAAACATAACCATTCTTGCCATGCTCTACAATATCGGTATTAACCCCTACTGGAGAAACAATGGCAGGCACTCCCAAACTCATATATTGCAAAGCTTTAAAACCACATTTCCCGTTTGCCCATTTATCCAACGTAAGAGGCATTAAACCGATATTAAAACGAAGTAAATCATCTATTTCGGTTTCCTTCTGCCATTTCACAAATTCAAATGACTTTAACATAAATTCGGGATTTTTATCGCTAATGATGACAAGTTTAAAATCAAACTCTTTTTCTAATCGATCAAAAATAGGTAACATTTCTTCTAAATATCTTAAAGTTGAATGTGTTCCAGTCCAGCCAATTATAAACTCTTTTGTGTTTTGATCTTTTATTCTGTTGTGATAATTCTCTGTATCAATTGTAGTTGGGTTGATAACTACATTAGAATTATACTTTCTTCCGTAAGCTGCCAAAAACTCATTTCCTACACTTAGTTTGTAAGCATACTTGCAAAGCTTCTTTACATGTCCGTAGCTTTTAATAAAAGCAAATTTGGCATTATTAGCGGCATAGTTTGGCAACCAAATAGAATCGTCAAAATCAAAAATTATTTTCTTACCGTATACTTTAGCAAGTACAAATTCCACAAACTGGGGTCCTACTGGGTATAATTCTCTGTGTATGAATATTCGATCGTATTTGAACGCTGTGAATAATAGTGCATACCTTCTTACAATACCTCTTAAGATTGCAAATGCTTTTCCCAGCACTACTCCTTTTTTGTACAAAATATCCCATGCTTTTTGATCCCAAAAGGATGAAACAGAGTAATCGATCCCATTTTCCTTTAAAAAAGGCAAATATTGTTCGAACCTAAAACGCTGACTTGCAGCTGTTCCAGAAGGATATGGTATTAAAAAAAGTATTTTCAATTTGTTATTTTCTGGTGGTCAAATATAGTGATTTTTGATTATTTGTATTTACACACTAATATTTTAATTTAAAACAAATGGATTTTTACTTTTAGGTCTAAGCAAACAAATTTTATTTTTTTGATGTTTTGAGGACTACCTAATTGCAAATCAACAAGTTAAGTTTAAAAAACCTCCAGAGTCATTAAACTTTTAGAATACTTTATCCACATTCCATGTAAAATATCATTTACTAGTGAACTTCCCCCCAAGTAACTGTAGAATATTAATATCTCCAAGTATCTTGCTTTTTGACATGTTGTCAAATCTAACAATCTATAACAAAATAACGACCCATTGATCTTACTCAGCATTGATAACGAAGTCTTTCGATTCCTCAGAAAATAAATTAATAATAAAAAGATTGCTTCTTTATTAATGCATGCTAACGATAGAAAGCGAATTAAATAGATTCTAAACCATGCCTATTCAAACATGATAATTAAAACTTAAAAGAGTTTAGTCCTAAAAAGCAATTATTCACTTTGCCGGTAGTCGAAATTTTATAAGGTATTGAATTACTAAGGATATTTAATCAATTAGCGTTGTTGCCTTATTAAGCCTTTGGAACGCACAAACTGAACAAAGACTAAAATCTTGATTCATAAGTAGAAACGACTTCCGAAACTTTAAACTATTGCTTGAAGTTCTTACTCTACGCTTTAAAATACTTAAAAGTATTATAATAAGGATTACAAAAAAGTATTTCGTTAAAAAACCGACCATAAAACAAAGAAAAAAGCACACCGATCTTAGGAACGATTGATCATAACATTTTGAGCTAACTTACAAATCTGCTGTTGTATTTTGAAATGGTAATTGATAATCCAATAATTTGCACAAGTTCCCCCAGTTATCAACAAATGAGTCTAAAATTCAACTTTGAATCTACTGATAATAATAACAATATGATTTATTTTAAGAATACATGAGGAAATATTATCATATCCCGAAGTATTGATCTTATGCAAAATATTAAAATTACAATTTTGAGGAATTTAATACTTCAGAACCATCAATCTCATGAATTGGTTAATACTTCAAAACAAAAAAAATTATCTTTGATAAATGACGACATCTATTGCAGAAAACCTTCTGAACATTAAACAGTCCTTACCAACTAAAATAACATTAGTTGCTGTAAGTAAAACCAAACCGTTAGATAAATTACAACATGCCTATGATGCTGGTCAGCGTGTTTTTGGAGAAAATAAAGTACAAGAGTTGAGAGAAAAAGAACCTGCAATGCCTAAAGATGTACAATGGCATATGATTGGACATATGCAGTCAAATAAAGTAAAGTATATTGCAGATTACATTGATTTAATTCATGGAGTGGAGTCTATCAAATTATTGAAAGAAATTAACAAACAGGCTTTAAAACACAGACGCGTAATAAAGGTTTTATTGCAGTTTCATATCGCCAACGAAACAACTAAGTTTGGTTTACAAATTAATGAAGCAATGGAAATCTTAACCAGTACTGAGTTTCAAAAGTTAAAAAACGTTCAAGTTGCTGGTGTTATGGGAATGGCCTCTAACACAGAAAACAAAGAGCAGGTATTGAAAGAATTTCAAAGTTTAAAATCCATTTTTAGCACTTTAAAAACAACCCAATTTCCTTCTGAAGATTACTTTAAAGAAATAAGCATGGGAATGAGCGGTGATTATAAAATTGCTATTGAGGCTGGTAGTACTATGATTAGAGTTGGAAGTTCTATTTTTGGAAAGAGAAATTATGTATAAATCATTCATACTCACAATCACTCTTGCTTTAAGTCTTGGTTCCTGCGCTCAAAACACATTCAACCAAACTGTGGATGGTTATTTGAATTTTTCGGTAGATACTATTTCCACTCAAAGCTTCTCTAAAATTATCAAACAAGTTAAGATTATAGACGCTAGGAGTTTAACTGAATATTCGACTAGTAAAATTGTAGGCGCTCAATTTATTGATTTTGACAATCCAAACTTCAACACTTTACAAATCGCTAAATCGGATACAATTGTTGTTTATTGCACCATTGGGTACAGAAGTGAGAAAATTGGAAAGCAATTAAAAGACAAAGGATTCACAAACGTATTTAACTTATATGGGGGAATTATTCAATGGGCAAATGACAGTAACCAGGTTTGTAATCCAACTGGCATGCCAACCAACAGCATTCATACATACGATGCTTCTTGGGGAAAATGGTTAACAAACCTAAACTTTCAAAAAGTTAATTAATGCCTAGAAAGGAAAGATTTACCAGAAATTGGTTGCTAGAACAAGCTATTTCTGCACCTAATGTTAGTGTGCAATTGACGGGGTACTTAAAAATACTTTCGGAATCTAATTGGTATACGTTTACACAAATTGAAAACGAAGAAGGCAAAAGAATAGCAGGGCATCTTAACTTACCTAAAAAAAAGGTTGATACTCTTATTTCAAACATTCAAGAATTTAACAATCAGCCTTTTATTCTAATCGGCAAACCTTCGTTTTACGTTACAAAAAGTGTAAAACGAGGATCTATTAATATTGATCAAGTTATTCACCGGCCAAAAAGTACAATTTAAAGCGTTTTAAATAACATAGTTAGTACAATTCAGCCACGCTTGTAAAAATAAAACACGTCTAACAAATGTGTTAAAAAGGAGTAAATCAATTTTGAAAGAATCCTTTTAATTATGAAAATTAACTTTAACAAAAATTACACATATAATTGATTTACAATTTTTTATATATTTAAAAAACTACACATAACGGCTGTTACATTTTATTCTTCGGGATGTTCCGACGGTCCATTTGACACTCCTCTTCTAGCTTGTCCTTTCTTCATTCGGTCGAGCAATTGCTTTTTGAATTTTCGTTCAGCCTTACGCAACATCAATACCTTTTTGATGGGTAAAGCATTTTTTAGTTTAATACCATATGCTTTTTCAAGAGCCAATTGCTTTTCTCTAAAAGCCATCTCACTATCCAAAATATCTTCCGCTTCTACATCGGTTAATTCTTCAGGCGATTTCCCTTTGTATTTCTTTCGTGTCTCGCGGTGTTTTTTTCTTAAAGCTTCCCGTTGAATTTCATGTTCATCGTAAATTGGCCAAAACACGGTTTCTTGAGCAGCTGTAAGAGAAAGTTCTTTTTTGATGAAAGACTTTTTCATCGCCCTTACTTTTTCTTTACGAACCTTTCTCTTTTCAGCTTTGTCGCCTCCTCCCTGCGCTACTAAATGTCCGAATCCAATGAACATTAATAATAATCCAATAATTGCTGTTTTATTTTTCATTTTATGTCTCTTTTCATGTTATAAATTATCCCAATCTCCATCTTCGTACCCTTCATCAAGCATGTACTCGTATATCTCTTCATCAGAAATATCATATAACGAAGTTGGAACCTCTTCATTAATTTTACTTTTTACTTTTGTTGAATCAACTTCACCAAAACCTTGCGCTTCTAACAAGTCTGCATCCAACATTACATCTATAATGTCATTTTCACTAATCTCATCAATGTTGTCTGAGAAGTAAGCGATTAATTCATCTTTAGAAAAATCGTATTGTACTACTTCATTGGTTGATGCCATATTATTCACAATCGCAACTATTACTATTATACAAGCCATACCTGAAAAGGCTACCCTTATTTGAGGTAATTGCCACCAAACTTTTTTATCGTGATGAATTTTGTCCTGAACGTTTTTCTGAAAGCCATCAAAATATCCATCCGGCGTCTTAAATTCAGACTGCCCTGATGACTGCTTTAAAAAGTCACTCACAACATAATCGTCTGTTTGGTCGACTACTTGATCATCTTTCTTATTACTTCCTTTCATTCAATGTCTTTGATGTTTTTTAATTAAAAAGGTTTAATCTTCTTTTAAATATTTTTCAATTTTCTTAACCGCATGGTGGTATTGCGCTTTCAAACTCCCCACTGTTACTTCCAATACTTCCGCAATTTCTCTAAATTTTAATTCTTCAAAATACTTCATATTAAAAACCAATCGTTGCTTTTCGGGTAAGGTTAAAATAGCCTTCTGTAATTTTAATTGGATTACATCCCCACTATAATAAATATCTGCTTCAAGTGTAGACATCAATTCATTCTCTATATCTCCAATTGATAAAAAGAATCTTCTCTTCTTCTTTCTTAAATGCGTTAAAGCTTCGTTGGTTGCTATTCGATAAATCCAAGTGTATAGTTTTGATTCTCCTTTAAACTTGTCTAGGTTCTTCCAAACTTTTACAAATGTTTCTTGAGCAATATCATCGGAAGATTCGTGATCTATAACCATTCTTCGGATTACCCAATAAACCTTCTCTTGGTACTTCTCCATCAACAAATTAAAACCATAATCTACAGTTTTATTGTCTTTAATTTTATCAATTATGTCCTCGTCTGTCCAGTTCAAATCCTGCCCTTATCTAGGTATAGGACAAGATTAATTAAAAAAGGTTTAATCGCGAAGAAAGATTTATTTTTTGGGCACAACAATCATAGCATAACTGTTGAAAATAAAAACAACCAACGAGTCAGTCAAATTCTACAACCATTACACAAGCGGATAAAAAGGAAAGTATTTGTCATTTTAAAAAAAGATCCTTTAGATGATGTAATAAAGATATTAAAAAACGAAAACGGAGAATACACCGAAAAAGAATGGCTATTAAACACGGCGTATCTATTGAGTCAAGAGGAAGAACTTCTACTTATTTAACTTGGAAATACGCCTTTAATATTAAAATACACCATTTCATGGGTAAATTTCGATAAAACAAATTACTTCACTAAGCAGCTCCATTCCAAGAAGATAATTTTAGTCTCAAATTATCATTTAATTAATCAACCCTTGTTTTTAGCAGTACATAAAAAAACAGTCCAAGAATGCTTGTAAATCCTTTGTTATCTCGCTAAGATTCACGAGATTTGCGCCTTGAAAATGCAAGTGCTTTTTTACATATTGAAATCAATCCTAAAGGACTGAAAATGGATAAGTTAGAACAACTTTCGAACATCAAGGCTGGAGACGTAAACATCTCAAAAATTACCGATTTTTTCGAAACAATTAAAAATGTAAAGGATATCGACACTTTAGGAAGTGAAGATCATATCGTAAAATCTGATAATTTAAGAGAAGATGTGGTTATAAATTGTGACCCTGAAGAAAAAGCTTTGATTTTGGATAATTTCCCAGCAAAGCAAGGTACTTACCTAGTAGTTCCTAAAGTTATTCAATAATACAATCAAGATGAGCGAGTCTATAATTCAAGACATTCAACATAAATTAAACAACAAGGAAGTCTCTTGCGTGCAATTGGTACAAGAGAAAATTGACGCGTTAAATGCATCTACAAAAAATGCAAATAATTCCATCCTTGCTGAGTCAGCTTTAAAACAAGCTGCAGATTTCGATAAACAATTGGCTTCGGGTAAACAACTTTCAGGACTAGAAGGGATTCCTTTTGGTGTAAAAGACGTTTACCTTTTGAAAGGAACTATTTCAACGGCAAGTTCAAATATTCTTAAGAATTACAAGTCACCCTATACGGCAACTGCAATTCAAAAATTAATAGATGCTGGCGCTATACCCGTATCAAAAGAAAACTGTGATCAATTTGGACATGGCTCTACGAACGAGAACTCTATTTTTGGAACAACTAAAAATGCTTTTGATGATTCGAAAGTAGCGGGAGGTTCGTCTGGAGGTTCAGCAGTTAACGTTGCTCAGAAAAACACGGTGTTTTCTATTGGAGGAGATACAGGAGGTTCTATTCGTCAGCCAGCTGGTTACAATAACGTATTTGGTTTTAAACCAACTTACGGGAGGGTATCAAGATATGGTTTAATGGCTTACACATCATCATCTGATTGTGTTGGGCCATTTGCTGAAACTGTAAAAGACATCGCTACTACTTTAAACGTAATGAGCGGTAAAGATGGAAAAGATCAAACATCTGTTGAATCCACTTCAATTGATGTTAACGCTTTCTCTAAAGATATCCCTGCTGGAACTAAAGTTGGTGTTTACAAAACATTCATCAACCATCCTTCATTAGATCCTTCAATCAAAAAAGAATTTCATGTTTTAATTGAAAAACTTAAAGACTCAGGAGTAACTGTTAAAGAATTAGATTTCTTTGACGGTGACACACTTACAGCGACTTATTACATTATCGCTTTAGCTGAAACAGCTAGTAACTTATCTCGAATTGACGGGATAGCTTACGGTAACAGAGCGATGGATAAAGACTCTTTAGCATCAACATATTTAGATACAAGAAGCGAAGGTTTTAGCGAGGAAAGTAAAAGAAGAATCATTGCAGGTAACCAAGTTTTATCAGTTGGCTATTCTGATGAGATTTATAAAAAAGCACTTACGGTTCGAAAAGGAATTGAAGCTAAGTTTGTAAAAGATTTTAATGAAGTGGATTTCATTCTTTCACCAACTGCACCATCACTACCTCCAACAATTGGACAATCATTAAAAGATCCTCTAACTATGTATCTATCAGATATGTACACTGTAGGGTTTAGCTTGGGTGGTTTACCCACATTAAGTGCCCCTTTTGAAGTAGCTAACAATGTTCAAATCACTGCTGCTAAAGGAAAAGACGAAGAAATTTTAAGATTTGCTTACGCAATCGAGCAGTCTCTTTAAAAATTAACATTATTAGATTTTGAATTTAAAATTGATCTCCAATTAAGAATTCAAAACTTAACATTCCAATTGGATGAGTTTAGATAAAAAAATTGAGGAATTAGGGTATGAAATTGTAATGGGTTTAGAGACTCATGTACAGTTAAATACAAAAACAAAGTTGTTTTGTTCATGTGATAATGAAGAATCAACTACTCCTAACGAGAACATTTGTTCGGTATGTACTGGGCAAATGGGAACACTTCCGGAATTAAACAAAACAGCGGTTGAAAAATCAGTTATCCTTGGAGCTGGTTTAAATGCTACTATTCCAGATTTAGTAAGATGGGATCGTAAACATTACCAATACCCTGATTTACCTAAGAATTTTCAGTTAACACAATTAGATCACCCAATCATTGATGGTGGCGAAGTAAAATGTTTCCGTGATGATGGGTCCAGTTTCGTAGTTGAGTTACACCATGCACATCTTGAAGAAGATGCTGGTAAGTTAGTTCATACCGACAAATACTCTTTAGTGGATTACAACAGATGTGGCACTCCGTTAGTTGAAATTGTTACAGAGCCTTGTATTCACAAGATTGACGATGCTGAAACTTACGCTAAATACATTCAAAAGATTGTTCGTCATTTAGGTGTTTCTGATGCCAATATGGAAAAAGGACAAATGAGGTCGGATGTTTCCATTTCGTTAAGAAAGAAAGGAACAAATGACTTAAATCCTAGAACAGAGGTGAAAAACCTTAACTCTTATGCTTTTATTACAAAGGCAATTACAGAGGCCGTTACCAAACAATTAAACTACTTTGAAGAACATGGTGTACCTTCTCCTGATGCTATTACTGCACAGTGGGATGCTGACGCACAGGTTACGAGAATCATGCGTACGAAAGAAGACGCTGCAGATTACCGTTTTTCTCAAGAGCCAGATATTCCATGGTTGGATATTTCAGACTTGAGAGAACGTACAAAGGTTGATGTTTCATTACTTCCAACAGTTGTTGAAGAAGAGTTGATACTTGGTGGGATTCGTCCACAAGATGCTAAATTCTTCTCCTCTGATAAGGAAAGATCAAGAGTGGTTATACACTTAAATAAAGGAATAGAGGATATTAAAATGGTTGCGACTGTTTTAACAAACAATATCAAACCAGACGATTACATTCACTTTTCAAACTTAGCGCCTTACCAAGCTTTGTTGAAAGAGTTTAAGAATAACGTTATTCCTGTAAACATTGTAAAGGAAGGATTCCAACAATTATTCAAGGATGAAAACTTTGATTACGCTGCTTTCATTAAAGCAAACACTGTATCCGATGAACAAATCGATACTGCTGTTGCTGAAGTAATTGCTGCTAATCCTGATGTTGTTACTGCTGTTCAAGGCGGGCAACAAGGTCACGTTGGTAAATTAATGGGGCCTACAATGGCTAAAACTGGTAAAGGAGTTTCTGGTAAGATTTTACGAGAAAAGCTTTTAGCTGCTTGTTTAGGTGGTAATGGATCTGCTACAGCATCTTCTGATACTCCAGAAAACAAAGGAATTACTAAGGAAGCTAAAAAAAGAGATTTATCTGATGATACACCTAGTAAGTACCAGGATGTAAGAATCATTAAGGATATTTACCGTACGCACCGTATTCCTGAGGTGTCTAGGGATAACTTAGGACAGGAATTAACTTTAGGTGGTTGGATCGCTTCTATTCGTGATCATGGTGAATTGGTATTTATCGATTTACGTGATGCATCAAACGAAGTATTCCAAGTTAAGGTAACACGTGATGCGATTTCTGAAATTGACGACATTGCTCGTTTGAAAGATGAATCGGTAATTGCGGTTAAAGGAAAAGTAATTGAAAGAGCTTCTGATGATGTTAACCCGAACACAAGAACGGGTGCAATTGAGTTAGTTGCGAATCATATAGACGTATTAAACGTATCTAAAAACTTACCATTCGAGATTAAACGAGCAGATAAAACAGCGGAGTCTAGTCGTATGGAATTCAAGTTCTTAGACCACAGAAATAGCTCATCTAAAAAAGCAATCATCAACCGTCACAAAGTGATCAAGTTGGTTCGTGACATGCTGGATGAGCAAAACTTTATTGAGGTAGAAACTCCTATCCTATCAGGTGGTACCGATGAAGGTGCTCGTGAGTTTATTGTTCCTTCAAGAGTGCACAAAGGAAAGTTTTATACGCTTCCGCAAGCGCCTCAACAATACAAGCAAATGTTAATGGTTGGTAGTTTCGAACGTTACTTTCAAATCGCTCGTTGTTTTAGAGATGAAGATTCTCGTGGAGATCGTCAGCCTGAGTTCACGCAAATGGATTTAGAGATGTCGTTTGCTTCTATGGATGAAATCATTCAGTTGAACAGCGATATGTTGGTGAATGTTATTAAAACTGTTTACGCTAAGAGTAAATGGATTTTAAAGCCTTTCATTACGATTACATACGCTGAATCAATCGAGAAATATGGATGTGATCGTCCCGACTTACGTTTTGGTCTTCATATGAAAACCATCACTGAAGTTGTTGCCGATACTTCTTTCCAAGTATTTAGAAACCCAATCGAAGCTGGCGGAATCGTTAAGTCGATCAAGGTGAAGAAAGATGAAATGGGCGGACAAAGATTGTCGAAAGGTCAGATTGAAAAACTGACTTCATTAGCTCAAAGTCATGGATTAGGTGGATTAGCTTATATAATTGTAAATGAGAACGATTTACAATCTCCAATAATAAAATTCTTAGGAGAAAACATTGCCGCAAACATTATTAAAACGATGGATGCCGAAGTTGGAGACATCGTCTTCTTTTCTGCTGCTGATCACGATACTGCAAACAAAGCATTAGACGCTGTTCGTCAAGAATTAGGGAAAATGTTAAACTTAATTCCTAAAAACGTTTTACAACCTGGTTGGGTTGTGGACTTTCCTCAATTTGAGGAAAAAGAAGACGGTGGCTGGACTTTCTCTCATAATCCGTTTAGTATGCCTAAACCTGAATTTATAGATCAGCATATGGAGGGAAAAGACCCTAAGACTATTTTAGCACAACAATATGATCTTATTCTTAACGGATATGAAATCGGTGGAGGTTCAGTTCGAGCCCATCGTGGAGATATACTAGAAGCTACTTTCAAAATAATGGGTTACAATCATGAAGAAATGCTAGCATCTGTTGGAAACGTATACAATGCCTTCCAATACGGAGCACCACCACATGGCGGAATTGCATGGGGATTAGATCGTTTATTAATGATTTTGGAAAAGAAAGATTCTATTCGAGACGTCATGGCCTATCCTAAAACAGGTTCTGGTGAAGATTACTTATTTAACGCCCCTAGTAAGCTTTCCGCTAAAAAAATTAGTGAAGCAAATGTTCAAACTATTGAAAAGGATTAAATTTGAATATTTTATTAAAAAATCTAAATATCAAGTAATTAATTACTTGATATTTTTTTTGCTTGGTTCTTAAATTTAATTATGAACCCTTTTTCACTTTATTCAAAATAAAAAAACAACTTTCTAACTTATCATTACTTAAATTCTTTTCATTTTTAAAAAAAAGTAAATTCATTCAACTTCATCTTTCTTT
>JAQXEE010000096.1 GCA_029251005.1 Flavobacteriales bacterium | reverse complement strand
GGCACACATTTGGCAGATTAAACATCGTTAATCATTGGAAGTGCCTTTAGATAAAGAGATTCAGCTGGTTAGAGCATCTGACTCATAATCAGAGGGTCCCTGGTTCGAGTCCAGGTGGGCCCACACAGTAAATCAGATAGAAAGCATTCCTCAGGGGATGCTTTTTCTGTTTGGAGTCAGGAACTGGAGTCAGGAAATTACGGATCAAGCAATATTTCTGGGGGAGTAAATTTTATTAGGCATAAATATTCGATAGTCTGAAAAGGAAAAAAGGGATGTTTCTAACCCCTCTAAATTGACTTCTAAAAGCTTTGATTTTAGCGTTGAAGGATTCTGCGGAAGCGTTTGTGCTTCGATTATCAAAGTAAACATTTTTTTTGCACTCCCCCCGAAATATTGCTTGATCCTAAGAAACCTCGGATCAAGCGATCCAGAACCTTTGCCATTAAACATAAATCGCTAAAGTGAATATTTTTAATTGGTTCCCCACAAGGATTATTGCTTGATCCGGTATTCAAATATGGATGCATTGTCCAAAGATCGGATGATTAAAGTGGTCAATATAAAAGTTCGATTGTTCACTTGTTAGTTCCGTTAAGCTCTAAAAACCAAGTAAATAAAGGAGTTTTGCTACGAGTTTTGGAAAGATTATATTTGAAAACATTTTCAAGCACAACAGCGTAAAGTCATCATTTACTACCAAGAAGCAATAAACTAATTATGTATGCAATACGTAAATAAATTAATCGGGATTTTTTCTTTTTTATTTATTGTAGCGAGTTGTATTAAAACTTCCCATTCTGACCAATATAATTCATTATTAAGGAAGGATTTCACTGCAGAAGAAATTGGTAAACTAAAGTTTTTTCTCGGAGACATGGGTGGGATTTATCCTCATACGCTCAAGAGCAATGGTTTTGCATACAAACTGGTTCTACTCACTATGTCCTTGAATGATGAAAATCCAAGCGTTGAAAAAGCCAACACAAAATTTGGTCATTACGGTTTTACCTATCCTAAAAGTATTTGGAATGCACCTGATGAAATGCTAGTTAATAATGGAAAACCTGCTGGATTAATCTTTGGCCAACTTTCTGGTCGCCATCCTCTTAAAGGAAAGTACCTCATCGAAACTGCTGATTTAGGTTGCGGCAGTTGTCACGGAGGGCCAAAAATTGGTTCAAATGGATTGCCAACAGATGAATACGTACTAGGAATGCCAAACACCTCCTTAAACTTGGAAGCTTTTGCATCTACTTTATTTGATGGCTACAAACAATTAATTGTAATACCCTCAGAAGAAATAAATGAACGGATCAATCAATTATTCCCAGGTTTACCCAAAGAGGAATACAGGGGATTGATTATCATGATTGGATCACTAAGAAGAGAAGTGCAAAAAATAGTAAAAAGCAGAGATACGCCTTCTAGCTATAAAATTGGTGGTCCCGGATTAATGAATGGTGTTGGTGCTATTAGAAGAGGCACTGGATTAACGCCAGACGATGAATACGATGAAAATAATGGATCAATCGTCTCCGTACCCGCTTTGGTGAATCGATCTTTCCGTTCCAACCTTTTATACTCTGGTAATTATGCTCCGAAAGGAGGAATGTTTAACAAAACCATCACAGTAAATGATACGAGTGCTGCATTCGACAAAGAACTGGCAAAGATCATTTCGTTATTTACAATTGGAACAATGGGTTACGATGATAAGATGGCCGCAGCCTCCTTACCTGAAATGGAAGATGTAATGAAGTTTTTGAGTACGTGCACAGCTCCCGCTTTTCCAGGAAAAATTAATGAGCCATTGGTGGAAAAAGGACGGATATTGTTCCGTGAAAATTGTCAATCCTGCCATGGAACCTACGAAGGTAATTCAACTTTAAATCAACTAACTAGCTTTCCAAATGTGTTAGTGCCGTGCGAAATCATTGGCACAGATTCCATCCGTTCTAGATCCGTGACCGAACATGATTTTACGACATTAAGTAAAATGAAAGTAGGAAAAAGATTTTCGGCGAAATTAACCAATGGTTATGTCGCTCCCATTCTTACTGGTGTATGGGCTACAGCTCCTTATTTTCACAATGGTTCCGTACCAACTGTGTGGCATCTGTTGAATCCTTCAGAAAGACCTCAAAAATTTAAATACGGAGGGCATCAATTTGATTTTGAAAAATTGGGGATCAAAGGCACTCAAAACAATACTGTTTTTGACTACGAAAAAGACTTTGAGTCTTGGTCTAAATGGGAGTGGTATGATACCGAAAAAAGAGGAAATGGGAATAAAGGTCACGAATTCTACTTCAAGAATTTAAATCAAGAAGAAAAATTTACTATTATTGAATTTTTAAAGACCTTTAACGAAAGATAATAATGAAAATTGTATCAAGAGATTTTAATTCATTTTTTAAAGCGCCTTTCGAAATTAGAGGAAAAAAGACTTTCTATGCTTCTCCTTTTAAGCCAGATTTAAAAAAGATGTTGAGCTTAGAAAATCCTATTTTTTCAAGTGAAAAAGATTACAATTATTATACTGCTCTCAAGAATGGTAAAATTGTAGGGAGGATTTCTGCTCATGTTCATCGTGCTTATAATGAAAGGTTTCAGACCAAAAGCTGTTACTATGGTTTCTTTGAGTGCGTTAACGATCAAGAGGTTGCTAATGCTTTGTTAAACAAAGTGGTTGAATTTGCGAAGGCAGGTAATTTCGATGAAATTTCTGGAAATTTTAATCTCACTGCCATGCAAGAAATGGGTGTGATGGTTGGTGGTTTTGAAAACGATCCTTATGTATTGCAATCGTACGGAATGCCTTATTATCCAGAGCTCTTAGAAGGGTTTGGTCTGGTAGGAGAATACCCTATGAGCACTTTTGATGTCAATTTGGAAAAACTGGAGGTAGAAAGTTTAATAAGGGAAAAGCAAAAAGCACTATTTAATGATCCCGACTATGAATTCGTGCCTGTGACCAAGAAAGCCTACAAGGAGTTCATGCCCATTTTATTAGATATATTCAACGAGAGCTTTGATCAAAACGATTACTTCGTCCCAATTTCTGTACAAGAATTTGATTTCCAAGCACAAGATTTAATTCACTTCATTGACAGTACGATTTCATTTGTGGTTTTGCACAAAGGGAAACCAGTAGGCACGAGCCTGCATATTCCCGATCTTAATCCCATGTTAAGGGGAACTGGTAGTCGCTTGAACTGGAAGATGATTTACTACCTTATTAAATTTAAGTTGGTAAGGGAAAGGGCTTTACTAATTTTTTCAGCCATTAAACCAGAATACCAGAACGTGGGGATGCTAAGAGCCATTCTTTATAAAGCCTCAAAGGCAATGAAAGAGAGAGGGTATAAAACATTAGGGATTACGTGGGTTTCGGAAAAAAACATTGGTAGTTTGAGAAATGTGGAAGCTTTGAATGGCAAAAAGTTACATGATGTAAGAATATTTAGTAAAAAAATAGCGTAGTTTAAGACATGGAAATTTCACAAATCCTCAATATTCACAGCACCCTCTTATTATTTTTTTTGGGGGTATTAGTATTGGTAAACCGTCGGAATTTCAAAATGTACAATGGAATCATCATCCTTTTTGTATCCCTTGGTTTTTTTCCTTTTACAACGTGGCTGGAATCCTCTATGGATTCAATTGTCATCCATAAATTTCAATTAGTTAGTAAGGGGATTCTTCCTATTTTTATTTTGCTCTTTTCAGAGTATGTTTTGAAAGCAAAGTATCACGTTGCCATCAAATTTTCCGTTTTGATTCCCACTTTAATTCTTCCGTTTGCAGCATTATTCAATTCTGTTTTGAGCGTTCCTGAGTACCTGTTGAGTATGGAGATTTTCATGTTGTATACTTTTTCAATGGTACTGCTCTCCTGCGTAAAAGAACTTATCGTATCAAATGGACCTTTATTAAAAAAATACCTAATCACATTCTGTGTATTTATGATTTATGCCGTTTTATTTGCGCTAAATCAGTTGGTGAAATTTGACGATAGCTTGCTGTTCAGCGTTGGCTCTTTCTCTTTTTTAGGAGCACATTGCATTGTTATTATTATTAGTTCTGGGGGTACTATTCGTTATTTTCAAAAAATGAAGCAGATCACTTTTGGTATCCTATTTTCCCTGACAATTACTTCTAGCCTTTTCTTTTTTGATCCTGGCATTCATAGAGATGACTTGAAAATTCTTTTGGTTTTGAGTGTATTTCTGTTGTCATATTACTATTTCTGGGTGGAGCTCCGAGTCAACCCTGATAGAATAAGTTCCGCTAGACTTATTGCAGACTTACTTTCCCTTAATATGGATAATCGCAAAAAGCTCATGGCAAAGATTAGGTCCTGGGATCAAATTAGTAACCTAACATATGTAACTACTTCAGAACTCGTTGGGGACTATGAAGACCTGCTTGCTATTTTCCGACAAACAGGAAGAATCATTCACAAGCATCAATTGAAAAATATTAACAAAAATGTGGAGGGCAAGTTTCAGGTGAAAGGAATTGAAATATTGAATTATTATTTTAAAACCTTAGAATGTGACTCTATTTATCAAATGTCGCATGAGGGCGATTTTGCAAGTTTATCATATATGGAAGGATTTAACCCTGCCTTGCATGAGAAAGAAATGGACATCTTGGGAAAAATTGTTTTTGCAGTAGCCAACAGTAAAGAAGGATGATTGGAATTTTAAAAGGTTTATACAGTGTTTTACATGGGGTGTTCTTCTCTCCCGAACGCTTTTACTGCGAACTCTCCATAGGTGGTGGAGTTACTTTTAAAATATGGGAACGCCCTGGGTCCTGGGCTTCTATGAAGGAATTGAAACAAATTGCCAAAGATATTCATGAAGTAAGTGTTGCAGGACAAGACGGAAAAGACATTCCAGAATATGGCGTCCTTTCTGGTGAAATAGAGGATCTTAAGAATCGGGTAATTACGATCGGCTATGACAAAAAATCTGGCAGACCTGTGGGGTACGCTGCTCAAATCTATTTGGATTTAACACTAGGGTTAAACGAAGTAGAAGTGTTGCACCTAGGATTAGTATTTGTGGCTAAGAATTTCCAAAAAAAAGCAATGCTTTCGCTTTTGTATTTGCTACCAAATATTTTGTTGTTGCTAAAAAGAGGGTTCAGGCCCTTGTGGATATCAAGTGTTACCCAAGTGCCTGCTATAGTAGGATTGGTGGGGGATTACTATGATAATGTGTATCCAAATCCTTTGGGAAACAATACTCAAGGGGTCATGCACAAATCCATTGGTAATACGATCATGAAGAATTTTAGAAAGGCTTTTGGAACTGGAGAAGATGCGATTTATGATGAAGAAAAGCAACTGATCTTAAACTCATATACTGGAGGCTCTGACAATTTAAAAAAGACCTTCGAAGAAGCTCCAAAGTATAGAAAAGAACTCATTAATGAATACTGTAGGGAGCAATTAGACTATGACCGAGGGGATGATGTTTTGCAAATCGGTATTTTGTCCACCTCCTTAATCCATCGATTTTTCACCAATAAACTTCAGGGCATTTCATCTGTGCGGTATGGCTTGTACCTAACTTTTGTGGCCATTTTCTTAACCTTTCTTCCTGTCTTACGTTGGTTAACTAGAAAACAAGATTAATATGTCATTTAACTATCAAGAATTTACGACTAGGAATATTGGGTTTGTGAATGAAAAAGAACAACTCTTACTAAAAAATGCCACTGTTTTTATTCCAGGAGTTGGGGGAATGGGAGGAATAGTTGCAGCATGTCTAGCAAGGTCTGGAGTTGAAAACTTTATCATAGCCGACATGGATGAGTTTGAAGTTTCTAATCTCAATCGACAAATTTTTGCCAACCTTAACTCAGTGGGAAAATCAAAAGCAGAAACCACTAAAGAAGAACTGCAATTGATTAATCCAAACATTAAAATCACCTTGTACAATGAAACTTGGGTGAACCACCTAGAGGACATCCTTCCTCAAGTAGATGTGGTTGTTAATGGTTGTGATGACAGTTTGAGCACTGTTAAATTGATGCGAAAATGCAAGGTTCATGGTATTCATGCTGTAGATGCATTCGCTGCAACACTTCCCAATGTTTATGTGATAAGAGCAGAAGACCCAAGACCGGAAGAAGTTTTTAAGTATCCTACGTTCGGAATTCCAGACGAAAGCTTAACAAAAGAAATAGCCAGCGGTTGCCTAATCAAAGAAATTGAGCATGTTGCTGTGCATTCTTCTAGTTTAAATTACATTGACTTAACTGTCGCTCAAGAAATTATGGAAGGAAAAAGAAGCAGAGTGTCATTTGCTCCAATGGTGTGGACAACTGGTTGTATGATGTCCTATGAAGCCATTAGAACCATTCTGAAAAAACCTGGAGGGCCAAGTGTTAAAGGGCTGTTTTTTAATGTCTGGACTGGTAAAATTGAAAAACCCAAAAATTTTTTGATTGCAGCCCTACGTAGATTGTTGGTTAAAAAGTATTTGTAAAAATCTTCTTCGATCAACAGCTACATGCATCAAAAGGTAGAACAACAATGACTAATTACGGGTTCTTCAATAATCTGGTTTCCTTAAAGGTTTATGATAGTTTAATTGTCAGCTGTTATCCAGAGGTCATCATATATTGAAACACCTCAAATCCTCCCATAAAAAGTTCGACCTAGCTCCAGTTAGCACCGCTTGATAATCAAAGAGTTACAGAGATGTAGCTCTTTTTTTATGTCCTATTGTAACGCATTTGTAACACAAATCAGCTTTTAGCGTTAGATTCTGAAATAAGCTAAAGTGCTAATAACCGTTAGCTTTTTTAGTCAAGAAGATAGCATTAAGTTGTTCTCTTTTTTTTATTGCATGCAATTGCATTACGGACAAAAATTCCTCTTTATTGATTTTAATGGGTATAATAGGGGTTATATTGGGAGTGAATAAAAAGCAAGGTTTTAACCCTAAGACAAGAGAAGTTTTTAAGAATGTTATTGAGATGAATAAGAAATATAAATTGATATTAATAAAAACATTCTACTGGATATCAGTAATTACAGTAGGATTTATAGCAAGTTGGTTCATAATGCTATATCTCATTGCTTATTATGTTGATATTGATTGACGTAATTAGTGGAGTTGCTACTTTTAATGAGAGAGAAAAGTTAAGATAGTTTGAGTTTGTTTTAATAATAAACTTTAAACAATGGTTACACGAACAGAATTCAGTAACGAATTTAAATAAGAAGCATTGGTTTTAGAAAAACTGTCCTACTTTTTGTTGCAAGTCCAGATTTAGATTACAATGGTATAACAGAAACTACTGTTGCTTATACACTTTTATGTACGAGTGATGTTACACCTTCTAATTTGAAAATTCTTATGCATGAAGGAAGTCAAAAATTCGGATTAAGAGGTCAAATGGCCTTAGAGCGTAGTAATAGTTTATTTGAAATGAACGTTTCTGCTATGGAAAAGCAAGGTGCTGAACGTCTAGAAGCTTATTATCATGAAGGTCGATATGAAAATGAGGTTGATTTCAAAAACATGCCAAAAGTGTTTTTAGAATTTGCTGTTAATAAATGGAAAGAACTTTATGCTCGTTAGAGGTATATAACAACGTTTCAGTGATAGTTTTGGTTGCAGGTTGTAAGGTATCAATCATAACATTCAAGAGGATTTATCCATGCAACAAGGCTATTTAATTCAACTTAATGCGACATAACCTAGTAGGGTTTTCATAAATATTATTCTATCTAATTAATGTCACAGTTCCAGAAGAAACTCTATGATTATTTTGTTTGTAAGGATTTAATTGAGTGTAGGATAGTTTGTACACATATATATCTAGTTGAGCTACAATACCGTTTTTTGTTCCGTCCCAACCTTCATTGGGGTCTGAACTTTCAAACATCATTTCCCCCCATCTATTAAAAATTTGAAGAGAATAATCATCAAAATGAAAAGAATCTTGTCTGAATTTTGTTTTGAACTCGTCATTTTTTCCATCTCCATTAGGTGTAAAAGCATTTGGAATAAACAATTGTCCTTCACAATATGAATTTATCTCAATTTGATAAGAACTTATGCATTTTTCATTACTTGCAAATAAAGTATAAACTCCTGGATAATCGGGTTCCATTATGTCTTTATGCCTATTGCTATGGAGCCATTCAAGATTTACAAGCTCAGCATCTTCTCCAATAACTTGTAATTTAGGCCGTGCATTATCAAAACAATAATAATCTTGACCGCCAATATCGATTATTTCTATATCTGGAGTGTCTAAAACTGAAAGATAAATAGTGTCATAACCCTTGCATCCAAATTCATTTGTTACAGTAACATTATAATCGCTTGAAGAATTTACAGTTATTGATTGTGTTTTATCACCTGTACTCCAATTCCATTTTCCCCCAACTGTGGCTTTTAAAGTGATTGTAGAGTTAGCACAAATAGAAGTGTCCTTCCCTATACTTACCAAAGGGAAAGGAGCTTTTGTTACTTTGATTGAATCCATTTGTTTACAGCCATTATTATTTGTGACTTCAACTTCAAAGCTTGCAGACCAATCAACATTTATCTTATGAGTTGATTCTCCAGTGGTCCATTTGTAATTTTTATAGCCTAATCCAGGAGTTAATGTTAATACTTCTTTTCCGCAAATTGTTGTATCATTTCCTAGATCAATATCCGGTTTGTTATTTACAATAACTAAAATCGAATCTCTTCCTGAAATAATTTGATTAATTGGTGCAAAAGAAATATCATCGATGGCAAAATCATTACCACCTGCAATAATATTTTGATTCACCACACAGATCTCTGCGGAAGTTGATAATCCTGAATTCCATTGAGCGGCATATTGATTCCATTGACATGTTGTAGTATTTGCAGTTAATCTGCTACCCATTAGAACATCATTAATTTTAAATTCTAAAATGGCTGGATTGGAAGGATGGACAGAAGTAATCCAACCTGAAAATTCATAATCAGTTGCAGGCTCAACATTTACGGTTTGACACCAGACACTGATTCCGACCTGAGTTGCTGCATTTACCACCATCATATTCCCCGATCCCGTTGTATGATCACCACACGTTTTAAATCCCCAATGGGTCGCTCTAGGGTTCGAACTCACACAGTATCTTCCTTCATTTAAAACATTTAATGCGCATCCATCTGTATATCCGCTTGCAAAGCCTACACCCCCTTGCTCAAAATCTCCGTTTATTATAATATTCTGTCCAACCGTATATCCATCTTCACTTCCAACAAAATAATATGCATCTTGATCTGGCGAAACTTGAATTGTAGATTTATTTAGTGTTAAAAAGTCTTGATCACCTCCCCAAATTTGAGTAGTAATATTTTTAGCTTCAATTTTAATTGAATCAGCCCTGCAAATATATATTGTATCAACTTCAAGATGATTATTGTCGAATCCTTGACCTTTTAGGCTCAAGCAGATTATAAAATGTAAAACCAGGAAGACTCTTGTTTTATTTACTACTAGGTTGGGGTGTTTTAATAAACTCAACAGAAATAGATTCATTTTTACTCGGTTTAAGACGAAATTATAGCAAGACCAAAGCGAAATGAAATTAAATATTACAACAGAATAAATAGTTTTTGCATTTTTTGCAAATTATATAATGAGACCGTGTAACGAGTAAAGTGATAACTATTGGTGACCCTTTTTCTGAAAATCAAAAAGTAAAGCTCAATTGCAGCTAGAGAGAATAAAGCAAGAATTAAGAATAAACTAGGGGAGCCAATTAGGTGGTCATTTCCTGAAATAGTTTGCTCAATAATCAACAAACCAATCGATAATACCAAAAAAAGGATTCGGTTTATTAACCTTATGGTCTCCATTTTTCAAATGATAGAATTTTCAGCTTTCGTCTTCTGTAATAGAAGCTTCATATCTTCTTCGATCAAGTTCGAGTTTTTATACCTTTGGCCCACAAATACATTAAGTCGCTGATTTTCAGCGACTTTTTTGTTTTATAATTTATCTTTAAATTTACTAACTAGTTGTTTTTCAGTACTTAAAAGGTTCGATGTCCGATTGGGTCTAATATGTACCAAATTGTCACACGTTTGCATTATATGTACCAAAAATATTATATTTGGTACATATAATTGTTTTATGCGACAAAATACACCACAGTTTATATTGAATAAATTACCAGTTTCAATAGATAAAGTTGAAACGATTGCAACTTTAAAAGCAAGTGCAAAAGCAATGAGGGCTTTGGGCGAATTAAAGGGAGTTGCGCAGTCAATTCCAAATCAGTCTATGCTTGTAAATGCAGCTGTATTACAAGAGTCGAAAGATAGTTCAGAAATTGAGAATATAATAACAACTCAAGATGAACTCTACAAAGCTCTTTCAACGAATAAAATTGTAAATTCAGCTGTAAAGGAAGTTGTTAATTATCGAAAAGCGATTTTTTTTGGTTTTGATTTAATAAAAGAGAAGGGATTCATTCGGTTTTCAGATTTAAACGATATTCAAAGTATTATAGTCGAAAATAATGCTGGGGTTAGAAGTACACCAGGAACCGTTTTAAAAAATGATAAGACAGGAGAAGTGGTTTATGTTCCACCACAAAGTAAGGATGAAATACTTGAACTACTGACCAATTTTTTAGACCATTTTAATACTGAAAGTGATGTTCAGCCGCTTATTAATTTAGCGGTATTACATTTTCAATTTGAAAGTATTCACCCGTATTATGATGGAAACGGGAGAACAGGGCGAATACTAAATATCTTATTCTTGATACTAAATGATTTTTTGGATATACCGATCTTATATCTTAGTTCATATATTATTGATCATAAACCTGATTATTATAGATTATTAAATCAAGTTAATAGAACAGGTGAATGGGAAGAGTGGATTTTATATATATTAAAAGCAGTTGAAGAAACTTCAAATAACACAGTTAAAAAAATAAATTCAATCAAAAAATTACTTGGTGATACCATTGAGATGGTTAAAGAAAAAGCACCTAAAGTTTATAGAAAAGAGTTGATTGAATTACTATTTGAACAACCATATTCGAAGATCGATTACGTGATTGAAAAGATAGGTGTAGAGCGAAAAGCAGCTTCTCGTTATTTGAAGGAACTAGAAAGTATTGGGGTTTTAAAATCTATCCAAATGGGACGTCAAGTAATCTATGTGAATGAAGATTTAATAGAAATTCTAAGGAGAGATTAAAGCAATAATATCCTCCTCCAAAAAGTTCGATATTTGAGACCTTTGGCCCACCAATACATTTAAGCCGCTGATTTTCAGCGGCTTTTTTTCTAAAAATTTTCTCTTTAAAATTTATTCAGCATTAAATAGTTCGATACCCACTTAGGGCTAAAGTTATTTCGGAATACTATGGTAACTAATAAGGTTTTGAATGTTAGCGATAATGGATTGAAGATCAAGTTCATTTTCTAATGAGCAAAACACTTAATTAAAACAAAACACGGCTCGAGATTACTCCCAAACCGTGATTGCTGATACATATTATTAACGTCTCATTTTATTTCATTCCGGCAAACCTAATTCCTGTCAATTCTGCCATGTCTTTTTTCCAAGAGGTAATATCCTTTTGGTTAAACTTATTCAAGTGATTATGTCCACATGCTCTTGCCATAACTTTCATCAATTCTGTTGAAGCTGAAAAGAAATTATATAACTGCTGTGCCGATTTATCTATATTCAATAATTTTCTCAATTCAGGTTTTTGAGTTGCAATTCCGGCGGGGCAATTATTCGTATTACACATTCTTGCTGCTACACAACCGATAGATTGCAATGCAGAGTTTGATATTGCAATCCCATCAGCTCCTAGTGCCATGGCCTTAATAAAATCATCAGGCACTCGTATTCCGCCCGTGATGATTAATGTAACGTCTTTTCTATTTATTTTATCCAAATAATGTCTTGCTCTAGCTAAAGCAGGAATTGTTGGTACAGAAATATTATTTCTGAAAATTAATGGTGCTGCACCAGTTCCACCACCTCGTCCATCTAATATGATATAATCGGCACTTGCGTCTAAAGCAAACTGGATATCTTCTTCGATATGGTTAGCTGATAGTTTAAAACCAATAGGTATTCCGCCTGTAGTTTCTCGTACTTTATTTGCGAAATTTTTAAAATCTTCTGTTGTATGCAAGTCATCAAAAGTTGGTGGAGAAACTGCAGGTGTACCTTCTTTTAAATTTCTTACTTCTGCTATCTTACCAATTACTTTATTCCCAGAGAGATGTCCGCCAGTTCCAGTTTTCGCCCCTTGTCCGCCTTTGAAGTGGAAAGCTTGAACACGTTTTAACTTTTCCCATTCAAAACCAAATTTTGCAGACGCATATTCGTAAAAATACTTGCCATTGGCTTGTTGTTCGTCATCTAACATTCCTCCTTCACCAGAACAAATTCCTGTTCCTGCCATTTCTGCTCCTTTAGCTAAAGAAACTTTTGCTTCTTCAGACAATGCCCCAAAACTCATATCCGAAACAAATAATGGTATGTCTAACTTTAAAGGCTTTTTTGCATTTGGTCCAATAATTAATTCAGAACCAACAGCCACATCTTCCATCAATGGTTTAGTTGCCATTTGTGCCGCTAGTAATTGTATGTCTTTCCATAGTGGCAACTCGGGAATAGGGACACCCATTGCACCCATTTCACCATGGTGTCCAGTTTTGGATAAACCATCTTTAGCTAATGCTTTGATGTATGCTAGAGTTGGTTCTTCTATTGTAGATCCTTCACTAGAAGTATCCGTTTTTTTTACATCACCCTCCTTTTTGATTGTTGCATGTGTTCCATCACAGTAAGGAGGGTTTTTACTTTGTTTACACATGCACAGATAACCCGTTTCATCCTCTTTAACTTCAAAAGCTAATGGTTCAAATGGTGTTGATACATGTGAATAATCACAAAATGGTTGATTTTTTGATTCTCCACAAGCACACCAAAGGTATTTTTTATCCTTTTTAAGTTCTGTAGTTATGGGTTTTATATCTGCTATTTTTGGCTTACTCATATTTTTATTTTTTTTCCTATAAAACGAATTACTTTAGCTTTTCCTTGGTGATATTTTCCTTCATTGAGTTCAACCTCTTTCTCTTCAAGTTGAATGATTTCAAAATTTGAGAAATCATTTTTTATCATTTCAGTTGAAAAAAATAGGGCTTCCTTCTTTGGGCCACCAACACTAGGGTTCATTTTTTGATATTCTAAATGCCCAGTACAAAAACCTTCTAGAATTAAAATTCCGTTAAGCTTAATCAATTCATTTATTTTGTGATGATAAGCATTCCTTGCATCTGGAGGGAAATGGGAGTAAATCAAAGCGCAACAATCATAAGATTGATTTACGAGATCAAGACTAAAAAAACTTCCCACTTCGTAATTAATTTCTACATCTTCTTTTTTAGCTAAACCTAAAGCTTTGTTTTTACCTTCAATACTTATGTCAAAGGCAAAAACTTCCATCCCTTTTTTAGCAGCATAAATAGCATTCCTTCCTTCCCCCTCAGCAGGTAATAATATGGAACCTTTTAGGTCCAATTTATTTAGCGTGTCTTTAAAAAAAACATTTGGCTCTTCGCCATAGGCATACGCTGTATCACCATACCTTTTATCCCACATTTCTTTCATTACTAATTTGATTCTTTTTCAAAAAAAGAAAGAGCTCCCGAAGGACATTTTCCTATTTGTACTTTCAACTCTTCAGTCGTAGCATTTTCTATTTTCATCCAAGGAGATGCTTTGGGGTCATAGACTTGGGGTAATGCTTTAACACATTCGGCTGCATGAATACAGGTTTTCGGTTTCCAAACAACAACTATTTCTCCGTTTGAATATTCTTTTTTGATTTCCTTTTCCATTGGTCAAAATTTATAAATGAGGTTTTACTTAATAGTGTAGAGGTTAATATGTTGGTCTCACCATTAGAGTATTCTTTATCTATTTTCTTACTTAATGTAATTCACAAATTCTCATATCAAAGACTGTATAGAGCGTTTCATGCGCATTATCCAAAGCACTAAATTCACTACTTGAGAGAGCACTATGGATAGCTCCCTTATTTGGGAATTCAATTACCGCTGTTGCCATAATTCCACCATCTCCTATTAACTGCTCAGAGGTTCTTAACTTTTGAATATTGGTCGCACCGTGGTTTTGAAAAATATCATAGAGTTTGGCAAAGTATTTTATCACTTCTTCAAACCTGTCCATTTTTGGAATTGCATTAATTACTACTGCTGTTTTTACTTCGTTCATATTGTATATTTTTTATGTTAAAAAAAATATTTATAATTTATCAGGATCAGCAATTACTTCTAATAATGCAGGTCCTTCGGTTTTAAACAGATCTTTCATTTTCACTTCTAACTCTGCATTGTTTTCGGCTCTTAATCCTATCATTCCACAAGATTGAGCAAAGTCACTGAAATTGGGATTTGATAACTCCGTTTTCCAAACATCAAACTCTCCAGATTTTTGCTCCTTACTAATCTTTGCCAATTGGTTATTGTTTATGATAATTAACTTGACTGGAATATTGTATTGCACTAATGTTGTTAGCTCTGCCATATACTGACCAAAACCTCCGTCACCAGCTACTGCAACTATGGGTAACTCACCTTTAGTAGCGGCCCAAGCACCTATGGAAGCGGGTAATGCGAATCCTATTGAACCTAGATACCCAGATAATAGAAAGCGATGATCTTGACTTTCAAAATAGCGACCAAAACTGTAGGCGTTATTCCCTACATCAACACACATAACACCCTTCTCTGGAACCTGCTTATTTAACTCAAGAAAAACTTTTGAAGGTGTAACGTTATCAGAAAATTCATTTGCTCTGTTTTCTTTTTCTTTCCTCCAATCTGCCCATCTTGACTTAATTTCCTTTTCTGGCTGTTGAGCGATTACACTAGCATCTAATGTTTCATTTAAGAGCGATGCGGTGGTATCTATATCTCCTAAAACACGCACAGATATAGCATTAAATTTGGCTAAAGCCAATGGATCATGATCTACTTGTATGGTAGGAATACTTTCTGAAATACCCGTGTGACGCGCAAAAGAAGCCCCAAATACAATAAGTAAATCGGCAGAACTCATGAAATGTGCGGCAACAGGAGTACCACTTTTACCTAATACACCACAAACCAGTGGATGAGTATCAGCAACAGCTCCTTTCGCTTTAAAAGTGGTCATTATTGGTGCGCCTATCTTTTCTGCAAAATTTAATATCTCTTGAGAAGCATTTCGAGCACCATGACCTATAATAATTGTTGGTTTCTTTGCTTTTTTTATTAATGAGTTAGCTTTATTTAATTCTTCTTTTGGAGGAGATATAGCCAGGTTAGGCATTCTTCCTTCACTATTGGAAGCTACCGAATTATTGGCAGGAAGTACCTGTACTTCATCAGGAAATGTTAAGTGCGAAACACCTTTATTAAGTATAGCGTGTTTTATAGATAAACCTATTAACTCATCATGTGGACTGTCAGCTTGTACTCTGTGATTAAAATCGGCAACAGAACTAAAGGCTGAAACTAAGTCTACTTCCTGAAAATTTCCTGTGCCTACTACTTGAGTCGCTACTTGCCCTGTCAGCGCCAATAAAGGAGCCCTATCAACTTTGGCGTCCCACATGCCTGTAAATAAATTGGTTGCTCCCGGTCCTGCAATAGTTAAACAAGCAGCTGGTGTTCCTTTAAGCTTTCCATAAGCAGAAGCTGCAAAAGCGGCAGCTCCTTCGTGTCTTATTCCTATGAACTTTAGGTTACCCTTTTTTTCTTGTAATCTCATGGCATCCGCCAGGCCCAAATTAGAGTGACCTACCATTCCAAAAACAGTATCGACGCCCCAATTTACCATTGTTTCAACCATCACATCAGAAATAGTCGCCTCATGTATGGTTTCTTCTTCAACTTCTACATAAACTCCATCCTCTTTGATCTCTAACTTATAGGCTTGAACCATATCATCAAATCCTTCTGGAGACTTTCCTGTACAGGTATGAAATTCATAACCATGCCAAGGACATTTAATGAAGCCATTTTCTATTGTGCCTTCATTCAAAGGACCGCCCATATGAGGACAAGCGTTGTCTACCGCACCAATTTCTCCATTCACTTTAGAAACAGCTAACGTTTTCTTACCTGCTTGTACTTTTAAGATCTTTCCTTCTTCTATAGATGCAGGATTGTCTAGTATTTTATACCAAGTTTTTTGTGTTGCCATATATTTAAAATTGTTGAATTAACTGTTGTAGACTATAAGGTGTTGAGCCTTTTTTGATGTCAATTTGACTAAGCAGGGTTGGTGTATCTTAACAGCTTGTTGTTTTGTGAAGGGCATTCCATCAACTAAAAAATCATCATGTTCAGAAAAAATGAAAGATGGAGAATTAACTTTAATTGATTTACTGCTGTTGGCTTTTAAATTAATACCCGATAGTCTTTTTGATTTACTTTGAAATCCTTTCTTATTAATGATACCAAATTTTTCTTTATGATCTTCTGATATTTTTATTGATACCATTCTATCCTCCGAAATTTTCTCTAGTCCATTTTGATTAAAAATATCTCGGTGAATATGTAGTCCTTTTTTATTGGGAACTTGAAGATTAAAAAAGCCGTGACGAACGTGAACATTAGGAGGTTTGATCTCAATGAATTGGTTTTTCCTCATTTTGAGGGCAGAAGCAAACAAATTGCTACCAGCCATTAAACCAAATGAGGTCAATCCTGCGAGTCTAATAAAGCTTTTTCTGTCCATGCTATAGTTTAGTCAAATTTTTCAGTTAGATGGCCCATTTTCCCTTCTTGATAATCTGCAATAGCTTGCTGTATTTCTTTATCAGTATTCATCACAAAAGGACCGTACGTAGCAATGGGTTCGCCAATTGGCTCTCCCGATAGTAAAATGAATCGGCTGTTTTCGGTTACTTTTACCGCTATTTTCTCACCATCATTATTAAACCAAAGCATGTCTTTTGCTTGAGCAATTTTGCCGTCAGATTCAACCTCACCATCAAGAATATATATCAAGGCGTTATAGCTTTTAGGTATTTCAAGTAATAAATCTGCACCTGCTTTAGTTTCAAACCTTAATAAGGTTTGGGGGCTATACGTTTTTGCAGGTCCTTTTACATTTTCAAATTCTCCAGCTACAACATGTATCGTTGCATTGTCTTTTTTTATTGATGGGGTTTTGTCAGCAGATAACGGGAGGTAGTAGGGCAGGGCCATTTTGTGTTTGGCGGGGGTGTTGACCCAAAACTGAATAATTTCATTCTGTCCACCTTTTTCAACCATTTCTTTGCTTGGACGTTCACTGTGAATAATTCCTTTTCCAGAATGTATCCATTGAGTTCCGCCAGCAGTAATAACTTCATTATTACCTAATGAGTCTTGATGTTGAACACCACCTTTAAAAACGAAAGTTACAGGCGAAAAGCCTCTATGTGGATGTGGGCCAACACCTGATTCACTTTGCGGCTTTCCTTGTTTCACAGGGAGCGAACCATGATGAATCAAGATAAATGGATCTATTTGATTCACAGCTCTATCTGGTAGGGGTTGCTGTAAATGAATCCCACCCATATTAACTTTTTGAGAGGAAATTATTTTTTTAATTGTTCGATTACTCATGGAGTCTAGGTTTTGTGAAAAAAGGATTTAAACCAAAGAAAATCATAGCTGGAAAAAAGTGCATTGGAATTGCTAACCCAGGAAACATTTCGGGAAATTCAACCTCTAAAGGCAAACTCATACCCAATGGTCCAAGAATACTCAGGAAGCTGAGAACCGATATCAAAACATTTAACCAACCTTTTAGATTGGGTTTTTTGAAGTGTTCCAGCAACCAATAACCCAAAGCCATAAGCACGCATCCAAAAATTGAGGCCCCTGCTATTGATCCAGGGTTAATAATCAAACTGAAGTCTAAAAATAGAGCATTTTCATAGACCATTTGGTACACGATTCCAGCAACTGCCGTTAAGACCCCTGCGATAATACCATGAATAAGAAATTTCTTCATAAGATTACTTTTTGGTTACAGGCAATGAAACCTCCAACTTGATATCATCTGAAACCTTCTTCATTGATTCTCCAATTTTGAAGTCAATTCGATTAACGGAAAAGGTTGATTTGAATACATTGTTGGAAAAGGTAAATGGAAGCGTCATTTCCTTATCTACACCATGCATTTTCATAGTTCCAGTTACCGAATATCCAGTTTCTGTTTTAGAGAAATTACTGGACTTAAATTCAATATTCGGATATTTCTCAGCATCAAACCA
>JAQXEE010000079.1 GCA_029251005.1 Flavobacteriales bacterium | reverse complement strand
GTTAAAATCACAGATATAACAGGAAACCTCGTTTACGAAACATTTTCCGAAGGAACCACAGCAACATGGGACGGCAACTCCTTAAATGGCAAACGTGTTCAAACAGGTGTTTACATTGTGTTCTCGAGCTCTAGTGATGGTGCACAAAAAGAAGTTGCTAAAATTTTGTTTATCAATTAACCTCATTTAATTATTATTTAGCTAACAATAAAAACAATGGCGGGGAACAACAAATTTAGTTTGTACGAAATAAATAAAAACTAACTATCTTTACAGCACAATGGCTCTGTAGTTCAATTGGATAGAATATCAGATTTCGGCTCTGACGGTTGAAGGTTCGAGTCCTTCCAGGGTCACAAAAACAGTAAAGCTCAGCGTTTATTCGTTGGGCTTTTTTTTGATAAGGCAACAAATTTGGAGACGCAGTTTGAGAAGAAAGCTTTACCCGAAAACAATCACAAGAAGAATTTAAACGATCATATTAAGTTAAATGTATAAGAGATAGCCAGATTCGTACTAGTTTTAATAATTAAAAAACATTATCCCAATAAGAAATAGGTAAAGTGTCCGACTAATGATTAATTAAGTTTAACAAAATTTTTTGAAGAATTGTGTCACGAGGAATTTCCTCACAAAATGTCATTGAAGAAGCATTAAATATCCAACTCGAATCAGAACGTTCAGATAAAACCATGTGAGCTGGCCCGAATTGATTAGTGCCACTAGCTAATATTTTAAAGTCTTCAGAACCAAAACCAACTTTATCGGTTTCCACACCAGAGCCATGTTTTGCAAACTCATCTCCATTTTGCATTCCTGTACCATCAAAAACCCAATGATTTGCATTCTCAACTTTGAAAGACGACTTTTTTGGGTAAGTTGTAGGCGTGTAATATGTACCCAACATCCCTCGAACCAAAGAGTCAGAGATTAATCCTGGTTCTACAATACAACCAAATTCATTATATAAAATCTTTCGATACATATTATTTCCAGAAGCAAAAATCACCTTTCCACCATTATTTAAATAAATAGCCAGTCTGCCAATCATTTCATCAGACCAATACTCACTATGCGTATGAAAAATTAAAAGTTTATGTTTACTAACTGTTAAATCATGTGCAAAATCATAATCAGTGTATACATCGTAATTAATTCTATTCTTAGATAGAAATCCAGCCAAATTCCACTCGCCTCTTAAAAACTGAGAGTTTTTTTGAATAGTATCATATTCAGGCTTATAGTCTTCATTTTCAATACCCGATTTCTTTATCAATTCTCCAGAGTGCGAATAATAATCACTTTCTATTGGTTTTACAACACCCGTTAAATCATATTTAGAAAAATTAAATGGCCTACTAAAAGGCAAGTAAGTAAGAGGCCTAAAAATCGAAATCTTATCATAAAACCACCGCATGATTCTTGGTGATACATTATCATAATAATTACTTTTTCCTCCAAAATCATTGTACGCCTGCCAAGTATTATAAGATGATATCAAAGCGATTCTGCCTGCCACTTTAGGTTTAATAATAATAGGCTGATTAAATACTTTTCCATTTTCGGTAATAGTTAATACGTAATATCCTGACTCTAAACCATTACTTGAAAAAGAAAAATTATTATCCCAAAAAACACCTGCCTTAGGACTATAGCAATCACTTTGAATACTCTTTTTTAGACTGTAGTCGCGAAACTTTACCAGCACACTATCTAACTTAAACAACTCCATCTTTACTTTATTTTGACAATGAATAAAGCATTTTATAGTGTCCCCTTCAACATAAGAGGGCTGATCCACATAAGACAATGGTGAAGATAATTCGATTGAATAATTATTATAAGTAGTTACTCTTTGATAAAATACATATCCAAAAAATAAAATCAATAAAACTAGGATACTTAAAAAAGCTTTTTTCATAATAATTACTTTGTGAAAATAAAGATTTTTGACGAGAAGACGTTTCAAATTGTTATCCACATAAAAGTTAATTTTATTAATTGGTGTTAACTAAAATCAAATTTTGACAACAATTTTTTTAGGCGAATTATGTTATTTTTTTACTTTGTACAATACATTTACATTAAACGTACACTGTACGTTTGTTATACGGATAGCAAACCTTTAAGTGAATATTAACCAGTATCTTTACCCAGTTCTTTTTTTACTGAAAACCT
>JAQXEE010000078.1 GCA_029251005.1 Flavobacteriales bacterium | reverse complement strand
CTGATGGAGTTCTTTTTAAGTTCTTAATTAGAGCATTTGATCATTTGTTTTTTTTTTTAATTGCGCCTAATTTCTCATTTTTTTTTCATTAAAATAATCAGTACAAAAGATATAATTGTTCCGAAAATATATTTATTTGGGTAAGTATTCTGAATGGGGGTAGCAATTGCTTTCAATAAAATTGCATTGCAAAACAAAAAGTTGATAAAAATCACCTCAGTAGAGAACTATTTGCTTTTTAAAATATTGTCGGTTTAATAATTGACGAAGGTATTGGGTTGGAATACTTATTCCCGTTATTTCAGTTGAAACTGCAAAAAAAAACCAATATTTTGCCTTTTTAATGTGCAAAAATAGCCCAGCGAATTAACGTTCAACTTTACTATTGTTGTGATCTTACAGTGATATCGCATTTTTGTGTCTCTTTTATTTGCTTTAACTAACTTAGCAAAAAGCTATTCATATGAGGTTAGATGTTTTTTTAGTAGAAAAGCGTGATGTTAAAACAAGAAGTTGGGCTAAAAAGTTAATTCAAGATCAAAAGATTTTGGTGAATAATATACCTGCTGTGAAAGCTGGGCAAGAGATTAGTGAAGCTGATGAAGTTAACGTAATAGAGGATTTTAAATACGTCAGTAGAGCAGGCTATAAGCTTGAAAAGGCGATTGAAGAATTTGATGTTAAAGTGAAAAATAGAGTTTGTTTAGATGTTGGTGCTTCAACAGGCGGTTTTACCGATTGCTTACTGCAAAATGGTGCAGACCATGTTTTTGGTATTGATGTAGGATCTGGTCAAATGAACACTAAGCTGAGGTTAAATCCAAAAGTGACGTGCATTGAGAAAATAAATGCAAGAAGATTAGATGACCTTATAAGAACTAATCTTTTACCTGCATTTGATCCAACTCCAAATTTGGTTGTTGTTGATATTTCATTTATTTCTTTAACTCTCGTATTGCCCGCAGTTATAAATTCGGTTGCTGATAATTCTGAATTTGTTGTTTTGGTAAAGCCACAATTTGAATTGGGACCGAAGGCATTGAATAAAAGAGGAATTGTGTCTGATAATAGAATTAGAATTAAAGCTTTAGAAAAAATTACTTCTTTTTGTAGGGATCATAAAATGAAAGTTTTAAACAGTGCACAGTCTCCTATAAAAGGGGGCGATGGTAATGTAGAGTATATCTTACATTTTAAGTCTTAATTAAATGGATGGTATCGATTTTGAGGAAATTCCCAAGGAATTCTATAGTGATTTAAATCAGGAGGTTTTTAAAAGATGTACTTTCTGTGGTACTGATCTTAGTCTTGGCTTAGACACCTACCTTATTGAGAAGTCATTTAAAATAAATCCTTCAAATGGTATGAAAAATACCGTTTTTGAATACGCTATCTGTTCTCCTTGTAATTTGAAAAAATTAGAAGCAATGAGTGAGGAGAGCATTGAGAATATAAAAAAATATATTTCGGAGCATTTTAATTTTTTGGAGTTTCAATTAAGGAATGACAATAAAGACCCGTTTAGTAAATGTGTTGTTACAGGAATTCCTGTTGAAGACCTTGAAGAGTATAATATTGTTGGTCAGTTTGTTGGTGATAAAATGATTAAAGGGCAATTTCCTGTTTTAATGAGTCCTTCAATAGGTGATGAAATTCAAGAGTTACTTTCACAGAAAACTAAAGATGAGTTTGATGACTTTATGAATGAAATTACAGGTGTTCCTCCTGAGTTAAAAGAACTGTTTAAAATAAAAAGGCCTGTCTTAATTTAATATTTGTGTTATAAAAAATAGCAACTTAAGATTGCTATATCATCAACAAAAGGTTCATCTCCTTTGAACTTTATTACGTCTTTCATTAAATTGTTATTCAATTCATCCATAGATGAATGTTGTCCCTTGTGAATAGCATTTTCAATTCGATTAGTACCGTATTCAATTTTTTCGTGATTCTCAACCTCACACAAGCCATCTGTATAGGTAACAAGTGTCGATTCTGGTTGAATATCTACAATCCCAATTTTAGGAGCAGGGAGATAATCTAACATACCTAATCCTGGACAACCATCTTTCAACTGTACTATTTGATTTCCGTTTTTTAGAACTGGAGGGTTATGTCCACAATTTATATAAGTTAATTGACGATTCTCAACATTATATACAGCAATAAACATGGTGATGAATTTTTCACCTTTTGCGTTGTTAATTACCTTTTCATTCAGGTCTTGAACTAATTCAGGCAGGCTTATAGAATGTTTAACTCCTGCTTGTAAGTTTGCTTGGAAATTACTCATTAAAATAGCCGCAGAGACTCCTTTCCCGGAAACATCAGCGATACACATCGCGATTTCTATTTTATTTACCCAAATTACATCGTAATAATCCCCACCAACTTGTTGGTGGCTTTTATAGAAAGCTGCAATATCTAAATGTTCGTCTTGAGGAAGTTGAGTCGGAAGAAGCATGTTTTGCATCTGACTTGCTAATTCTAATTCTTTTTTAACTCTTTCTTGTCGAATAGCCTCTTTCGCTAGATTCTTATTTTCGATTGCGACCGAAATAATATTTGTAAAGGTTTGAATAAATGGTAGATGCTTAATAATAGGACTAATTTGAATTGCCTCATTAATGATGTCGCCAATTAATAAAAAGGCCAGTGGTTTTGTTTTGTGAAATACCGGAATTATTAAATCAAATTCTTTAAAAATTTCATCTTCGTTAGAATTGACTTCTGAAATCTCTTCATATTTTAATAAGTCAGATTTTACATCAATATTTAGTCCGTCTTCTTTTAGTCCATATGAAGTGGCTAAACTCCAGTCACCTTCAAACGTATAAAGAGCAATTTTTTCAATGTCTAATTCGTGTAGAGTTAGTTCATATATTTCAAAAAGTTTTTCTTTTGAAACATTACTATTGATGGCTAAAGTTACATCTAACAAAGCATTCAACTTAAGGTCTTTAACCTTGATTTTTCTTTGAGCTCTTGTAAGTGATTTAACGGCCATTAGTGTGCAAATTTTTAACCCAGTCGAAATGTGACTGGGTTAAAAATATTTTAATTCTTAAATATTCTCTTCAATGAGATGAAATGAATTTTCTATTACTTTTTTACTCTTTCGTTATACTCTCCTTTTTCCGTGTCAACCTTAACGAAATCACCAATATTAATGAATAATGGGACTCTAATTTCAGCGTTAGTTTCTATTTTTGCAGGTTTGGTAGCATTGGTAGCAGTATTACCTTTTATTCCTGGTTCTGTATATGTTATTTCATACTCAACATATTGCGGTAATTCAACACCTAAAACTTCTTCGTTTTCAGCGTGAAAAAGAACTGTAACATCCATTCCGTCTTTAATGAATTTGGGAGCGTTAATTAAACACTCTTGAACGGACGTTTGTTCGAATGTTTCAGAATTCATAATATTATAACCCATATCATCTTTATAAAGAAATTGATAATTTCTTCGCTCAATCCGAACAGTTTCGATCTTAATCCCAGCAGTAAAAGTGTTGTTTATCACTTTTCCATTATCTAGATTTCTTAGTTTGGTTCTAACAAATGCAGGACCTTTACCAGGTTTCACATGTTGGAATTCAATTATCTGAAAAATTTTACCGTTAAAATTGATACAAAGACCATTTCTGAAGTCCGAGGTATTCGCCATTTATAATGTTTTTTTTATTTAAAATATCCTTTCATGATTCCTCTTTTGGAATCCTGAATGAATGAAATTATTTCGTCTCTTTCTTTACTTGCTTTAACTTCAGCCTCAATAAAATTTACAGCTTGAGTGTTGTTAAGACTTTTAAGATAGATTATTCTATAAAGTTCCTGAATTTCTTGAATTTTTTCAGGTAGGAACTGTCTTCTTCTTAAACCAATAGAGTTGATTCCTATATATGAAATGGGATCCCTACCTGCTTTTACAAAAGGTGGGATGTCTTTATTTACTAAAGCACCACCACTTACCATAACATGATTTCCGATGGATACAAACTGATGAACCAAAGTTCCACCACCTAAAATGGCAAATTCTCCAATATCAACATGTCCTCCTAAATTCGTGCTGTTTGCAAGTATTGCGTTATTTCCTATGGAACAATCATGTGCGATGTGTACGTAAGCCATTAGCAAAACATTGTTCCCAATAGTCGTTTTGTTCCTGTCTTCTGTACCTCTGTTAATAGTAACACATTCTCTAATCGTTACGTTATTACCTATTTCTGCAGTAGAATATTCGTTGTTAAATTTAAGGTCTTGTGGTACTGCCCCAATAACGGCTCCTGGGAAAACACGACAGTTTTTTCCGATTCGAGTTCCTTCCATGATTGTTACATTTGGACCGATCCAGGTCCCTTCACCTATTTCGACGTCTTTTTCAATAGTAACAAAAGGTTCTATTACAACGTTCTTAGCAATTTTTGATTGCGGATGAATATATGCTAATGGTTGGTGCATGCTATTTTACTTTATCAATTTTAGCCATCATTTCAGCCTCAGTAACTAATTCTCCATTCACGTATGCTTTACCTAACATATGTGCAATTCCTCTTCTATACGGTGATAGGTACGTTAATTCAAAAACAAGAGTATCTCCAGGAACAACCATCTTTCTGAATTTAACATTATCCATTTTCATGAAATATGTTAAATAGTTTTTAGGATCTTCAAATTGAGATAATACTAAAACACCACCTACTTGAGCCATTGCTTCTACCTGTAAAACTCCAGGGAAAATAGGTTGATTAGGAAAGTGACCTCTAAATAAATCTTCATTTATAGATACATTCTTTACACCAACTACTCTTTCTGGAGTTAGTTCAATGATCCTATCAACCATTAAGAATGGAGGTCTATGTGGAAGAATCTTTTTTATTCCTTCAATATCTAAAGCTATATTTGATACATCAAATTTCTTTTCCATTTTTTTGATACTTTTTTTAATCAATTTTGCAAATTCTGTATTTGGTCCATGCCCTGGTTTTGAAGCGATAATCTTACCTTTTATTGGACGTCCAACTAAAGTTAAATCGCCTATGATGTCTAATAGCTTGTGACGAGCTGGTTCATTGGCATGTCTTAACTCAATATTGTCAAGAATTCCTTCTTCTTTAACTTCAACAGAAGGTTTGTTTAATATTTTGGCGATTTCGTTTAATCTTTCTTTTTCAATAACCTTGTCAACAACAACAATCGCGTTGCTTAAATCACCTCCTTTAATAAGGTTATGTTTTGCCAAAAATTCTAATTCATGAAGAAAACAAAATGTTCGTGAAGAGGCAATTTCATCTTCAAAATCTTCAATTTTATCAAGTGCAGCAAACTGTTTACCAAGAACCGGAGATTCGTAATCGATCATTGATGTGATGTTGTAATGATCATCCGGAATAGCTATTAATTCAATCCCTTTCTCTTCTAGCGTGAATTTTATTGGTTCAGTAATTACAAAGTAATTTTTATCAGCATCAAGTTCTTTAATTCCTGCTTTCTTTAAAATTTCAATAAACGGTTTTGAGCTTCCGTCCATAATAGGGACTTCTTGTGAATCAATTTTAATCAAGCAATTATCAATCCCTAAACCTGTTAAGGCTGCGAGTGAATGTTCAATTGTTGAAACAGAATTTCCATTTTTTGTTAGCGTGGTTCCTCTTTGGATATCAGTAACGTAATCAACATCAGCTTCTATGATTGGTTGACCTTCAAGATCTGTTCTTTGAAATTTAATTCCGTAATTCTCTTTTACTGGACAAAAAGTTAAATTCACCTTTTTACCCGTGTGTAAACCTATGTCACTTAAAGAAACTTCTTTTGAAATTGTTCTTTGCTTTTCACCCATAACCAAATTATCTCAGCAAAAATAAGGCTTTTATTTTTGCTGAGATAATTTGGTGATTGCTTTTTCAATATTGTTAATTTTTTCTTGAATTTTAGGTAAGTTTTTAAAACCAACAAGACTTCTTTTATATGCACTAACTTCAAAGGCAGGGGACCCTTGCCAGATAGATCCCTTTTTGGATATAGATTTTCCAATTCCGGATTGAGCTGCAATTTTCACTTCGTCTGCAATTGTTAGGTGACCTATTATTCCTACTTGACCTCCAATCATACAATTTTTTCCAACTTTCGTTGATCCTGCAACTCCTGATTGAGCTGCAATTACTGTGTTTTCCCCAATTTCAACATTGTGAGCGATTTGAATAAAGTTATCCAATTTAACTCCTTTTTTTATTACTGTAGATCCCATTGTCGCTCTGTCTATGCTACAATTCGCCCCAATTTCAACATGATCTTCAAGTATAACATTTCCAATTTGGGGAATCTTACTGTATTGGTTTTCTGAATTTGGAGCGAATCCAAAACCATCGCTTCCGATAACAGTACTACTGTGAATTGTAACACTGTTTCCAATAACACATGCATCGTAAATAGTTGCGTTTGCATAAATAGTTGTATTGTCCCCGATTTTAACATGATCACCAATAACCGTATTAGGGTAAATGCTTACATTTTTTCCTATTGTTACATTTTTTCCTATCCGTGAAAATGCACCAATAAATTCATTTTCACCCAAAGTCGTATTTTCTCCAATAAAAATCGGCGCTTCTCTGCCAACTTTTCTTGGTTTAAACTCTTCATATTTCTGAAGTAAGGTAGCAAAAGCTTCATATGGATTTGAAACTCTAATTAGTGTTGTTTTGATTTCTTGCTGCAATTCTAAGTCTTTAGAAACAATTACGACAGATGATTCGCAATTATATAGAAAATCCTCATATTTTAGATTGGCTAAAAATGATAAAGCACCGTCGAATCCTTCTTCAATTTTAGCGAAATTATTTATTTGTGCTTCAGGGTTTCCTTCAATGGTCCCATTAATTAGAGCGGAAATTTGTTGCGCAGAAAATGTCATAATGTTAATGTTTTTGGATAACACAAAAAGTATTTTGTTACCGGAGTTGATAAACTAGAAATGTTTAATTGATCTGAAGCTTCAGCAATATCTTTAGTTTCTCCATTTTTATAAAAAACACTTATTCTGTCCTGTTCAGGATTATAGGCATTGTTTTGAATGTTTGCACTAAATACGAAGAATTTCAAGTCTTTTTCAGGGATTTGTAATTGCTGAACAGTTTTGGCTTCTAAACTATTTATTTTCTCAACAGAATATGGTTCCTGACTAATTTCGGTTTTATAAAGCCTTCGATTAATCATCCAATTGCAGAGTGTTGACAAGGTTTTGTTAGGGTGATCAATCCACTCTTTAATACAAGTGAAAATGTCATAATCGTCAAGCTTGGAAAAATACTTTAATATTTCAGGATTGGATTCAAAGTCTGATGATGCTAAGTTTTGGTTTAAGAAAAACTTTAATGATTTAGTTGCAAAAAGATCTTCACCGTCTAAAACTAATTCTTTTGCCTTTTTTAAAATATTAATCACTAAAAATTCTGCAGCAACAACTGCTTTGTGTAAGTAAACTTGCCAATACATAATTCTACGAGCAACAAGGAATTTTTCGATCGAATAAATCCCTTTTTCATCAATAACTAGTTCATCGTTGTGTACATTAAGTAACTTAATAATTCGATCAACGCCAACGATACCCTCATTTACTCCCGTATAAAAACTATCTCGTGTTAAATAATCTAATCGATCAACATCAAGTTGACTGCTTATAATTTGATGGAGAAACTTTTTATGGTATCTATTTGTAAAAATTTCAATTGTTAAATCAAGTTCTCCTTTAAAATGCTTATTTAAAGCTTTCATAAATAAAATGGAAAGTTCTTCATGATGAACTCCATTTACGATCGTGTATTCTAAAGCATGTGAAAAAGGCCCATGTCCAATATCGTGCAGTAAAACAGCACAAATAACAGCTTTTCTTTCTTCATCAGAAATTAAATGCCCTTTTGATTGCAAGGTGTCTATTGCTTGAATAGCTAAATGCATTGCCCCAATAACATGATGAAACCTTGTATGATAAGCCCCAGGGTAAACCATACTCGTTAAGCCCAATTGCCTTATGCGCCTCAATCGTTGAAAATAGGGGTGCTCTATAATGTCAAAAACGATATCGTAGGGGATATTAACGAAGCCATAAACAGGGTCGTTAATAATTTTCTTTTTATTTCGTGTTTGTTCGATGGTTATTTTTTTAGCTAACGCTGGATATTCAATTGTTTTAATTCCTATTTTTAGGGGAATATGTACCAAAATTAAGGTTTTTTAATGGATAAGGTGAAAATATTATGGGCGGATGATGAAATTGATTTATTAAAGCCTCACATTCTTTTTTTAGAGAATAAAAATTACGAAGTTACTTCTGTTAAAAGTGGTAATGAAGCAATAGAAGAAGTTGGACGGTCTCATTTTGATGTTGTTTTTCTAGATGAGAATATGCCAGGAATTACAGGTTTGGATGCATTGATGGAGATTAAAAAACTCAGAAAAAGTATTCCTGTTGTTATGATCACAAAAAGTGAGGAAGAACATATAATGGAAGAGGCAATAGGAGGTGAGATTTCCGACTATCTTATAAAACCTGTAAACCCAAATCAAATTTTATTATCTCTCAAAAAGATTCTTGATAACTCAAGACTAGTAAGTGAAAAATCTACTTCAGATTATCAAAAAGAGTTTCGTGAAATAGGAATGCGATTATCGGATAGATTGGACGCAAATGATTGGATTGAAATTCAAAAGAAATTAGTTTACTGGGATTTAAAATTATCTAAAAGTGATGAGTCTGGTATGGAAGAGATTTTACAGTCTCAAAAATCGGAAGCGAATCATTCTTTTTGCAAATATGTAGAAAATGAATACTTAGATTGGTTGAATAATCCGGATGATGACACACCAATTTTATCCAATACGCTCCTTAAACAAAAATTGATTCCAAAATTAAACAGTGAAAGACCAGTTTATTTGATTGTTTTGGATTGCTTGAGGTATGATCAGTGGAGAGTTTTACAGCCAGAGTTTTCCAAACTATTTGTTATTGAGGAAGATGATTGTTATTATTCGATTTTACCAACGGCAACCCAGTATGCGAGAAATTCAATTTTTGCAGGTTTAATGCCTTCCGAAATTTCAAAACAATTCCCAGATAAGTGGGTGGATGAATCTTCTGATGAGGGAAAAAATCTTCATGAGGAAGAGTTGTTAAGTGAGTTTCTAAAGAGAAATGGAAAGTCAGCGATAAAATCATCCTATAATAAAGTGACTAATTTGTTTGGAGCAAAGAAGTTGTTGGATAATTTTCACCAATTAAAAGAAAATGATTTAAATGTTGTCGTTTATAATTTTGTTGATTCTTTAAGTCACGCAAGAACAGATTTTAAAATCATGCGAGAGTTAGCAGAGGATGAAAAAGGGTATCGGGATATTACAAAAACTTGGTTTGAAAATTCACCATTGCTTGAAATGCTTAAAACATTAAAAGGAAGTGGTGCAGAAGTACTTTTAACTACCGATCATGGATCTGTGTTGGTTGATAATCCTAGAAAGGTTGTTGGCGACAAAGAAATTAGTACAAATTTAAGATATAAGGCTGGTAAAAATATGCAATACAAGTCTAAGGAAGTATTTGAAATAGAATCTCCTGACGAAGCTTTTCTACCGAAATTGAATTTAAGTACGCGTTATATATTCGCAAAAAATCATGATTTTTTTGCTTATCCCAACAATTATAATCACTACGTGAAGCATTATCGAAATACGCTCCAACATGGTGGTGTAAGTATGGATGAAATGATAATCCCTGTAATAAGTATGAAGTCCAAATAAACATGATTAAAAGTGGTTTGGTTGATTTAAAATTGGTTGCAGAAAAACTAATATATGCTGCGGGTAATAAAAGAGTCATTCTTTTTAATGGTCCCATGGGTTCAGGGAAAACAACACTTATCAAAGAGGTGTGTAATTGTTTAGGTGTTATCGATCATGTAAGTAGTCCAACATTTGGAATTGTGAACGAGTATAAAACTAAATCTGGAACTGTTTATCACTTTGATGCGTATCGGATAGAAAATGAAGACGAGGCATATGATTTTGGAATCGAGGAATATTTAGATTCTGGAAATTGGTGTCTAATTGAATGGCCAAATAAAATACAAAATGTTTTGCCGTTAGAGGACGAATTATTTTCTATTGATATACAAGTGGATAATGAGTTAAGGAGTTATGAATTTTAATTAAAATTTAATGAAATCATCAGATTTAATAAAACATTTAACTGAAAGTGGTTTAATGCCTCAAGAGGAAACCTTGGAACTGCCAAGAAGTGAAAAGAATCTTTTCATCGGTATTCCTAGAGAAACGGCTTTGCAAGAAAATAGAGTTGCTTTAGTTCCAGATAGTGTAGGTTTGTTAGTTAATAATGGGCATAGAGTTTTAATAGAATCTAAGGCAGGGGAACCTGCTAATTTTACAGATAAAGATTACAGTGAAGCTGGAGCAGAGATTGTTTCGGATGCCAAGGATGTTTATCGTGCAAATATTATTATTAAAGTTGCACCTCCTACTTTGGAGGAGGTAGCTATGTTTGATCCAATGCAAAAACAAATTTTATTTTCGGCACTTCAAATTACTTCTCAGCCTAAAGACTGTATGAAGCAATTAATGAAGCAGAAGGTAACGTGCGTTGCGTATGATTTTATAAAGGATAGAGATGGTGTTTACCCTATCGTTCGAAGTATGAGCGAAATTGCAGGGAATACATCCATATTAATTGCTGCTGAATGCTTAAGTAATGTGAATGGAGGTCACGGTGTTATGATGGGCGGTATTCCTGGCGTTAAGCCGGCTGAAGTAGTTATATTAGGCGCAGGAGGTGTCGGAGAGTTTGCCGCTAGAAGTGCCTTGGGCTTGGGAGCTAATGTTAAATTGTTTGATGATGAATCTCATAAGCTTAGAAGAACCCTTAATAATCTTGGTCAACGAATTTACACATCAATCTTACAACCTAAATTATTAAAGAAGGCATTAAAAAATGCAGACGTTGTTATTGGGGCTTTAAGACCGAGAAACGGACGAACACCTTGTGTTGTTACTGAGGAAATGGTTTCTGAGATGAAATATGGATCTGTAATAATAGACGTCAGTATAGATACTGGAGGTTGTTTTGAGACATCTGAAGTTAGTTCTCATGAAAAGCCGCTTTATAAAAAGTACGGTGTAACCCATTATTGCGTGCCCAATATTGCATCTAGAGTTAGTAGAACAGCTTCTTACGCTTTAAGTAATGTTTTCACTCCATTATTAATTGAGCTAGGCGAAGGTGGTGGTTTAGAGCGGATGATGCATTCTGAACCTGGTTTCAAAAATGGGGTCTATATGTATAAAGGTATTTTAACAAGCAGGGTATTAGGGGAGACGTTTGATTTGCCATACAAGGATATTGACTTGTTAATGGCTGCGATTTAATTTTAACGAATAGACATAAAAAAAGGGAGCAATCAATTGCTCCCTTTTTTTATGTCTATTATGTTCTTATTGCTCGAAGAAGTAATCGATTAATTTGTGAATATCACCCAATGCTAAATCAATCTTGCCATCAAAGTAGTTGTCAATACTTTCATAAATTTCTTTAGAAGTAATTCGACCGTTTCCATTAATGTCGCAAAGTTTTTTAATCTCTTCTATTGATTTCTTACTAGGTTCAACTCTCGAAGTAATTAGTGACTTATCGGCTTTCCCAGCATTTAAGAGTTGAAACTCAATGTCAGATTCTTCTCCTTGGCACATACTTGGGTAGAATTGACATAGCTCATCTCTAAGTGTAACAACTGTATCAGTAGCTTCTTTCGCGATTAAACTATCAGGAATTGCAACTCCATTAGTATCAACCTCTAAAGCAGATTTTTTAGTTTTATTGTCTTGATCTAAGTGATTTGGAATTCCATCATGATCATCGTCTAATGGACATCCATGTCTGTCGACTTTAATGCCCTCATCTGTGAATTGACATTTGTCATCAATATCTAAAACTCCATCAGCGTCACTGTCGGCTCTAAGTAATGCCGCGAAATCTATATCATCATATTCTTTATGCTTTTTTGATCTCTTCCCTAATCCTGAAGGGTTAAAAACGAAGCTCATAGAAGAATACATTAAAACATCGTTTGTTTTCCCATCTGCAAGGCCATCAATAAAATCAGTATTGGTAATAGAAACTGACTGTTTAATTCGTGCTTTCAAATAGGGATTAATATAAAAGTCAAAGCCTATTGCAATAGGAAAGGCAAAGGGGATATCATTTTCGTCACTTGTGGGAATTTCAGTTTCGTATTTATAATCTCTGGATAGTTTCGTTCCAAAATCCGTTGGGTTTTGGGCAATATTCCTTATGGAACCATCTTCCCAATAAAAGTATTTATTACCACTTGCATCTAATGAGTCCGTTTTAGAATTAAAAGAAAGAAAGTCCATACCAATTGAAATAAAGGGATCTATTTTATAGTCTTCTGCTAAAATCAAACCGTTTGCGAAATGAAATGAAGCAGACAAGCCTGCATTGATGACTTTTGTTTGGAAATTAACATTAGAATTACCAGTCCTTTCGTTTTTTGTTAAAGTGGCATATCCTCCGTTTAAACTAACTCCTAAACTACTTGTGATTTTATATTCAGCCCCTGCATGAAATCCAACTTGAAGATTCTCAGTAGTACCTAAATCTTTAATTACACCTACATCTCCTCTGTAATTTAATAGGCCAGCACCCATGTTGTAATAAATCGGAGCAAGACCAGATGTGTCTTTGTCAGTACTTGAACTATCCGGCGTTTCTTGAGCTTGAGCTATAGAAGAACCTAATAGAATACAAAAAACTAATGTCAGTTTGAATATATTCATTCCCTACCTTTTGTTTTAATTTAGCTAATTTATATAAAATTAGTTGAAATAAGGTAGGAAATCATTAACAATTTAAGGTTAGAAATTTGGTTTTAATAGGTATTGAGTATAGAATTCATTAATGATTTTAACGGCTTCATCTGATGTGTCAACTACGTGGAAGAGATCAAGGTCTTTTTCTGCGATCATACCGTTTTGTAAAAGTGAGTTTTTTATCCAATCAACTAAACCACCCCAAAACTCTTTTCCAACTAAAACAATCGGAAATTTACCTATTTTTTTAGTTTGAATTAACGTTATGGCCTCGAATAACTCGTCTAATGTTCCAAATCCACCAGGGAGCACAACAAATCCTTGCGCATATTTAACAAACATCACTTTTCTTACAAAGAAAAAGTCAAAGTCTATTTTTTTGTTCCGATCAATGTAGGGGTTAGAATACTCTTCGAATGGTAAGGAAATATTTAATCCAACGGATTTACCGCCACCTCGGTTGGCGCCTTTATTGGCCGCCTCCATAATTCCAGGTCCACCACCTGTAATTACTCCGTAGCCATGCTGGGTTATTTTATATGCTAAATCTTCAGCAAGTTGATAGTATTTATCTTCTTCTTTTGTTCTTGCAGAACCAAATATTGAAACACAAGGACCAATTCGTCCCATTTTTTCAAAGGCTTCAACAAATTCTGACATAATCTTGAAAATTGTCCAAGAGTCATTCGTTCTTATTTCGTTCCAGTTTCTTTCACTAAAAGCGTCAATTATTTTTTCATCATTGTTTTTCATAGGGTTAAAAATTTAAAAGGTCAAAATGCCCAGTAAGCTTTTAGTTTACTATGAAGTTAACACAAAAGTTACTTGAGTTCCTGCTTAAGAAACTTACCTGTTATACTTTTATTGTTTCGAGCCACTTTTTCGGGAGTTCCCTGAGCTATAATATAACCTCCTTTTTTGCCCCCTTCTGGTCCAAGATCAATTAAATGATCGGCTACTTTTATTACATCTAAGTTGTGTTCTATTACAACAACAGTGTTTCCTTTGTCTACAATTCTCTGGAGAACATTTATAAGCACATTTATATCTTCAAAATGCAAACCAGTTGTAGGTTCATCTAAGATAAATATTGTATTTCCAGTTGCTTTTTTTGCTAGTTCTGTCGCCAATTTAATTCTTTGAGCTTCTCCACCTGAAAGTGTAGTTGAGGCTTGCCCCAACTGAACGTATCCAAGACCAACTTCATCAAGTGCTTTTATCTTGCGGTGTATATTAGGTTGTGCTTCAAAAAAAACAACAGCTTCTGATATAGGCATTTCTAGTACCTGACTTATGTTTTTACCTTTGAACTTAGCTTGTAGGGTCTCTTGATTATACCTTTTACCATTACAGGTTTTACACTTCACATAAACATCCGGAAGGAAGTTCATTTCTATCGTTTCTATTCCAGCTCCTTTGCAGGATTCACATCGTCCGCCGCTAATGTTAAATGAGAACCTCCCTGCTTTAAAACCGTTTATTTTACTAATTGGAATTTGGGCAAAAAGATTCCTGATGTCTGCGAATAAGCCCGTGTATGTCGCTGGATTTGATCTTGGAGTTCTTCCTATTGGAGATTGATCAATTTCAATCACTTTATCCAATAAGTCTAATCCCTTAACTGATTTAAACGGCAGAGGGGCAGCTTTACTTTTGTAAATATGATTATATAATAAAGGAATTAGCGTTTGATTAATTAAGGTGGATTTTCCACTCCCTGAAATTCCTGAAATACACGTAAATACACCTAAAGGGATTTTAAGGTTAACGTTTTTAAGGTTGTTACCATTTGCTCCTCTTAGTTCTATGAATTCATTGTTCGGTTTACGTCTTATTGGAATACAAATTTCTTTTATGTCCGATAGGTATTGATATGTAGTACTTTCTTTATTGCTTAGTTCATTTGGTTTCCCTTGATCGATTACTTCTCCTCCAAATTTTCCTGCTTTCGGTCCAATATCAATTATGTAATCCGATTCTTGCATAATCTCCTTGTCATGCTCAACAACAATAACAGTATTGCCATTGTCTCTCAGCTTTTTTAAGGCAGTTATTAATCTCATATTGTCTCTTTGATGAAGACCTATACTGGGCTCATCAAGAATATATAAAACGCCAACTAATTGAGAACCTATTTGGGTTGCCAAACGAATTCGCTGTG
>JAQXEE010000076.1 GCA_029251005.1 Flavobacteriales bacterium | reverse complement strand
ATTTGGTGATAATGAATAAGGAAACATCTCTAACATTTTATCTCCAACCGATTTATTATCGATATATGACTTTCCGAAATCACCTCTAATAACTCCTCCTCTGTTTCGATCACTATCACCAAATAACCATAAGTGATATTGATTTAAAAATCCATTAAATTGAATTGTAGGAATATAATTTTTCCAATTTGTGGTGTTTCTTTTAATTTTTGAATACTTTAATTTAACGATTTTGAGTATTGGATTGAGGCTTGAAAATAGTCTCAATTGATACAATGTATCTAAAACGCTTATTTGCTCTATGATTTTATTGTCATCATTTAATTCAAATAAAGACTTCGCTCCTAAAATAGATTTATTATTATATGTTGTTAATTTATTGCTCGAATAAGTTGCAGTAAGCGATGAGTCAGCTTTGAATTGACCAACTGCTTTTTCTAAGTTTTTTAAAGAAGAATAGTAAGCTTGTATTTCGCTCCAGTTTCCGTATAGTTTTGTTAGTTTACTTAAATTCTCCTGATGTGATCTTTCTGCTATTCTGTATAATGTGTCAGATTCTGCTAAAGATGATAGATTAATATAAAAGACTGGTAAATCAAGTCCCAATTTTTTCCTAACTTCTTGTCTTAGTTCTTCACTTGCACTTGATTCGGAGCTTAAGTCGGATTCATTTACAGCAGAATTAACCAAGCGCTCAACGGGGTCTGTAGGAGAGTTTAAACTAATCACAAATGCCAACAATGAAATAACAATCAAAGTTGGAATAAAAACAAATATTCTTTTTAAAATATACTTTAACAAATTACTTATACTTAAGTTTTAGACCCGCAACATTAATGTTTGGTCTTGCTTTAAAAAAACCATTATTTTCAAACCTATTATGGCAAGCCATTACATACTTTTCACTCCAAAAGAAAATATAGGGTTGTTCTTCATAAATTTTTCGTTGAAGAGCTCGGAAGGCTTTCAGGTGTCCCTCCTCATCTAGGATTGTATTTGATGCATTGATTAACGAATCTGATTCAGCGTCGCCAAACCCAATAAAATTAGCCCCTTTTGTTGCCCAGCTTTTTGAACTCCAAACAGCATATGGATCACTATACAAAACCGAACCACCCCATGCTGCTAAAATTGCGTCAAACTTATGATCGTAAGCGTTTCCAAATAAGGTTCCAAAATCGAGTGGATTTTGAATTAATTCTATTCCTGCTTTTCGCATTGACACCTTTAATACCGTTGCAATTTCTTTTAATGATGGGTCCGAGTAATAATTTAGTTTAAATCTAAATTGAACCTTTTCTCCGTCTATAATTTTATCTCTAATATTATCACCATCAGTATCAACCCATCCAGCTTCACTAAGCAATCTATTTGCTTCTTTAATGTTATAAGGTATTAGTTTAAGTGTTGAATTAACAGCTTTATTAAATGGAGCTACAATACTAGCTTGCCTAGTTGCCTCTCCATAAAGTAAATATTCGATCATATCATCTAAAGGTGCTAAGTGCGCCATAGCTCTTCGAACCCTTACATCTGTGAAAAACGGTTTAAATTCTTTGCCATCAGGTTTCAAATTCATTCCTAAATACCTGTATAAGTTCGTCTCTACAAAATCACTTTTGTAATTTTCATTAAAGTAATCTAATCTTCTAAGCCTTCTAAATTTGGAAATCCAACTACTTCCTCTATTTTTCAAAATGTCTATTTCTTGGGCTTTTATTGCTAGATATCCTGCAGAAGGATCGGACGTTACTTTAAATATGATTTTTTGAGGTAAAGCCATAAAACCTGTTGATTCTTCTTTAAAAAGCGTTCCCCACCAACCTTTCTTTTTTTCTAAAGTAATATAAGATTTACTAACCATTTCGGTTATTTGATATGCCCCTAATCCTTTAAGATTCTTAGGAATATATGCATTGTCTGCACTATTAAAATCATTAAACCAATCATCCAGCTTCTTAGTCGACTTAAATTCCTTTCCTAGTAAATCTTTAAAAGAATATTCATCCATTAAATTTTCTTTATCCCAGTAGCTTTTTTGAGACAAAGAAACACTAGCTACAATCTCCATGTTTTTGTAATGAACATCCTGTACTTTTACGAATACTTCTTGCGAGTTTTCTGGATTCACAAAAACATTCTCAATAATATTAGAATACATTCCTCTTGCAAAAGCATTATCTGTTAGTGGGCATAATGTTAGTTTCCATGAAAAAACAACATCTTCGCCTTTTAGAATTTCTCCATTATCCCATTTTGCTTTATTGTTTATTTCAAAGCGATAAAGCAAGCCAGTTGAATCAGCTTTTGGTAAATTTTTTATTAAAAGTGGAGTATACTGTTCTGTTTTAGAATCAAGCGATATTAATGAAGTTTGAGTATAGGAAGTAATAAAATTACCTGAACCAGAACTACTATTATATGGATGTAGTCCATCAGGGTAACTTTCCAAATCTACCACTACTACATCTTGTTTTAAATCTCGTTTTTCAACACAAGAAGTAATTATAAGAACACCTAATAATATGAAGAGTATTTTTCTCAATTAGATTCAAAAATACATTTTTAAACTTCAATTTTTAAGCCGAAAAACTAGAATATATAGAAAGTTTTTAACCAACAAAAAAGCCATCATAAATGACGGCTTTTTTGTTTTGTAATTCTTTGTTAATTTCTATTCGAAAATCTTAATTCTATCTAATTAAACTAACTCTTCCGTAGTAGGTTTTTAAAACCGATTCTACATTATCCCAAACTTTTAGTTTCCAAACGTAAACATCTTGCTGAACTTCACTTCCTGTTTTAGCATTTGTTCCATCCCAAGGTTGATATGGTGTTCCGCTTTCCCATATTAATGCGCCCCACCGATTGAAGATTAAAA
>JAQXEE010000061.1 GCA_029251005.1 Flavobacteriales bacterium | reverse complement strand
CGTTTCATAATACATCGTTAAAATTAATATTTAATACCATGTCCTAAAATTGGGGAGTATTATAACACTAAGATTAAAAGATATAAATAATTCATATAATGTTTTAGTTTTATCCTTTTTAGAAGCTGACAAAAATGGTTTCGAAGATGATAACAAAGTTTCTGATATAGAATTTACACCTAAAAATTCTACAACTTTAAAACAAGATATTACAACAGTTAAAGCAGAAGGAAAAAAAGTTATTGTAAGTATAGGTGGAGCTAATGGGTCCTTCAAGTTAAATTCTATATCTGATAAAAATATATTCGTTACAAAAATAAAAGACTTTATAATGAGTTATAAAGTAGACGGTATAGATTTGGATCTAGAAAGATCAGTTTATATGTGTCCAACAGTAAACCAAACAATAACAAATCCAGCCCCACAGTGGGATTATATAATTGATGCTGTTAACGAAATTCGAACATGGTTTAAAAATAAATATGGTAAAAAAATGATCTTAACAATGGCACCAGAAGTAAAATATACTACTGGTGGTTTATCTCCATGGAACTCTTGTAATGGATCATGGTTACCGATCATAGAATCATTAAGAGATGAAATAGATCTACTTATGATTCAACTTTACAATTCTTCAGAAAACTATGCATTACCTGGTTATGAAGCTTGGCCAGCCAATAGTAAACTATATAATCAAGGAACCGTGGATTATATAATAACCCAAGTAGAAGCAGCAATAGAAGGGTTTAAAAACCAAGGAAATAAAACAACTGGTACTTATTCTGGGTTACCTGCAAGCAAGGTTGTAATAGCATTACCTGCAAGTTCTTGTTCAGCTGGGTCTGGTTATATATCACCATCAACACTTAAATCTGCGGCAAAATATCTTTTAGGTATTGGATCTAAACCTGGAACTTACATATTATCAAAAAGCTACCCAGAATTACGAGGTTTTATGACTTGGAGTGCAAACAATGATGCTGATGCCTGTGGGGGTTCTTATAGCTTTGCGCAAGCGTTTAATGACGTTTATGATAATTATGATAATACGAATTCCATTAAATCAGTAGAAATTAAAAATCTGAATGTTTATCCAAATCCAACGACAGGAATTTTAAATATTGAATCTGAAAAAATAATTGGTGAACTCGTAAATATAACAGATTTAAATGGTCGTGTTGTTTTGACAAAGTTAGTAACTGAAGATATTACATCTATAAATACAGCATTACTATCTAGAGGCATTTATACAGTTAATTCAAATAATTATGTTGCTAAAGTTATTTTGAAATAATCTACTAGTTATTAAAAAAAGCCATTCATTTATTTAAATGGCTTTTTTTAATAACCTGTTTGTTCATATTCTATATAATCCTCAGAATCATGTTCAGGGTTAATTTTAAAACCGTTTAATGTTTTCTGTAAACCATCTTTAAAAGTTGAAATCATTAATAATCTTCCTCCTTTAGAATAAAAAAACCAGTCACCATTCTTTCTACCAGATCTATAATCTCCAAACCTTCTTAGCGTACCGTTTTGATACCAAAACATATGCTTACCTGTTGGTATGCCGTTTTCATATTTTCCTTTAAATACAATTTGTTTCTTATTGTAATAGGAACGCCACTCACCAATTTTCTCTCCATTAAAATATGAACCAAATTGCCTACTATTTCCATTAATATAAAACCATTCTCCTTCTTCATAACCTTCTTTAAAAGTTCCAGATGAAATAACTAAACCAGAATCGTTATAAAAAATATATTTTCCATCATATAAACCATCCAAGTATTCAACAGTTCTCATTGTATCTCCAGTTTCATAATATAAATTCCATACACCATTTTGCTGGCCTTTATTATTATAACTTCCATACTCTTCTAAACGTCCGTTTTTATAAAAATATTCCCATGTACCAATTTTAATTCCTTTTTTATAATTTCCTTTACTTAATATTTCACCTGATTTATAATATATGATCCATTTACCATCTCTTAATCCGTTTTTTTGAACAATACCTTCACCTTCTATAACTCCATTATTAAATACTTTTGAAGATATAACTTTACCATCGGAGCTGTATTTTCGATGAATTCCATGTGGTAATCCTTTTTCATTATAACCTCCAGTTTTACCAATTGTGCCATCTGATGATAATTCTTTTTTAACCTTTATTATTTGAACTTCTTTAACGTCCTTTATTAAATAACCATTTTTATACTTTAAAACAGATAAAAGCTTACCTTTTTCACTGTAAATTCTCTCAATACCATTTTTTAAATCAAGTGAATAATCTGTTTCCCTAGTAACAATTTTACCTTTAAAATCAATCCATTTTCCACTCTTCCTTCCTAATTTATCTTTACGGTTTATGGCACTATTTTTTAAATTTCCATTTTGGTATTTAAGGACTGAAATTTTTAAACCTGAAGTATCATATTCGAACCCAATTCCATTTTTAATTCCATCTACGTATGGTGTTTCAAATTGTAATTGACCTGATTGAAAATAATCAAAAACGTATTGGAGTGTATCTCTTAAAAACTTTTCCTTTTTAACTAAAATTAAATCGTTATTGTATAATTTTCTAAAACCGTGTTTTAAGCCGTTTTGATAGCTTATTTCCAAATTTACCACTCCATGTACCGAAAAAAATTTCCAAAGGCTGTCAAGCTTATAATTAACCCTATTTCCCTCCGATTTAAGCTTTCCGCTTTCATAATAAGTCTTCCAATATCCATTTGGTCTACCATTTTCCATGAAACCTTCACTAGAAGTTTTCCCATTATCATATTTAAATTCATTGTAGCCGTTTGGCACTTGAGCAATTAAGGAAAATTGAAGACAAAACATTACAGTAATGGCCGAAAAAAATCGACCATGTAATGTAAAATTATTATTTCGGTTACTATTTTTCAATATTTTAATTACAAACCTAAGCGTTCGCTGATTTCCAACATTTTTATAATTGGCTTCTTCGCTTCTTTTACTAAACTTTCGTCTAACGTTAATTCTGGATATTCAAATTTTAAACAATTGTATAATTTTTCCAATGTGTTTAATCGCATATGGGGACAATCGTTACAGGCACAAGTGTTTGTTGGAGGAGCTGGAATAAATGTTTTTTCAGGTGATTCCTTCGCCATTTGATGTAAAATACCACTTTCTGTAGCGACGATAAATGTATTACAATTACTTGATTTTGAGTATTTTAATAAAGCTGCAGTGGATCCTATAAATGTAGAATGATCTAATAATTCGGCTTCACATTCTGGATGTGCAATAATTTCACTTCCCGGATTTTGAGCTTTAAGTGTTATTATTTTTTCAAGAGAAAATATTTCATGAACCATGCAGCTCCCATCCCATATAGCCATTTCACGACCTGTCTTTTTTTCTAAATATGCGCCTAGATTTCTATCAGGTCCAAATATAATTTTTTGATCTTCTGGCAAGCTTTCAATTATTTGAACTGCATTAGTTGAAGTACAAACAATATCCGTTAAAGCTTTTACCTCTGCTGAACAATTTACATATGAAATTACAATATGATCTGGACGATCAGCTTTATATTTTGCAAATTCATCAGCCGGACAACTTTCAGCAAGTGAACAGCCAGCTTTTAAATCTGGAAGCAGAACTTTTTTATCAGGACTTAGAATTTTTGCTGTTTCAGCCATAAATTCAACTCCTGCAAAAAGAATTATGTCAGCCTCTGTTTTGGCAGCTTTTTGCGCTAAAGCTAAACTGTCACCTACAAAATCTGCAATGTCTTGTATGTCGCCTTCCTGATAGTAATGTGCAAGAATAACAGCATTCTTTTCTTGCTTCAATTTTTTAATTTCCTCAAACAAATCTAAAGAAGCATCGATTTCCCTTTCTAAAAACCCTTTTTCCTTTAATTCCTTTTCTACTTCTTGATTAAACATATATATATATATTCTTTTTATTTAATTAAAATATAGTATTATTTATAGTCGGTTAATAAGTTGGATTACTTTAAATTAAAATTCTTTTTTTTATCAATAACATCAAATTAATAACGGGTTTTACACAATGATTTTTATTATTAATCAGTTAAAATATAGTTGTTTATGAAGTTGCTAACATTTGTGTTAATAATTACTATTGTTAATTAAAATATTAAATATTAATCTGTTTATAACAGTGAATTATCTGTTAATAGTTTTTAATAAATAAGTACAAATTTAGTTTGGAAAATTTGATTTTTAGGTGATATGTATTTTTTTACTTTTAAAAACTAGAAAAACTTATAAATTCAATTAACGTTTTAAAACCGTTATTAACAATTTAAGTGTTTATAACTACCTTTGTAAACTATCTGATTTCTAATAAATTGTGATTTAATTAACATTTTGGTTTTAACGCTGTTGATAAAGTGGAATATTGCCTTTTCTTTACGATAATAATTTTAATATTTACAGGGTGTAACCAGCCAGCAGAAGATAGTAAAGGGTATATGTTGAATATGAAATACAATTCTCTTATTCAGCATTTTAAAACTGATGACTTAAAGCTAATAAAGTACATTTTTAAAGAAGATAAAAGTCATATATTGTATACAAACAGCGTCGATTCGGAAAATGAGTTAAGGCTTTTATTGAATCAGATATTTCAAAGAACAATTCAAGTTTATATAAAATAGTAACTGTAAAAGATGGTTGTGTAAAAACATTACAAACAACCGATTATAAATAAAGTGTTAAAAAGTTGTAATTTGATAGTTGTAATGGAGGTTTGCATGTTAATATTAACGTGGAAAAAATAAGTTTGACGAATTTAAGTGTTGTTTAGAGTAAAATAAAAAAGGATTCTTAATTGATTATAATCAGAGTGTTGAATTTGCGTTTGAGTAGAATTATCGAATAGAGGGAAAGTTTATTAAGTAATGGAAAAAGATAAAAATAACGAAGAAAAAATTAGTAAACAAGATTCAGTTGTGGGCGGTAATTTATTAGCGGGATCAGACTTAAACTTGGTTGATAGTTTTAAGGTTTTTATAACGAAGCTTATTAATTTTGTAAAAAGCACATTAAGTTTTGCGGATGAAGTGGATAAAGAAGCCACTGTAAAGATGATTAAAAATCAAATCCAATTTAAAGGATTTAATATTTGGATTTTGATATTTTCTATAATTATTGCAAGTATTGGTTTGAATACCAATTCAACAGCTGTAATTATAGGAGCTATGCTTATTTCACCATTAATGGGACCAATAATGGGTATAGGTTTATCCATGGGAACAAATGATTGGAGCACGCTTATAAAATCTTTTAGAGCATTAATAATTACGGTTGCAGTAAGTTTAGTGACAAGTACTTTATACTTTTTAATTACGCCTTTTGGTGAAGCTGGTGATGAGTTATTAGGTAGAACGAGCCCTGAATTAAGAGATGTGTTTATTGCTATTTTTGGTGGGTTAGCTGGTATTATGGCAAATACACGTAATAAGGTAACAAACGTAATACCTGGTGTTGCTATTGCTACAGCTTTAATGCCACCTTTATGTACTGCAGGTTATGGAATTGCATCAGGTAATTGGGGTTATTTTTCAGGAGCATTTTATTTGTTTTTAATTAACAGCGTATATATTGCTTTAACTTCCTTTATTGTAATTAGATATTTAAAATTTCCTTTAGTTCACTTTTTAGATCAGGTAAAAGACCGAAAATTTAAGCGGTATATATTAGTGTTTTCATTATTATTAATTGTACCAAGTATTTATACTTTATGGGAATCTTATAAGCAGAATCATTTTGAAAAAAATGCAGAAGAATTTGTAAAAAAGCATTTTAAACCAAGAGAAATGCACAATTCCGAAATCAGTTATAATAATGGTCTTCCGTTAATTGAAATCAGTTTAATAGGAAAAGCGAAGTGGGATAAAGAAGATTATCAGATAGCATTAAGTGACTTTGACTTAAGGCCTGAAGAGATTGATTTAAGAATTTTGGAAGACAAGCGAATTGATGAAGTTTTGGATAAAATTAACAATCAAAAGTTTGAAGGGCCAAAATTTTTTGAAGATATGTATAGTGTAAATTTACAGCAAATTAAATTGCTGCAGAGAAGACACGATTCATTAGCATTTCGAATAGATGAAATTAAAAAAGATACAATTCCATTTGTTCAGATTTCGCGAGAATTGAAAAGTTTGTACTCTAATATTTTAGAGTTTGAATATGGCGTTTATCAGGTTACTAATTTTGAAAAAATAAAAAAGGATGTTCCAACATTTCATATTAAGTGGAAACGAAGAAACAAGGCAACTATAATTCAGGAGAAAAAATTGTCAGTTTGGTTAAAAGAACGTCTACAGATTGAGGAAGTTAGATTAATTAGTTATTAATTTAGCTTATCATTACTTAATGATTTTTACTTTTGAAGGAATGATAAACTTTTAACCACTTCAAGATGTTATTTTTAAACCATGAGGTGGTTTTTTCTAAACAAACTATTTATTTTATCAATTAAGCTTAAATGGAAATTGCTGATTCAGCTATAATTCTGGGAACTATTGAAGTAAAGAATAACAATAATATTGTTAAAATGTTTACACAAGATTATGGTCTTGTTTCCGTTTATTTAGCGTCAGGAATTAAAAAAAAATCTGCAAGAAATGCCGTACTACAACCCTTAAGTATTTGCCAGGTTGTGTATTCTAACAACAAAAACACATCTATCCCTAAGCTTAAGGAGGCTAATATTGAAACACCTTTATTAAGTATTCAAATGGATATTTATAAGAGCGCCATAGCGTTGTTTTTATCTGATTTTTTACAAATGGTTTTACCAAAAGATCAGGAAGATGGGTTATTCGATTTTCTCTGTAATTCTATTAAAATATTTAACGAGATTGAAGACGGAAAAATAAACTATCATTTAACATTTTTATTAAAAATAAGTAAATGGTTAGGAATACAGCCTACATTAAATAAAGAACGAAATAACTTCTTTGATTTGAAAGAAGGTTTGTTTTTAATTGGAACACCTAATCATCCTTATTATTTATCTTCAGCTGAAACTCAAATTTTTGCACAGTTTTTGCAGAGCAACTGGAGTAATATTGGCTGTATTAAATTAACAGGAACTCAAAGAAGAAAATTGTTAAATAGTTTAATTAAATACTATACATTTCATATTTCCGGATTTAGAAAGCCAAAATCATTAACTATTTTAGAGGAAGTATTTAGCTGATGAGGTGTTTGTTATCACTTATATTTATTATTGTAAATTTTACAAGTCAGGCACAGTCTATATACTTCTATAAACAAGATTCTACTCCAATAAAAAATGTGTTAGTTGCGAATATAACAATGGATGAGTCTGTATTTTCTGACAAAAAAGGTAAGGTTGATTTAACCATATTTCAAGACAAAGAAGAGCTTTTACAAATAATTCATCAATCTTACCAAACAATAGTACTTCCAAAAAACGTATTTGTTGAGCAAAGTAATATTTACTTAGAAAAGCTAGTAAATATAATAGATCAAGTTAAGGTAACTGTTTTGTCTAAAACAAAAGAGACAACCTATGAATTGATAACACAAACAAAATCTATCTCAAAAGAAAACATTCAGCAGCAAGCGCCTTTAAACAGCGCAGATATGCTGGCAAATACTGGACAGGTTTTGATTCAAAAAAGTCAACTAGGAGGGGGTAGTCCTATATTAAGAGGGTTTGAAGCAAATAGAATTTTATTGGTTGTGGATGGAGTTCGAATGAATAATGCCATTTATCGAGGCGGTCATTTGCAAAATGTAATTTCTATTGATCCAAATATGTTAGAAGGTACCGAAGTTATATTTGGACCTAACTCTTTAATTTATGGAAGTGACGCATTGGGCGGGGTAATTCATTTTAAAACGAGGGATCCAAAATTAAAAACGGTAGATTCTACCAATGTTGATGAAATTACTGGAGCCATACGATATCAATCAGCCTTAAATGCAAAAATTGCACATTTATCTTATAACACAGGTTCTAAAAAACTAGGTTATGTTGTTGGTATAACTCAAAGTGAGTTTAACGATTTAACAATGGGAAAAATAAGGTTTCATGGCTTTGATGAATTTGGGAAAATTAAGCACTTTATCACTCAATCAGAGGGGAGGGATAGTATGGCTATAAATACTGATCAAAACACCGTAGTTGGATCGGGTTATAACCAAACCGATTTGTTGTGGAAAGGACTCTATCGACCGTCGTTGAATTTTAAATATAAGTTGAATTTCCAGCACTCAACTTCTTCGGACGTGCCAAGAGTTGATAAATTGAATGAATATCGTGCTGGTGTTTTGAGATACGGGGAATGGTATTACGGACCGCAAAATAGAACACTTATTTCTTTTTCTGCAGAGATAGATAAAAAGACAAAGTTGTTTGATTACAATAACAATATTATTGCTTATCAATTTATTGAGGAAGATAGAATAAGCAGACAATATCAATCTTCTATAAAAGAATTTAATAAGGAAGATGTAAGTGTTTACTCCTTAAATTCTGATTTTATTAAATACTTGGATTCAACCCAAAGCTTAAAATTAAATTACGGTATTGAGTTGTTACACAATCGTGTTAACTCTGAGGCTTACACTCAAAACATTACTACAAAAGAGCGGGGTTTTTTATTAACTAGATACCCAGGCATGGGATCTAAATTTTTTTCTGGGGCAATTTATTTGGCGTTGCAAAAAAACGTGAAGAGACATATTTTTAAGGGTGGGGTACGATACTTTACATCTAATATTTTGTCGAATTTTGAATCAAATGAAATTGTTGATTTAATAGGTATTCAAAAAAACAGCTTGATAAATCAAGCTTTAACATCTTCTTTAGGTTATGTTTACCATAAAGCCAATTATAAATTTTACAGCTCTATTTCTTCAGCGTTTAAAGCGCCCAATGTGGATGATTTTAGTAAGATTTTCGAAAAAAAGGGAGACTTAACTATTCCAAATTCAAACTTAAAACCTGAAACATCTATAAATGGAGAATTAGGGAGCAATTATATGAATCGATATTTTGATATAGACCTGTCTTTTTTTTACACTCAAGTGGTTGATTTGATGAGAAAATTACCAACGAACATAAATGGTGTTTCGACTGTTGATTTAAATGGAGATAATTTAAATCTAGTAAGCGTACAAAATAAGGGTGTAGCAAATGTTTATGGTGGGTTTATAGCGTTAAGGTTGAAATTATCAAACACGTTAAACTGGCATTCAACAGCTACTATAACTAAAGCACACTTTAAAGGAGAAAATGAGATTGTTCCACACATTCCTCCTTTTTATGGAAAGAGTAGCTTTAATTACAACTTAAAGCGCTTAAAGTTTTCAGTTTTTGCAAGGATTAATGGAAAGAAAGATTGGAGAGATTTTAATGTTTTAAGTGATAATCCAGACGAAGCCGTTTATGGTTATGGTTCTCCAGCTTGGGCTACTTTAAATGTTTCCGCTTTTATGTATTTATATAAAGATTTAAAAATCCAAGTTGCAGCGGAAAACTTATTAGATGCGCATTACAAAACTTTTTCGTCAGGAATAAGCGCTCCGGGAAGGAATTTAATGGCTTCGGTTTATTTTAAGTTTTAGTCACATCTCTAAAAATTAAGAATAAAGGGTGTTTTTTCATCAATTGCTAAGTGTTTTTATGTAATGATTAGGACGGACTAATTTTTTTCACTGGCTATTCTTATAATTTTTTAAAACCTTTGTAAAGTTTCAGGTGAATTTTAAACTCAGGTAACATACGGATTCTGTTGAAGACACTAAACTTAGAAGGTACAACCTTGTTTTTGTAATACTAAGTTTACATCAAGAGGTTCAAGCATAAGGTCATTGATTAAACCTTTGGAATCGCTTCGATAAGGCTTTGGGTATATGCTGTTTGTGGGTTTTTGTAAATTTCGTCACACTCGCCTATTTGTTCAATTTTACCTTTTTGATTCATTACAACCATTCTATCACACATATATTTTATTACAGATAAATCGTGAGAGATAAATATATAGGTTAATCCAAGGTCGTTTTTAAGATCGTTTAAGAGGTTTAATACTTGAGCTTGCACAGAAACATCAAGTGCGCTTACGCTTTCGTCACAGATAATAAATTTAGGCTCCATGGCTAAAGTACGTGCAATACAAATACGCTGCCTTTGTCCGCCACTAAATTGATGTGGATAATTATTAAAATGTTCGGGCAAAAGATTCACGGTTTCTAAAAGTTCGATAACTCTTTTTTTACGAGCTAAGTCATCAGCTAAAATACCATGTACTTTCATAGGTTCCATGATAGCATTACCGATTGTTATTCTTGGATTTAAAGAAGAATAGGGGTCTTGAAAGATAATTTGAACTTCTCTTCTAAAGCACATAAGTTCTTCTTTATTCATTTTCAGAACATCTTTCCCTTTATAAAGTATTTTTCCATCATGAATGTCGTTCAGTTGAATGATAGACTTTCCTGTTGTGGTTTTCCCACAACCTGACTCTCCAATTAAGCCTAGCGTTTCACCAGGGAACACATCAAAACTCACATCGTCAACAGCTTTTACGTAACTAGTTGTTTTTCCCCAAATATTTTTTTGAAGGGAGTAATACGTTTTAAGGTTTTTAATTTCCAAAATGGGTTTCTGGTCATAAAGTTTTTGATGGTTACTTATGCGTATTGAATTCGGTAATACTAAGCTTTTAATGTATTCCTTAACGTCGCCTTGTTTAGATACAATTTCTCCATTTTCCAGTGTTTGCATAAAATCAGGAACTGTTGGTAATTTTGAATACCGAACTGCCAAAGGAGGTCTGCAAGCTAATAATCCTTTTGTATATGGATGTTGAGGGTTATTAAAAATGTCCTTTACAAAACCTTGTTCAACTACTTTTCCCTTATACATAACCACTATTTTATCTGCTAGTTCCGCAATAACCCCTAGGTCGTGTGTAATAAATAAGATTCCCATTTTAGTTTCCTCTTGAATAGACTTTAAGAGGTTTAAAATCGTTTTCTGAACAGTTACATCTAAAGCTGTTGTTGGTTCATCTGCAATTAACAACTTTGGATTACAGCTTATTGCCATAGCGATCATTACTCGCTGTTTTTGTCCTCCTGAAATTTGATGAGGGTATTGTTTGAATATTTCTTCAGGACGTGGTAGCTCAACTTGTTTTAAAAGTTCAATCGCTTTTATTTTCGCTTCAGATTTGGATAGTTTTTCATGTAGCATTAAGGCTTCTGTAACTTGGTTTCCACAAGTGAAAACAGGGTTTAAAGAAGTCATTGGTTCTTGGAAAATCATACTCATTTCCTTTCCCCTAATGTTTTTTAATTCCTTCGGGCTTAGGTTAAGAATATTAATTGTTTCACCGTTTTTTTTAGTGAAAAGAATTTCACCGTTTGTGATTTTCCCCGGCGGCGACGGTATCAATCCCATTGCGCTTAGGCTTGTGACAGATTTTCCTGATCCTGATTCTCCTACAACCCCAACAATTTCATTTTCTTGAATGGAAAATGAAACATTGTTTACAGCTTTAACGCTATTGTTGTCGCTGATGAACTCAGTAACAAGGTTGTTTATTTCGAGAATTTTGTTTGCCATAATAGTGGTTTTGTAAATTTTAAAGCCTTCTCAAAAACTCGCGTTATGCGAAAAGTAAATTTACAAATATGTTTAAGAAATTCACTGTGTGTTAACATTTCATTCATATTATTAAATACTCTAAGGAAAACATTAATTGAAGCTATATCTTTATAAAGCAAGTGTATAAAAACATTAATTAGATTAGAGGCGGAGTGCTTGGCGTTTGACACGGAGAAGAAACGGATATTATTTCTCCAAAAAAGGTAAGACTTTCAAATTCACAAGCGTTTAAATGGTTAATTTATTTACTTGTATCTGTGTATTCAATAACACGAAAATTTCTAGCTAAAAATGTAGGCTATGATTTGAACCCTTTAGAGAACATATAATTTATTCTAAAATTAAAACTTGAACTCCACTAAGGAAAACAACATGGCAGCAATCGTGACCAACTTTGTAGTTCTCGGATATAATTTGTGAATTATTTGAATAACCGTAAAAAGTAACATCAGTTCCTTCTTTTACGATATCGTTTATTTCTGTGTCAGAAACCAATTTGTAAACACCATTTGTGATTGTTGGATTTTCAGTGAATAACACCTCAGAAGTTCCGCTTTTTACAACAGAAATACTATCCAAAAGAATAGGTTCATCACTTTCGTCTTTAACTTCAACACTAACAACCTTTAACACTTCTGTACAAACCAAACCGTCGATATCGCATTCTGAAATTTCTTCTTTACAGGCCGTAAAAAAAGTTCCAGTAACTAAGAATGCAGCAATTATTTTTAATTTTTTCATAATAATTTTTTTATTTGATGGATATCAAGTTATTACTTACTTGTTTTTTATCTAATTAAAGTTACCTCTCCACCTTTTTCACCAAACGTATCATTGTAAAATTTCACTTTAGCTTGATATACGAAGGTTTCCATATCTTGAGCGTTTCCTTTGTAAGTGCCATTCCAACCTTGATTAATATCGTTTGTTTCAAAAACCATTTCACCCCATCTATTATAGATTCGGAAGTAAATCAACTCTTGTATTCCGTGACCTTTTACATAAACAACGTTATTCTCCCCAGTTCCATTAGGTGTAAACGCTGAGGGAACATCAAAAGTATATTTATCTTCAACACAAACAGTGTACTTATTAACTTTAGGAAAACATCCTAATCGATCGCTATAGCTAACTTCGTATTCTATTGAATCAACTTCTTCTGTGATTTTTATTGTTTGAACCGCGCAGTCGTTACAAACTAAAAAGTCAGTAGGGCCAGCTGTCCAGTCATATGTGTATCCAGGTCCGTAATCAAATCCAATAGTTGCCGTTTCGCCAATTACAATACATTCTCTTTCTTCAATTAAATCTTGCTCTTCAATTACCGTAACGGTTGATTGAGCAGTTTCAAAACAGCCATTTGTATCAGTTCCTGTTACAGTATAAGTAATTGTTTGGTCGGCAAAAGCGTAACTAGCGCTTGAATCTGGATAAAGAATTTCAATTGGATCATTCCAAGAATAGGTCATTGCACCTGAGGCGGTAATTAATGCTGAGTCACCATAACACATTTCTCCATCTGTTGCTAAAACAACTGGACGAGGAAGAATTTCTAATGTTTTAATCATTGTGTCTTTACAACCCGTTACTGGATCGTTTAGAGTTAAAATCACAGAGTATGTACCTGTACCTGAGTTTTCGTATGATTGGCTTAATGGTTCAGTAGATGTGGATGTGTTACCATCTCCGATATCCCAAAAATAATTGGTTGTACCTGTCGTTAAAGAACTATCGTTAAAAATAACCTCGTCATTTATACATACTGTTGAGTCTTCAAAATCAAAGTTAGCCTCAACGTTGTGAACAGAGATGTTATTTTTAACAGGATAATCACACACAAAATCTTTACTCCAAATTATCAGCGTGGCTACAGTGCTTCCCCCTAAAGGAACTTCAAAATATTGGTTAGATACCTCAGAACTTACAATACTATTTGTTAGAATGGTATCTGTTCCCGCACCGTTTCCGAAGTCCCATTGATAAGCAAATACGTCTGTTGAGTCAATAATATCAAAGGTAATTTCATCACCAACACAAATTAAAGTTTCACTCAACGAAAAATTGGCAACAGGCCCTACAACATTGATTGTATCTAAAACTGTATCCCTACAGCCGTTTGAAGTTTCTTCAATTAATGTTATGTAGTAATCTCCTGGTTTGTTGTAATTCCAAGAAACAGACTCTGAAGGAACAACAGGGCTTGATACGCCAAGATTCCAGGTTCTCGATCCAAATGAGGTAACACCAAATGTTGAAATAGAAGTGTCGGTAAATGTTACTTGTTCAGGATAGCAAATAACACTCTCGTTATTAATTGTATCGCCGTTGTCGGTAATTACAGAAGTGAACCCAACAATAGGGTAGTCATCCACAAAAACATAATTAATTATAGTCCTTTCAGCTTTACAACCATTAGTATCTGTAAGTATGACGTTGATTGTGTAGTCTCCTGACGTGTCAAATTGGAATGTTGGATTAAGGTCGTTTGCCGTGCCTTGATTGCCAAAACTCCAAACTGCTGAGTTCATCGAGTTTTCGTTATTTAAATTAAATGTTACTTCATCTCCTACGCAAATAGTGCGGTCGTTTACTGTAAAGTTTGAATCAGGGATTATTGGGTTTATTCTTAATTTTTCTTTATCAACACACCCTAGTGTATCTGTTACTGTAAGTTCGACATCAAAAAACGAAGTTACTTCAGTAAAAGTGTGTGATGGCGTTTCTCCCGTTCCGGTATTTCCATCATCATAATTCCAAGACCAAGAAGCAATCGGAGAAACGCTCTTTGAAGTATCTGTTAAGTTGATGGTTAATGGTAAACAGCCGGTTGTTTTGTCCGACATAAAACCAGCATAAATGTCTGTTATACTTATTGTTTTCTCTGCAGTATCTCTACAGCCATTAACGTCGTACACCATTAATCGAATTGTGTATGTTCCAGTATCTGTAATTGCAGTTGGCCAATTTGGATCATCAGATAAGTACATGTTAGATCCGTCACCGTAATCCCAACGGTATGAATTGTCACAGTTACCTTTAACATCAATTGAAAGCTCACCAGAAGGTGTAAACCCTCCAGAGCAAATCAAGGAGTCCTGATCAATCACAGCCTCTAACATTCTGACCGTTACAACCATTGAATCTGTATCGTTTTGACAACCTGTGGTAGAATTTGTGGAAATTAAGTAAACCGTATAATTTCCTGAAGTGTCATAGGTATGAGTTACTGATGTGTCTGCTAAATCATTTGATTTTAAAGTATCTCCATCACCAAAGTACCAATAAAGACTATCAACTTGATCAACAGTGGCAGTAAGGTTTATTTCCGTTGGATTAGCACAAAGTCCAGACCATTTGAAGTATGACGAGGGGCCATTAACGGTGACAGCGTTTGTAAATACTTTTTCGCTAACACAACCATTATAATTTGCATAAAAAGTTACATCATGCTGTCCCGCTTCGTGAAAGTAAGACCATTGCTGAGTTGGTGAGTCTGGACAAGATTCTGAGCCTCTATTTTCATCAGTAGAGAAATGGTAATAGTCGATACGAGAATCATTTGAAGAGTCGGTTATTGTAACAGTATCACCGATACAAACCGTTGAAGGGGATATATTTAAGTCAATATCAATTTCGTCTCCAACTTGTATTTGAATTGGGAAAGAAGTGTCTCTACATCCATTCGCATTTTCTAAGGTTAAAATAACATCGTATTCTCCTGCCGTACTAAAAGTATGAGCTGTATTTTCTGTGTTTGCAGAGTTTCCGTCATCAAAGTCATATTCGTAGGAAACAATTGAAGAACCCGAAGCTGAAGAATCTTCAAAATTTATCGTTAATGGTGCACAACCTTGCGTAATGTTTGGCGCAAAATTGGCGCTTAAAGGAAAAATAGTATCTGTAACCGTTGCTGATCCAGAACACCCATAACTATTCGTTGCTGTTACTCGTGCTTCGTAGTGATACCCTCCATAATAATATACTGTATATTCATCTCCTCCAAAATTGTAGCAATGTTCAGGATTTTGGGTATTTGATCCGTTTCCGTCACCAAAGTCATAAGACCAATTTACAATGTCTGTTCCGTTTGCTGTGAAATCAATGCAGTATGGTTTTTCACATAGGTAAGTAGGAGTAGATAAGAGTGTTGGAACAACCTTTTGAACAAAAACTGATTTCGTTATCGTATCACCGCAAGACCCGTCAGATATGCTTAACGTAACATCATGATTACCAGGAGTGTTGAATATATGAAATGGGTTTTCTAAGTTAGATGTTCCGCCATCGTCAAAGACCCATGAAAAACTAGAACCACCTGTTGAGCCGTTTAAGTAGTTAACGTTGCTGCTTAAACAAACTGTGTCGGCAACATTAATAGCTGCAATAGGGTTTCCTATACTAACAACTTTTGTTTGAGATCTTGAACAACCTCCATCTTCTGTGACCGTTAATTTTAGAGGAAAAACACCAGGTGAGGAATAAGTATGTGGTGCTGGATTTTCATCGTTTGATGTCTGAGTATCGCCAAAATCCCATTCGTAAGTCAAGTTTGATGTTGTGCTTGAACTATTAACTGAGTTGTTATTTATCGTCACATTTAATGGAGCTGTACATGAAGATGATGGAGAGGCCGTAAAACTGGCAGTTGGAGCGTTTTGAACCGAAACATAATCAGTTTTCACAGCGGTTGAATCACAACCATTATTATCGGTTACAATTAATGAAACGGTGTAAGTTCCTAAAATTGTATACGTGTGATTTGGGTTTTGAGAAGTGCTCGCAGCACCGTCTCCAAATGCCCATTGCCAGCCCACAATATTTGAAGAGCCTTGGGCTTCAGAAGAGTCTCCAAAAGAAGTAGAAAACGGAATACATCCACTCTCCGGCCCATCTATTAAAAAGTCTGGTGTTGGATTTCCATAAACGGTGATTGTTTCAGTAATGGGACCAGAACCGTCATCAAAAGTAACGGTATAAACACCATGGTCAGCGTAAATAGTTGTAATGGTTGTTCCTCCTGGCTGTTCGGTTGCACTTGCGCCGTTTCCAAAATCCCAATCTCCAGTGGTTGGACTAGAAAACTGAACACCGGTTAAAGGTGCACAACCACTTGTCTTGTTGGCTGTTATTTGACCAAAAATTGTTTGACTTTGGACAAGAAAAACAAAAATTAAAATTATAATTTTCTTCAAAATAAGGGAGATTTATCTAAAACAAAAGTAACATTTTTACTCAATTACGTAACTTTTCGGTGGAGATTCTGGATAAAATTTTATATTTGAATTGATTTTCAGCTATGATAAAATTTATATCGTTAATATTTTTAGTGTTATTTACCTCCAAAATTTGTTGCGCTCAGTACAATGAAAACTTTGGATCGACAGAGGAGTGTTATGGAAAAACGTTCTCAATTTCTGCATGGGTATTAACAGATACTACAAATTCGATTGCTCCTATTGATTTATCTCAAGTACTTGTAGCGATTGACTCACTGAATCAAAAGTTTAAAAGTATTTGTGTAGATTTTAAGTTATGTTCTTTTGATACACTATCAAACCATCGTCAAGACACCATCGAGAAAGGTCTTCATGATGAGGAGATTGCAGCTTTGTATAGAAAAAAGAACGTAATTAATTTATATTTTGCATCTGAAATTATTAATCCGAGTCCGGGAGCTAATCCGGCCGGATACGCTCCACTTGGTTCAACTACTATTCCTGATGATGATAACCAAAGAGACGCCATCTTCCTTAAAAAGTCTGAATTTTCTCCAAGCGTATTACTTCATGAAATAGGACATTATTTTGGATTGTATCATACTTTTGAATCCGTTGCTAATGGTGAAGAGTTTGCCGACGGTTCGAATTGCGCGACTGCAGGAGATTTAATATGTGACACACAAGCAGATCCAAATGGGACTAATACAGGATGTCATTTAGATCCGCAAGTTAAAGACCCTCAAACGAATCTAATGTATGAGCCCCCCGTTTGTAACATAATGAGTTATTACAATAATCAACCTTGTAATTATCATTTCTCTAGAGGGCAATTGGATAGAATGTTAAGCATAATGAAAACAGGGAGAAGTTATCTATGGTAAAAAAGTTAATTTTTATATTTTTTATTGCCGTTACTGGTCTTAAAGCTCAAGATATTCATTTTACGCAGTGGATGTTCTCGCCGTTAAACCTTAATCCCGGAGAAACAGGAAGGTTTGAAGGAGATTATAGAATTGTCGGGAACTTTCGTTCTCAGTGGGGTGCAACAATGGGAAAACAATATAAAACACTAGGGATGAGTTATGACCAAGTGTTTTCTGCATACGGGCAAGATTTTAGTGCTGGCTTACAGTTTGATAACGATCGTTCTTCTATTGGAAATTTAACTCAAAATAAGTTAATGTTATCCGGAGGTTATAATAAATTGGTGAAAGGAAATTATTTAAGTGGTGGAATTCAAATAGGCTTATTACATAAAGGAATAGATCCAAATGCATATAGTTATCCCGTTCAATGGGAAGTTGATGCAGGTGAGTTTTCGAATAGCAGTTTAAGTAACATGGAAAATTTTTCGAAAACAAATGATTACTCTTTTGACTTAAACTTAGGAATAGGTTGGGCACGCCAATTTGGAGACAAATTATTTCCAGAAATTGGTTTGGCCTGGTATCATCTTAACACACCATCAGAAAGTTTTTTTAACGATTCAGAAACATTTTCGTTGAGACAGGTTTACAACGCGAAGTTTAATTACAAACTAAACGAGCGGTATACTATTTCACCAAACGTAATGTACATGTATCAAAATAAGGCACAAGACTTAGTTTTGGGTGTTATCGGAAAAATGAAAATGGATGTTAACAAAGCTAAGATTGATGAGGTTTTTGTTGGAATGAACTTTCGAGATGGATACAAAAGAAATTATGATGCAGCTAATTTAATCATCGGTGCAGTTCGACAAGAATGGCAGGTAGGTATAAGTTATGATATTAATGTTTCTGGATTATCATCGGTAACTCATTATAGGGGGGCTTTTGAATTATCAGTTATATATATTGCTCAAAGTTCTGAACCATCCATATACAATGTTCCTTGTGATAGATATTAAAAAGGTTACCTGTCTTTTTGCTATATTTTTTAGCGTTTTCGCGACTGCCCAAGTTGATGAGGAAATTTACAATTCGAAAACTAAAGTAATTCGTAAAGCAGGAGACAAAGCCTTTAAGAATGGAGATTTTTTTGGATCATTATCTTATTACAAAAAATTCTTAAAAGACAATGACGAACTTATTGCCAAGAAGGGTTTTCTGTCAGGTAGGTATGAAGTTTTAAAATTGAAGTATCAATATAAAATGGCTAACGCATTAAGGCTATCTCGTGATTATCATAAAGCTGAGAAAGTTTACAGTGCTGTTCTTGAGACAAATCCAGATAAATACCCCAAAGCACAATTTTATTTAGCTCAAATGCAGTTAATGAATGGGAAATACAAAAAAGCAAAGGAGAATTTCTTAGCATTCAAAAAGATTTATAAAGACGCTGCTGATTCAGGAACATTCAGGTCTTGGGTGAAATTATATGTTGCAAGTTGTGACGCTGCCCCTGTTGTTTTAGAAGATACGTTGGACGTGAGGATTTATCATCCTGATACCTCTATTAACAAAGCTCATGTTGAACTTTCACCTTTACCTTTAAATGATTCAATGTTATTGTATTCGTCTTTACGATCAGATAGTATTGTATATGTAAACGCTGAAGACTCTAATTCCGTTGTACCGCATAGAAGGTTTTACGTTGCCAAGAAAACGAATGATTCAACATGGGTGATGCAAAATGAATATGCAGAAGGTTGGTTTAATCTTGAGGATACCGAAAATGGTAATGGTTGCTTTAATGAAGACAGTTCTAGATTTTATTTTTCAAGGGGAATAAGAAATATTAAAGGAAAATTAGTGTTTCATCTGTATTATGCAGACAGAGAAGAAGGTGGAAAAGGTTGGATGGAGCCAGTTAAAATGAATGAAGAAATTAATGTCAAAGGACTTCATTCTACACAACCAACTTTAGGTTGGAATTTTCAAAAAGATGTTCCTGTATTATATTTTATCTCCAACCGAATTGAAGGTGGCAGAGGTGGATGGGATATCTGGTATTCGGAGTTTAATCCTAAAAAAGAGCTGTGGAAAAAGCCTAAAAACGGAGGAAGTAAATTAAATACAAAATTGGATGAGTTTTCTCCTAATTATAATATAGACAATAGAACATTGCACTTTAGTTCGGCAGGTTGGCCTGGACTTGGAGGTTTGGATGTTTTTAAAACCATTGGTGAATTAAAAGATTGGACAGTACCTAAAAACATTGGCTATCCTATTAACACAAGTGTTGATGAGCTCTATTACTCATTAACAAAGAATGGAGATGAGGGTTACTTTGTTTCCAACAGAATAGGATCAGTGTCTTTAAAAAACCCAACTTGTTGTGATGATATTTATAATTTTAAGGAGCTCCATTACATTTATATCGGACTAAAGGGAAAGATCTTTGAATTAGTTGAGAATAAAGATATAATAGACACTGTTCCTAGTAAATTTGTTTCGCTTTCATTGGTTTTGATGGACGATTCAATTGAGGGTGGAGAAATGGTAATTAAATCTGCCTTGCCTGAGAATAGTGGTGACTATTTCTTTAAATTAGAAAAAGGAAAAGAATATAATTTACAAGCAAATGGAGAAAACTATTTTAATCAAAGCTTCAAAATATCTACTGAAGGAATTGTTGAGTCGGATACAATAATTAAAAACTTTTACATGAAGAAGTTTTCTGTTCAACCTATAGTAGTGAAAAACATCTATTACGAGTATGATAAGTTTGCTTTGTTAGATAGCTCAAAAACTGTAATTGATACGACGATGTTTAAAATTTTAACTGATAATCCAGATATAATTATTGAAATTGGTTCTCATACAGATGCAATTGGAAGTGATGCTTACAATCAGAAACTATCCCAAAAGAGAGCTCAGTCAGTAGTTGATTACTTAATAGGTAAAGGAATAGCACGGAAAAGGTTGCAAGCAAAAGGATATGGAGAAAAAGAACCAATTGCAGCGAATAAGAATGCAGATGGATCTGATAATCCCGAAGGTCGTCAAATGAACCGTAGAACTGAGTTTAGAGTAGTTGGTAAAATCAAAGGAGTTTCTGAGATTATTTACACTAAATAGAATTTTACTGCGAGACACTAAGTAATCCTTTGAATTATTCTAGAAACATAAAACAAGTTTTTTAATTTTAGGACTAAACTTAAATCTTGATATCTCGAATGTTCGCTTGTAAAGTTTTCCTTCCCTTCCATTCGTTAATTTCTAAAGAATAGCAGACCTTGAATGGTTTACCTCGAGAAATGTGATCCAAATGTTTGATTTGATTAAACGCGATTGCTGGAATTCTTATCGAAGGATTCTCAGCATCAACAATGTCCATTTTTAAATGATTTTTTCCAACAACTCTTAAACCAGGCAACGCTTTTACTTGGTCACACCTAAAGACGGGTTGGTCATTACCCACACCAAACGGTTCAAATTGATTTAAAACCTTAAAAAATCCTTCCTGAACCTCATTTAAAGGTAAATTTAAATCAACTTCAACTGTTGGAATTAATAAGTCATCAGAAATAGTATCGTTTACAATTTTTTCAAATTGTTTGGCAAAAGCTTCTAGGTTTTCAGGTTTAATTGTTAACCCAGCGGCAAAAGCGTGTCCACCAAAACTTTCTAAAATATCCGAGCAATTATTAATTGCATTGTATAAATTATAGCCTTTTACGGATCGGGCGGACCCTGTGTAAAACTTACCGCTCTTACTTAATACAATAGTTGGTCGGTAATAGTGTTCTTGAATTCGATTACAAACAATACCAAGAATACCTTTATGCCAGTGCTCACTAAATATTAAAGTTGATTTTTTATTTTGATGCGCATCATCGGAATGTAAAAACGAAAGTGCTTCTTTTGTGGTTTTAGCATCTAATATTTTTCGTTCAGCATTATCCAAACTTACATCCTCACTACCCTCTTCGGCGTCTGCAAAATCGGCAGTTATTAATAATTCAACAGCTTTTGAAGCGTGAGCAATTCTCCCCGCAGCGTTAATTCTTGGTCCGATGGCGAAACCAATATCTCGCATATTTACAGTTCGATCAATTTTTGCATGATTAAGAATTGCCTTAACCCCTAAAGTAGGTTGCGCATTTAGCTTTTCCATACCGTATTGAGCAAGCACTCTATTTTCATTTTGAATGGGAACCATATCAGCTCCAATTGAAATGGCCAATAAATCTAAATATTCATTGGCTTTTTGAATATCGATATTGTTTTTTTTACAAAACCCTTGCAATAATTTAAACCCCACTCCAGCACCCGAAAGCTCTTTAAAAGGATAATTACAGTCAGTTTGTTTGGGGTTTAGAATAATGCCATTGGGAACAGTGTCACCGGGTAAATGATGATCACATATGATATAATCTATGCCTTTTTCTTTTGCGTACTCTACTTTTTTAACGGCCTTAATTCCGCAATCTAAAGCGATAATTAAGGTAATACCCTCCTCTTTTGCATGATTAATACTTTTAAAAGATACCCCATACCCTTCTTCGTATCTATCGGGAATGTAATAAACAAGGTTGTCATAAAGGTTAAGAAAGAAAGAGTAAACCATAGCTACAGATGTAGTTCCGTCAACATCGTAATCTCCATAAATCATGATTCGCTCACCGTTTTCAAAAGCCTTTCCGATTCGATCAACAGCTTCAACCATTCCTTTCATTAAAAAGGGATCGTGAATCAGATTTTTGTCTGGGCGAAAAAATCGTTTTGCTTCATCAAATGTTTTAATTCCTCTTTGAACAAGAAGCGAGCACAAACTAGTGTGAATATTTAAACTAGCCTTAAGGTTATTAATATCTTCGACTGAAGGTTCGGGCTTTAGTATCCACTTTTTATCGAGCATGGAGTAAAGATAATCACTTTAGTTATCCAAGAGTAAGAGGTTGTCGATAAAGGTTAATTTGTTTTATTTATATCAACTTATAGTAAGTTGTAACAAGACCCTCGAACCTTTTTTATAAATTTGAATTAAAATCGACAAGCTATGTATACTGGATTAAAACATTTACACATTTTATTGATCTCACTTTTTGTGATTTCAGTGCTTATAAAAGCCATTTTGTTAATTACGAATAGCGATAAATTTGATGGGTACAGGAAAAACACAAAAGTGCCAGAAATGGTGATTACGATGTTGTTTTTAGTAACTGGAATTATAATGATTTCGATGAGAGGCGGTGGTTTACACTATTTCTTTCATATTAAGTTAACGGTAATGGTTGCAGCTATTCCTTTAGCAATCATTGGGTTTAAAAAGAAAAATAAAATATTAGGATTACTAAGTGCTGTCTTATTTATTATAACCATTGGTTTGGCTTTAAAAAGTGGAAACAACATGAAGGAAGTTCATGTTGATATTCCTGCTACAGATCCTAATTATGGAAAAGCCTTGTACGAAGCTAACTGTGCAACATGTCACGGTGTTGGAGGAGCAAAACAATTGGGAGGAGCAGCGAATCTTACTGCAACTAAAATGACCGCTTTACAAATTGGGTATATTATTACGGATGGTTTAGAAAGTATGAATGCTTATAAAACATTAGATAGTCTTGAGGTAAAGGCGATTGGCGATTATGCGCTAACGTTAAAATCTAAGTAGCAGAAAGGGCAAATTGTTTTTGTCCTTTAACAACCTCGTGAATAAAAGCAAAATGGGAGAAAAGAAAGGGCCTCAAAAGATTTATGATTTATCCAGTAAGGAGCATGAATTAGCTGTTTTAGTTGGTGTGATTTCACAAAATCAATCTGAAGTTCAGGTACATGAGTATTTGGACGAGTTGGCTTTTTTAGCCGAAACTGCAGGTGTTGTCGTAAATACTCGCTTTGTTCAAAAATTAGAGCATCCACATCCTAAAACCTTTGTTGGGAAAGGGAAGTTGGAGGAGGTAAAGATTTATGTTGATGCAAATGAAATAACAACAGTTATTTTTGACGATGAACTTAGCCCGTCTCAATTAAGAAATATTGAAGAATTATTAGAAGTTAAAGTATTAGACAGAAATAATTTGATACTTGATATTTTTGCTCGTCGTGCACAAACTGCACATGCAAAAACACAAGTTGAACTCGCACAATATCAATATTTATTACCACGATTAACCAATTTATGGACGCACCTTTCCCGTCAGAAAGGAGGTGTAGGTATGCGTGGTCCAGGTGAAACGGAAATTGAAACAGATAGACGTATTGCACGTGATCGAATGGCTTTATTAAAGAAGCGATTAGAAAAAATTGACAAACAAAAAGCTACACAAAGGGGAAATCGTGAACAAATGATTCGCGCTTCATTAGTAGGGTACACCAATGTTGGTAAGTCTACTATTATGAATGCCCTTGGGAAAAGTGATGTACTGGCAGAAAATAAATTATTTGCGACTTTAGACACTACGGTTAGAAAAGTCGTGGTTGGGAATTTGCCGTTTTTGTTGTCAGATACTGTTGGCTTTATCCGAAAGCTACCACATGGATTAGTTGAATCTTTTAAATCTACGTTGGATGAGGTACGAGAATCTGATTTATTGATTCATGTTGTTGATATTGCGCACCCAAATTTTGAAGATCAAGTAAATGTTGTTAATCAAACGATTGGTGAGATTGATTCAACAGATAAGCCTACTTTGTTGGTTTTCAATAAAATTGACGCTTATAATTATGTTAAGAAAGAAGAGGACGATTTAACACCCAAAGTCCACAAAAACTATTCACTTGAAGAATTAAAGCAAACATGGATGGCGAAAGATGATAATGTCACTTGTTTGTTTATTTCGGCTGGTAAGAAAACCAATTGGGATGAATTTAAAAACACGCTTTATCAAAAAATTAGAGATCTTCACATAAAGCGTTACCCTTATAATAAATTCTTATATCCAGATACACCAATAGGTTAATCATGTCGCTTGATTCGGAAGATAAAGGGTTTTCGTTATTATGGACTTTCAATACTGACATCAAAGCTGAACAAGCTAAGATATTGCTTGAAGAAAATGGTTTTTTTGCTCATTTGAACAACTCTTATTCTGCGCGTTTTAATGAAGGAGTTGCATTAATGGCGAATATCGGAACCAACGGAGGTGTTAGATTGTTTACGAAAAAATCCCAAGCTTATGACGCATATGTACTGCTTGCCATGCATGAGCTAGTGCCAATGCGAGATATCACGCCAAGCCCAACAGGTATTGACCAATTTCAAAAATTATTAAGGAATATCCCCATTTTACGAACGCTAGGAATAATTCCTCAATTACTTGTTGTGAGTGTTTTGATAACAACAATAATCTTACTAGTTTTTATTTAAAACTTAAGAAGATACAAGAAACATAAAGTCCGTTATATTCATTTTTGAAAACTTATCGTATGATTGAATAAAGTCAAGGATATTTTTTAGCTTTTCTCCCCTATAATGACGTTTTATGTTCGTGTTATATTTTTTAATTAATTCTGGAATTCCTTCATTACGCCTATTTTTGTGACCAATAGGATATAAAACTTCTATTTTTTCTGATTTATAATCTTTAAAAATTAATTCAATTGCATTTGCAATTGATCTTTCGTTAGGGTCCAAATATGATTTACTATATGTTTTATCTTCAATAACGATCATCTTTTCTCTTAGCGAATCAATTAAAGGATTTTTGGCAAAATCATCTTCATAATATTCTGCTTTTAAATCGCCTTTTAGTAAAGCAGCAGCAACCATATATTGTAAACAGTGATCTCTGTCTGCTGGGTTTTTTAAAGGTCCTTTTTTATCTATTATTCTTATTGCGGGTTCTTGGGTGTAAATAACAATCTTCTCTACTGCATTCAATTCACCACAATGTTTTTTATTTAATATTATGGCCGCTTCAACTGCAGATTGCGCGTGGAATTCAGCCGGAAAAGATATTTTAAAAAGTATGTTCTCCATTACGTATGATTTGAGGGGGCGTTCCAATGTGATTTTGTTTGATTTAAACAAAACATCTTCAAATCCCCATTTTGGTGCAGAAAGGGCCGTTTCATAACCCATTTCCCCTTTCATAGCCATTAGAGCAAGATAAACTCCCCGGCTTGTTGCATCACCTGCAGCCCAAGATTTTCTAGATCCAGTGTTGGGCGCGTGACGATAAGTTCTTAAACTGTGGCCATCTATCCAAGCATTTGAAATAGCATTTATAATTTGTTTTTCTGTACCTCCTAGCATTTTTGTGGCAACAGCAGTTGTGGCAATTTTAACTAAAATCACATGGTCTATTCCCACTTTATTAAAACTATTACTAAGCGCCAAAATTCCTTGGATTTCATGAGCTTTTATCATTAATGTTAATACTTCTTTCATAGTGAAAGAACGCTCGTTTTGTTGTGAAATGTAATCTGCAAGCGCCAAAATTCCACCAAAATTATCTGATGGGTGACCCCATTCCTCAGCTAACCAAGTATCATTATAATCCAACCATCTTATTGTGCATCCAATATTAAAAGCTGCAGTGACAGGATCTAAGACATAATCAGTACCAGGAACACGCGCACCATTTTCAATTTTAACATTCGGTACAACAGGCCCAAGAAGCCTTGTACAGGCAGGAAACTGTAAAGCGAATATCCCACAGCCTAATGCATCTAAAACATTATAATGAGCAATTTTAAATGCTTCATCACTTTCAATTTTTGAATTAAGTACATAGTCCGCAATTTCTCTAATTATTTCATCCGTTTTGTTTTGCATTATAATTATCTTTTTAAAATGGGTTGAACATTTCTAGAACCTTTACCTATATAATCACAACTAGGTCTTATTAATCTATTGTCATTATGTTGCTCAATTATATGGGCTGCCCACCCTGTTATTCTTGATGCCGCAAATATTGGGGTATAAAGTTCAATAGGAATGCCAAGAAGATAGTATGCTGATGCGGCAGGAAAGTCAAGATTAGGGTAAATGTTTTTTTCATCAATCATTGTTTTCTCCATTATATCTGATATATCATGCCAAATAGAAATACCTAATTTAGCTGCAAGTTCTTTTCCGAGTTTTTTCATAACCCCGGTTCTGGAATCTCCAGTTCTGTATAATCTATGGCCAAACCCCATAATTTTTTCTTTATTTCTAATTTTTTCAAGCGTGATTTTTTTCGCCCTATCTTGTGAACTTATCTCTTTGAGCATATACATTACTTGTTCGTTTGCGCCTCCATGCAGGGGGCCTTTGAGTGTGCCAATAGCTGTAGAAACCGCACTGTAAAGGTCGCTTAGCGTTGCGGCAGTTACTCGAGCGGAAAACGTGGAGGCATTGTAGCCGTGTTCAGCATACAAGATCATTGATGTGTCAAATGTTTTAACGGATAATTTATCCTTAACCTCTTTTCCAAGAATCATTGAAAGAAAGTTTTCCGAATACGAAAGGTTTTTATCTGGTTTAACAGCTTTTAAGCCTTGAGATAATCTATAACTATTAGCAACAACTGTTGGCATTTTAGAGATAAGAAGCATTGATTTAATTAGATTTTCTTTTTCTGAATTAGTGCCTAAAATATTTTTTTCATCAACAGTGCCTAAAATTGAGACGCTCTGGTTTAGAAGGTCCATCGGATGACCATATTTTGGGGAGTTTTTGAATAAGTCGTAGAGTATGTCGGGAATCTCCCTATTTTCTTTTTCGAATTCTTCAAAACTTTTAAGTTGTGCCGTATTTGGTAAGTCGTTGTTCAATAGTAAATAGGCGACTTCTAAGAAAGAAGTTTTTTCACATAATTCATTTATATCGTAACCTCTGTACCATAAGCTACTTGTTGAGACATCAACTTTAGAAATTGCCGTATCACCAGCAATTAAACCTGCTAAACCTTTATTTGCTCTCATACTATTTAATTTTATAATTAGCTACTTTACTATCAAGATCTGCATATGAATCATATTTAAGTAAATCATATAGTTCGTTTCTAGTTTGCATCTTGTTTAAGTATTCTAATTGACTCCCATTTTTTTTAATTTTTTCAAATAATAATTGTGTGTGTTTCATGGTAACTCTTAAAGCAGTTACTGGATAAATAATTATTTTGTAACCCATCGAAAACAATTCTTCATCATTAAATAAAGGAGAAACACCAAACTCTGTCATGTTTGCAAGTAGAGGGGCGTCTACTTTTTGGGCAAACAACTCAAATTCTTCTTTGGATTTCAATGCTTCAGGAAAGATTGCATCTGCTCCAGCCTCAATATATAAATTGGCTCTTTCAATAGCCTCATCAATTCCATGTACCGACCTTGCGTCTGTTCTTGCTATGATTAAAAAATTTCTATCCTCTCTGCTTATACAAGCGGCTTTAATTTTTTGAATCATTTCGTTCGAAGAAACTAACTTTTTTCCTTCTAAATGACCACATCTTTTAGGCATCATTTGATCTTCTATATGAATCCCACAAAGACCAATACCCTCCATTTCTTTAACGGTTCTAGAAACGTTAATTACATCACCAAAACCAGTGTCACAATCTGCAATGCAAGGGATTTTTACAGCTTGAGTTATATACTTAATGAAGAAAGAAAATTCACTCAGTGTAAGCAGCCCTATGTCGGGAAGTCCTGCACTAGCAGATAATGCTGCGCCTGAGATGTAAGCACCTTCAAAACCGGTTTGTTCAATTTGCATTGCGGTTAAGGCATTGTATGCCCCCGGAAGAAGTACTCCATTTGAAAGGATTTGATTTTTGAATTTCTCTCTTAAGTCTTTTACTAGCATTTTTTGGGCGTTATAGCTATGATTAAACTGTTTTAAATAACGTAAAAAAGTCAATCTTGTTTCCAATAACATTCTTGAGCCAACGTTACAGGATAACTAAGTCCGTGTTTTTGCGTAATCACAGTATATAATCTTTTGGCTTATGAGCGGTAAAACTTTAAGTGAATTTAAAAATATATGTGTTTTGGGCGCTTCAGGAAAAATGGGTAGAGGCATTGTATTTTTAATGGCTCAATATTTTTTCAAGCTTAACTTTAAAAAAGGAATTAAGTTTGAATTGGTTGCTGTAGATATATCTGAGGAGGGATTAAAAAATATGTTAAGTTATATTGAAGTTCAGTTATCAAAGTTTTCTGAAAAGAATTTTTCTCAAATAATCGAAATATATTCCGAAGAACCCGTCAAAGGATCAAAAGAGTATTATTTCAAAAAATACACTGAGGATGTTTTAAAATGTATAAAAACAAGTACTTCTATCGAATCGGCAAAAGAAGCTAGATTAATTTTTGAAGCTGTTGCAGAAAGCATTGACTTAAAGACCGAATTGATGCATAAAATAGAGGCAATAACAACTGTAAATCCTTTCTATTTTACGAATACGTCATCTATTCCTATAAACAGGATTGAGCAAAACGCCAATGTTAAAGGAAGGGTAATAGGATTTCATTTTTACAATCCACCTCCCGTTCAAAAGTTATTGGAGGTAATTAAGACTAACAATTGCCTAAAAGAGCTTGAATTAATTGCTCAGGAATTGGCCAAATGTTTGAATAAAACCGTTGTAAATGCTCCGGATTTTACCGGTTTTATAGGGAACGGTGTTTTTATTAGGGAAGTTTCATATGCCATTGGACTAGTGGAAATGTTAGCGCCTGAAAAAGGTCTTACAAGTGCTGTTTTTTTGGTAAATGAAATCACAAAGAAATTACTTTTAAGACCGATGGGCATTTTTGAGGTTGTTGATTACGTAGGTATAAATGTCTGTAAATCTATAATGGATATTATGGCAAATGATTTTAAAAACGAGCATTTTAATAACGCTTTATTAAAGCGTTTATTAGAACAAAATATTATTGGAGGTCAGGACAACAACGGTAAAATAAAAAATGGAATTTTTAAATACGAATCAGGTGAAATATTAGGTGTGTTTAATGGTTTAAATTACAGTAATTCTAATCAATTAAATTTTGATGAATCAGTAAATTTAACATGGAGAGAATTAAGAGGGGCAAAAAAGATGGATTCCATATTGTTTAATCACTTTAATGATTTGTCTAAATCTAGTGATGTGGCAGCAAAAATTGCCGTTGAATATTTAAAGGCCTGTTGTGTTATCGGAAAAGATTTAGTTGCTAACGGTATAGCTTTTAATAATAAGGATGTTAATTCCGTTATGAAGTTGGGTTTTCACCATTTGTATGGCCCCATAATTCCGTTTTTTTAAAAATATAATTTATGAAAAATCCATTTTTAAATAATGAACACGAACTAATCAGACAATCTATTCGTGAATTTGCAGAGAAAGAAATTGCACCGCTAGCCTATCAGCTTGATCGGGACGAGAAGTTTTCTCCTTACTTAACTAAGAGGATGGGAGAAATGGGCCTGTTTGGAATGTGTATTCCTCAGGAGTACGGTGGCCAGGGGTTAGACTCTCTGTCTTTTATTATTGCTTTAGAGGAAATTGCAAGAGTTGATAGTTCTCAGGCCGGAATTTTATCGGTCCACAACTCACTTGGAATTGATCCAATATTTAACCTAGGAACCCAAGAACAAAAAGAAAAATATTTATCTGATTTGTGTTCAGGAAATCAAATTTGGGCTTTTGCTTTAACTGAGCCAAATTCTGGTTCTGATTCTAGAAATAGCATAACAAAGGCTGAAGATATTGGGGAATACTGGAAAATAAATGGGTCTAAAACATTTATAACGAATGGAAATACTTCAATAACTCGCGGTGTAACGTTGCAAACTGTTACCGGAATAAATAATGGTAAAAAGGAATTTTCAACAATTATTGTAGAAAAAGGAACGAAAGGGTTTTCCGCAGAAACAATTCATGATAAAATGATGTGGAGAGCAACAAATACATCACAACTTTATTTCAATGATTGCTTAGTACCAAAAGAAAATATTTTAGGTTCTAAAGGAAATGGATCAAAAATAATGCTAAAATCGTTGGATTCTGGAAAACTTGGAATATCCGCAATTGGCGTAGGTTTGGCGCAAGGAGCTTACGAAATGGCTTTAAATTATGCTAAAAACCGCAAGCAATTTGGTAAGTCAATTTCCAATCATCAAGCCATCTCTTTTAAACTTGCAGATATGCATATGAAGATTGAGTTAGCGAGGACGATGTTATATAAGGCTTGTTGGTTAAAAGACAATAATCAGAGATTTTCAATCGAAGCTGCAATGTGTAAATTATACAGTTCTGAAATAGCTAAAGAGGTTGCAGATGAGGCGGTTCAAATCCATGGTGGATATGGTTTAATTAAGGAGTATCCTATTGAAAGGTTTTACAGAGACCAGCGAATGTTACAAATAGGTGAGGGAACTTCGGAAATTCAACGAATTATTATCTCTAAGTATATCGGCTGTATTACAAAATAAATTTTTTCAAAGTCTCCTTATCGATTTGCATTTTTTGCAAATATTAGTTTTTCGATTTCGAAATTCAATTACATTTTACTTCACAATAGCCTCAACTTTGATGTATACTTAAAATCAATAGATATGAAAAAGGTAAGAAGTAAATTGGGGATAGTAGTTTGTTTATGTTTAGTTCAAATTGGTTTAATGGCAAAAGAAACAATTGCCATTGTAAACTTTGATGTTATTGGCTCAAATTATAAAGAGGCTCAATATTTATCGATGGTAACCTCGGAAATCAGAAAACTGGATACATTAGTTGTAATTGACAAATACACAGTTGCAGAATTAACGCAATCAAAAGTAAGTTCTGAAAATAAGTGTTTTGGAGTAAAGTGTTTATCAGAAATAGGGTTAGGTTTAGAGGTTGATTATGTATTGTCTGGTTCAGCTGAGCTGACAGGGGAAAAACTGTCAATTCATTTAAGGTTAATTGATCCAAAAACAGCAAAAGTCGTTGATAGTGATTATTCAGAATACTTACATGACGGTGAGTACATTTGGAAATTCATGGAGATGTCTGTTAAAGGATTGTTTTCAAAAAAAATACGAATAGATGATAAGGCAGTATTTGATTTTGATATCGCTAAAAACGCCGAGCTAGAAGGACCAAGAATTAAGCCCTATAACCTATCAGGACCAAGGTTTGGTGGGTCTTATGTAACGGGTATAAATAAAGAAGTTTTAACAAGTAGCGAAGCAGGAGGTTTTGGGAAAGAGGCTTTTATGACTGTGATTGGATACCAATATGAAAAATCATATTTATATACTGGCGCAGTCCAAGCAGTAATGCAAATAAATTTCTCCTTAACGGGATTAGATCAACAAATGGCAATTCCAGCAGCATCATTTTTAAATGGTTTTAGAAGTTCGAAATATGGAATAGAAGTAGGCTTTGGTCCGATATTCAGATTTAAAAAGGCAGCTCTTGGTACTATGGTAGATGGTGAATGGGTTTTAAAATCAGACGCGACAAACTTTGAAGGGAAATTTGTTAAAAGGTTAGATGATAGAGGTAAGTACTTATTACAAGCGGGTTGGGTTTGGGCAGTAGGAAAAAGCTTTAAAGCTGGTAACATGAACATTCCAGTTAATTTATATGCGATTCCTGATAACCATGGTTGGTTGTTCGGAGTTTCTATGGGGTACGCTTTACACAAATAAGATTGTAAATCAATTCGATACCTGTTGATTAAAAAAAGCTAAATGGTCCATACCATTTAGCTTTTTTGATAAGTCTTTATTAAATTAAACGTTCATTAAAGCTTCAATTTCATCAATTTCAATTGGAATATTAGCCATTAAATTTACAGGGCCATTGTCAGTTATTAAATAGTCGTTTTCTATTCTTATTCCTAAATTCTCTTCTTTGATATATATTCCAGGTTCACAGGTGAAAACCATTCCTGATTTAAATGTTTCACGTTTATTCCCTACATCATGAACATCTAACCCCATAAAGTGTGAAGTTCCGTGCATAAAGTATTTTTTATACAGCGGTTTTAACGGATCTTGATTTTTTACTTCAGTGGCTTTCAACAACCCAAGCTTTATTAACTCTTTTTCCATTAAAACACCAACTTTTTTATGGTAAGAGTCTAAAACATTACCTACAACTAATAATTGAGTTGCAGCTTTCATTACGTTTAATACTGCTTGATATACCTCTTTTTGTCGTGTAGAGAAACTTCCAGAAACAGGAACTGTTCTAGTTAAATCCGAGGCGTAATTTGCATATTCTGCTCCAAAATCCATTAAAATCAGCTCTTCTTCTTTACATTGTGTATTATTATTTATATAATGTAAACAGCAAGCGTTTGATCCAGATGCAACAATTGGAGTGTAAGCATGTCCGTTTGCTCTATTTCGAACAAATTCATGTGTTATCTCAGCTTCAATTTCATATTCCCAAACATTTGGTTTAATAAACTTTAAAACTCTTCTGAATGCCTTTTCTGTAATGGAGCATGCATGTTTTATAAGGTCTACTTCAGTTTCTGATTTGAGCGATCTAAGTTTTGTTAAAAGAGGGCCAGTCCTTTCTAAATTATGAGCAGCAAATTTTTCTTTTATTTTTTTTGTAAATCTAAAATTTCTTGATTCAATATCTGAGTTGGCTCTGTCGTTTTCATTAACATAAATATTCTCGGTCCAATTTACGAGCATTTTAAAGATACTGTCAAAGTTCTCTATCCAAAAAACAGCTTTAATTCCTGAAATTTCTGTGGCTTCTTTTTTTGTGTACTTGTGACCTTCCCAAATTTTTACGTGTTCGTTTGTTTTACGAACAAAAAGTACCTCTCTGTATGCAGGATCAGGACAATCCGGAAAAACTATTAAAATTGTGTGTTCTTGATCAATACCTGATAAATAAAACAAATCAGAATTTTGTCTGAATGGGAAGTAGCAATCACCGTTTCTAGGCATTTCATCATTTGAATGAAAAATTGCAAGAGATTTGTTCTTTAGTTCTTTACAGAGCTTATTTCTGTTGAGAATAAATAAATTTTTGTTGATTTTATTGTATTTTACGTTCATTTTAACCTTGTTTAGATTGCATCTAAATTAAGCCTTCTTTTTTACAGCTTTAAAAATAGCTGAAATGTGTCTTAGTCTTCCTAAATATAGGCTTTTTAGAAACATTTAAACAGGATAAAGGCTCTAAAAATATGGTAGAATTTTTATACTCAAATAAGACGAATAAGGTTTTGTAATTCAAAGGTTGTAAATTTGTACTATGAATAATGTTTCAAAATTATAAACTTATGAGTAATTCTGGCTTGGTAAAATCATCAATAGGTAGAAAGCTTGTCATGGCACTTTCTGGTCTATTTCTTTTGGTATTCTTACTCCAACATTTAATAATTAATCTATTATCAGTAATTAGTCCTACTTCATTTAATGAGGTTTCCCATTTTATGGGAACAAATGGGATTGTTCAATTTGCCCTGCAGCCGGTTTTGATTGGTGGTATTATAATCCATTATATAATGGGTATTGTTTTAACCATTCAAAATAAAAAAGCACGTCCAATTGCTTATGTGGTAGATAATCAAGCTGCAAATTCTTCGTGGGTTAGTAGAAATATGATTTTCACCGGTTTAACGATTTTAGCATTTTTAGTAGTGCACTTCATTGATTTTTGGATTCCAGAAGTAGTTACAAAATTTGTTAATCAAGATTGGTCAGGTTTAGAGGATGGAATTGAAGGTTTTAGATATCACCACGAGCTTGTAGGTAAGTTTTCAGGAACAAGGGGACTTGCTAAAGCTTCAGTTTACACAATTGCATTTACCTTTTTAGGATTGCATTTAGCACATGGATTTGCTTCTACGTTTCAGTCTGTAGGATTTCGTCACGGAAAGTATACACCAACTTTAGTTAAAATTGGAAAGGCATATTCGGTAATAGTACCATTGTTATTTGCTCTGATAGTTTGGTTTCATGCATTAGTTTCAGCACACTAAAAAAGATTTATAGATATGTCAGTTTTAGATTCAAAAGTACCAGATGGTCCAATTAAGGATAAATGGACTAAACATAAAAATAATATTGATGTTGTAAACCCAGCAAATAAGCGTTTAATTGACGTTATTGTTGTTGGTACTGGTTTAGCAGGAGGTTCTGCTGCTGCATCTTTAGCTGAAATGGGATACAATGTAAAAGCATTTTGTTACCAAGATTCTCCTAGACGTGCGCATTCAATAGCCGCACAAGGAGGTATTAATGCCGCAAAAAATTATCAAAACGATGGTGATTCTACTTACCGTTTGTTTTATGATACAGTAAAGGGTGGCGATTATAGAAGTAGAGAGGCAAACGTTTATCGTTTAGCAGAGGTATCCACAAACATTATTGATCAATGTGTTGCGCAAGGTGTTCCTTTTGCGCGTGATTATGGTGGACTTTTAGATAACCGTTCATTTGGTGGTGTTTTGGTTTCACGTACTTTTTATGCAAAAGGGCAAACAGGTCAGCAATTATTGTTGGGTGCGTATTCTGCAATGAATCGGCAAATTAACAAAGGTAAAATCAGGATGCATAACCGTCATGAAATGATGGATTTGGTTAAGGTTGATGGTAAGGCAAGAGGAATTATTGCTAGAAACTTGGTAACTGGAGAAATAGAAAGACATTCTGCTCACGCTGTAGTTATTGCATCAGGAGGCTACGGTAACGTATTCTTCTTGTCTACTAATGCAATGGGATCTAACGTTTCTGCAGCTTGGAAAATACATAAAAAGGGAGCTTTTTTTGCGAACCCTTGTTACACTCAAATTCACCCAACTTGTATTCCTCGTTCAGGTGATGACCAAGCTAAATTAACGTTGATGTCTGAGTCACTGCGTAACGATGGTCGTATTTGGGTTCCTGCAAAAAAAGAGGACGCCATAGCAATTAGAGAAGGAAAGAAAAAAGCAATAGACCTTTCTGAAGAGGATAGAGATTATTATTTAGAAAGAAGATATCCTGCGTTTGGAAACTTAGTACCCCGTGACGTTGCCTCAAGAGCTGCTAAAGAGAGATGTGATGCTGGTTTTGGAGTTAACAATACTGGTGAAGCTGTGTATTTAGATTTTGCAGCAGCAATCAAAAGATATGGTAAAACTGAAGCAAGTATTAATGGTTTAAATACTGAAGATGAGGCGTTAGTTATTAAATTGGGAACGAAAGTTGTCGAGTCTAAATACGGTAACTTGTTTCAAATGTATGAGAAGATTACAGATGAGAATCCATATGTTTTACCAATGAAAATTTACCCAGCTGTTCATTATACAATGGGTGGTGTTTGGGTTGATTACAACTTAATGACTACTGTTGAAGGTTGTTATGCTGCTGGTGAAGCAAACTTTTCAGAGCATGGAGCTAATAGGCTAGGAGCTTCCGCTTTAATGCAAGGGCTAGCGGATGGATATTTTGTATTGCCTTATACAATCGGTAATTACTTAGCGAAAGAGATTAGAACAGGTGAAATACCTACTGATACTCCTGAGTTTTCTGAAGCTGAAGCTGCTGTTAAAAAACAAATAGATTTCTTTATTAATAACAACGGAACAAAATCAGTTGATCATTTCCACAGACGTTTAGGAAAGGTAATGTGGGACAAAGTTGGAATGTCTAGAAACGCTAAAGGTCTTAATGAAGCAATTGCTGAAATTAAACAAATTCGGGAAGAATTTTACAAAGATGTTAGGGTTCTAGGAACTGCCAACGGTTTGAATCCTGAATTAGAAAAAGCTGGTAGAGTTGCCGATTTCTTAGAACTAGGAGAATTATTTGCTAAAGATGCTTTAGACAGGAACGAATCATGTGGAGGTCACTTCCGTGAAGAGTCTGTTGAGGTAGGAGGAGAACAAGATGGAGAAGCTCTAAGGGATGATGTTAATTACAGATACGTTGCAGCTTGGGAATACAAAGGAGAGCCAAGTGATGCGGTACTTCATAAAGAAGCTTTAGAGTTTAACGATATTGAATTAAAACAAAGAAGTTACAAATAGGCCAAGGCCATAAAGAGATAAGCGTTATGAATTTAACACTGAAAATCTGGAGACAAGAAGATTCAAAAGCCAAAGGAGCTGTTGAAACTTATCCAATAAGTGATATTAGTCCTGATTCATCTTTCCTTGAAATGTTAGATGTATTAAATGAAAGTTTAATTTTAAAAGGAATTGTTCCTGTAGCCTTTGATCATGATTGTAGGGAAGGTATTTGCGGAATGTGTTCTTTGTATATAAACGGTGAAGCGCACGGACCTGATAGAAAAGTAACAACTTGTCAGTTACACATGAGAATGTTTAAGGACGGTGACACGATTACGATTGAACCTTTCAGGTCAGCTGGTTTTCCAGTGGTAAAAGATTTAGTTGTTGATAGAAGTGCATTTGATAAAATTCAGCAAGCAGGTGGTTATGTGTCTGTAAATACTTCAGGAAATACCCAGGATGCAAATGCAATACCGATTCCTAAAAGAGATGCAGATAAGGCTTTTGATGCAGCAACTTGTATTGGTTGTGGAGCATGTGTTGCCACTTGTAAAAATGGATCAGCAATGTTATATGTTTCAGCAAAAGTTTCCCAATTTTCATTATTACCTCAAGGTAAAGTTGAAGCTAACAGAAGAGCATTAAATATGGTTGGAAAAATGGATGAGCTCGGTTTTGGTAACTGTACGAACACTGGAGCTTGTGAGGTTGAGTGTCCTAAAGGGATTTCTTTAGATAATATTGCGAGAATGAATAGAGACTTTTTAAAAGCTTCTACCGTTTCGGAAGAAAAATAATTGACTGTGATTTAACTCGCAGTTATAAAATATCAAACCCGTTCCTTGTTAAGGAGCGGGTTTTTTGTGCGCTATATTTTACCACATTTCATTAATTTGATTTACTCTGATCAGAAATTGTATCATGTTGAAGTTTCAAATAGCCTCGTTTGTGGAGTTACAATCATTTTATTTATAGCCCAAAAGAAAATTTTTGATTCTTAATCTTGCTTACAGCAGATTATGATTGGAAATTAAAAGTCAGAAAAAAGTATCGTATTCGTAATTAAGTATGAAAGTAAAAGCTTTTAATTATCAAATTAAAAATTAACTATAAAAATAAGAATATAATAAATGATTATTTTTGCTGTAATGGATCTTCCCTATTTAATACAGGATATTGTTAATTTAAGCGAAGGTGATTTGCTTCAAAAAGGAGCTGACTCTATAGCGATAAAAACGTTGTTAATTGACAGCAGGAGGGTTTCTAACCCTACCGAATCGGTATTTTTAGCTGTAAAAGGTGATCGACATAATGGGCATCATTTTTTAAATGAGGCTTATCAAAAGGGAATCAGAGCATTTATTGTTGATGAAGAAATAAACGTGAACAGTGTCAACGGTTCATGGGTTATTAAAGTGCCCAACACCCTTAATACGCTTCAGTTGTTAGCCCATAAACATCGAAAATCATATACATTCCCAACCATAGGAATTACGGGCAGTAACGGTAAAACGATAGTAAAAGAGTGGCTTTACCAATTACTAAAAGAAGAGTATAATATTGTGCGAAGCCCTAAAAGTTATAATTCTCAAGTAGGTGTTCCATTAAGTTTATGGAATATTGATAACTCGCATAATTTTGGAATTTTTGAAGCAGGTGTTTCCAAACCTGGTGAAATGGGTGCATTGGAATTTATGATTCAACCAACTGTTGGTATTATCACCAATTTAGGAGGAGCGCACGATGAGGGGTTTAAAAATTGGGATGAAAAGGCAAAAGAAAAATTAAGATTATTTGAAAAATCTCAGGATCTTATCTATTGTAGAGATTTTTTACCTCTTCAAAATGTGTTAACCAAGAAAACTCAATACCAGCAACTCAATATTTTTTCTTGGAGTAAAAAATTACCAGCTGATTTAATGGTTGGGAAATTAGATAAAGGAGAGGTAGATACTATAATTCAAGCCGTTTATAAAAACGATTTTATTAAAATTACAATTCCTTTTATTGATGACGCAAGTATTGAAAATTGTATCACTTGTTGGGCGACACTTTTACATTTAGGATACACTAATGATTGGGTAAATAAACGAATGAAATCGTTAGCGCCAATTGCAATGCGATTAGAGTTAAAAGAAGGGTTAAATCACTGTTCAGTTATTAACGATTATTATAATTCAGATTTTGGAAGTTTAGAGATTGCTCTTGATTTTATGGTACAGCAAAAGCAACAGCCAAATAAAACTATTATCCTATCGGATATATTACAATCTGGTAAATTAGATGATGAATTGTATAAATCTGTTGCAAATTTATTGGATTCTAAAGGCATAAAAAAGATCATAGGAATTGGGAAAAATATCAGCTTACAAAAGAGTTGTTTTCCAAGTAATGCTAAGTTTTATGATTCAACAAGTACGTTTGTTCAATCAGTAGATGTTTCTCAATTTAAAAATGAAACCATTTTATTAAAAGGGGCAAGGCCTTTTGGTTTTGAACAAATTAGTGCACTTTTTCAAAAACGTGTACATGAAACGGTGCTTGAAATTAACTTGAATTCCGTTATACATAATTTGAATTATTTTAAAGCTCAAATCAAACCAGAAACTAAAGTGATGGCAATGGTTAAAGCTTTTTCATATGGGAGCGGTTCGTTTGAGATTGCGAATGTTTTACAATATAATTTGGTAGATTATTTAGCGGTTGCTTACGCTGATGAAGGAGTTGAATTAAGAAAAGCTGGAATTACGATTCCAATTATGGTAATGAATCCGGAGCAACATGGTTATGATATCATGATTCAAAACCGACTAGAACCAGAAATTTATAGTTTTAAAGTATTTGAATTGTTTATTCAGGCATTAAAGCGAAGCGGTTACAATGAAACGAGTGGATATCCAGTTCATATTAAGTTAGATACAGGAATGCATCGTTTAGGGTTTGATCAATCTGATTTACATAAGCTAATTATTCATATTAAAAACAATAAATTCATCTGCGTAAAAAGTGTTTTCAGTCATTTAGCAACTGCAGATGATCCTTTGCATAAAGCTTTTACGAAGCAACAAATTACACTGTTTGATGAGTTGAGTCAAAAATTGATAGAGAACCTAGGCGGAGATATCATCCGTCATATTGTGAATTCGGCAGGAGCAGTTAGTATCCCAGAAGCTCAATTTGATATGGTAAGATTAGGAATTGGGATGTATGGAATAAGTCCATTCCCAGTTCATCAATCCAAATTAGAGCCCGTTAGTGAATTAAAAACAACTATCTCTCAAATAAAACACATTCCAGCGCACGATTCGGTAGGTTATGCTAGAATGGAAATGCCCACCAAAGAAATCACGATAGCAACAGTTCCAATTGGTTATGCCGACGGTTTACGTCGAAGTTTAGGTAAACGAAAAGGGTATATGTTGATTAAAGGCAAAAAAGCCTCAATTATCGGAAATGTATGTATGGATATGTGTATGCTAGATGTTACCGATATCGACGTAGAAGAAGGTGATGAAGTGTTGGTTTTTGGGAAAGAATTACCCATTCAAAAGTTCGCTAAGTTAATGGACACAATCACTTATGAAGCCCTAACAGGCATCTCAGCACGAGTTAAACGCGTATATTTTCAAGAGTAGTGCTAAGCCCGTTTACTTTCTCTTGTAAAGACATAGTTTTAATAAGTCAGACATGCAATAACCAAAACAGTTAAGTACCTTTGTACCATGTTAATCGATACACATTCCCACTTTTACTCAAGCCAATTTGAAGAAGATTTAACCGAAGTAATTCAGCGGTCTAAAGACAATGGTGTGCAGCAGGTTTTAATGCCGAATGTAGACTTAGATTCAATTGATCGAATGCATCAGCTAGAGGACGATAACACAGGTTATTTTAAAAGCATGATGGGAATCCATCCTTGTTACGTGAAGGATGATTATAAAAAACAATTAGATATTTGTAAATCTTGGTTTGACCGACGAGATTATTGTGCAGTTGGGGAAATTGGAATCGATTTATATTGGGATAAAACAACTTTAGGGATTCAACAAGATGCTTTCAGGCAACAAATTCTTTGGGCAAAAGAACTCGGGAAACCAATAGCAATTCATGCAAGGGAAAGTTTCCAGGAGATTTTTGACCTCCTAGATGAAGAGAATGATGAAGCCTTAACAGGTGTTTTACATTGTTTTACTGGTGGAATTGAGGAGGCAGAAAAAATCATGAGTTACGGCGGTTTTAAAATGGGTATTGGCGGAGTTTTAACGTTTAAAAAATCAGGATTAGGTAAAGTGATTGAACAAGTTCCGTTATCTGAACTGGTATTAGAAACTGATTCGCCTTATTTAGCTCCAACTCCTAAAAGAGGTAAGAGAAATGAATCGTCATATTTACTTTATATCGCCGAAAAATTAGCAGAAGTAAAAGGCGAAAGTTTAAAAACAGTTAGTGAAGTTACAACAAAAAATGCTGTTGAACTTTTTGGATTGTAACGGAGATTGTTGCTGACTACATAGAATTAAAAAGACTATCTAATAATTTAGAATAAACGGCTGGGGTTTATAATAAAAGATTGTTAAAATAGTTGAGAACCTGTTCAATCTCTATAATTGATCTGCAAATATGAGAATAGAAATTAAGGCTTAATACTATCAAGTTCAAGTCTCATTCTTTCTTGAGATTGGCCAAAGTGTTCTTTCCAGAAACTGTATTTAGGATAGCTTTTTCTAATTAGTTTTTGGTAACTATATATTTGATTATTGTACTTAT
>JAQXEE010000055.1 GCA_029251005.1 Flavobacteriales bacterium | reverse complement strand
ATTTGTAATTAGAGATTACAGAAGATTATGTTTCATTTTTTAAACATACAATCTGAAGCTTTTGACACGTCAGAGTTAGTAAGATGTGTCGGAAGTGTGAGACAATGGATTGAAAGTTATGAAGTTTATATGAAACACACTCAAAAGTTTTGAAATTAAATTTTTCTCTCCCTTATTTTATATATAAATTGTTAAAGTATTCGTCAAGTTGATTAATCCTTACTTTTACAAAATCTTTCATTAAATCAAGTTCCTGGTTATAATCATTGTCATCGTAATACCATTTACTATTAAGTGGCCATTTTTCAAAGTTTTTATCTACCTCTTTATTAATCCGTTTGTCATTATTATTAATATGTTTGTCGAAATTTTCAAATGATATTATATTTTGTTTTCTTAATTCAAACCATCTTCTTTTTAGTTTAAATAAATAACCAATCTCTGATATTTTTGATAATCTTTCTAATAAAATTGCCCTATTACAATCAAGTTCTCTTTCCATTAAATTACGCTCATTATCTCCGTCCCTACCAAATGAATGGTCATAATCCCATATTGCAAACTTGAATGGTGTGTTTTTATCTATCTTATATAGATAAAAATTCTTCATAATCCCGTCTCCATTGTTTGAGAATAGTAGAATAATATGCCAGTCTATTACATTTGAAATATCGACCCAAGAATCAATTTTTTTTGAAAATGCTTTATCACTTGTATTGAATAAGAAATCTATAAACTCCTTTATATAATAAGCTTTATCTAATTTATTTATTTTTGGATATTTCTGTTGGTAGTAATTTAATGAATTTTGATCATTGGTCATTCTTTCTTTTTTAAAGATAGGAGGGTCTTTAAATAACATTGCCATTGTATCGTTCTTATTTAAGCCAATCATTGAAGCATTTATTTCCTCCATAAGAAGGTATAAGCCTTCATATTTATCGTTTATACTAACGTTTATATAACCGCTTTTTGATGCAACATTTTCAGAATTCATTTCTCTAAAAAGATCGTAGCTAATTTTATGACGCATAAACGTCTTATCTATATAGTTTGCATTAATTATCCAATCATCATCATGTGATAACTTAGCAAGCGAATATTTGTTTTTTAATTCCAGAGAGAACGAATGTTTATAGTACTTACTAGACATTCCACCGCGGCATTTTATTTTTGCTTTTAGCTCATCTATATTTTGAGAATCAGAATAAATAATGTTACATTCTTCTTTTTCTTTCCACCCTATTGCTCCATCTTTTTTTATGTTCAATGTGGGTATTTTCTCATCTATACATGAATAAGCTATCAATATAGAAAAAGCAATAAGTAAATGTTTCGCAATTATCATTTTAACGTTTAGTGTAATTTTCTGAAGCTTTAGACAATGTGACGCGCAGCGGAACTTGTCTATGGCGTAGGAAAATTGCTTACGCACCGAAGATAAATAAAAGGGGAGAACCTACCCAAAGCTTTTGAAATTAGCTCCTATGTAAAAGCGCATAAGCCTTAAGTTTTAAAACCCTAAATTGGGTGTTCGCCAAAACAAATTAAAACAATAGCTTATGCAAGGTAAAAGTATAGATTTTACAGGAAAGAATATCTATGTTGGATTAGATGTTCATAAAAAGAGTTGGAGTGTTACCATTTTGCTAGATGAATTGGAGCACCGAACTTTTAACAGTCCGCCTAATCCAAAGGTGGTTCATAAATATTTAAACAAACATTTTCCAGGAGGTACTTATTTAAGTGCTTATGAATGTGGATTTAGTGGTTATGGTCATCATCGAGAGTTGAACGAACTAGGGATTAAAAACATAGTCATAAACCCAGCAGATGTTCCAAGTAGTAATAAAGAGAAGACTACCAAAACGGATAAAGTAGATAGTCGGAAAATAGCAAAAGGATTAAGAAACGGAGAGCTGAAAGGGATTTATGTGTTTGATCGAGTACACGAAGAGTTTCGTAGTTTTGTTCGTCAGCGAACGATCTTTCAAAAAGATTTACGACGAGCAAAACAACGCATCAAATCTTCCTTAATGTATCATGGAATTGAAATTCCAGAAGATTTTGATGTAGCGAGTTGGAGTAATTCATTTGAAGATTGGTTGGCAGGTTTAGAAATGAGTACCACTAATGGAACTCAAGTTTTAGAGAATCTATATCAAAACTACCTATTCAATAAAAACCAAATAAGAATACTGGCTATAGATATTAAGAAACATGCAAGACGACATTATAAAGTAGATTATAATTTACTTCGAACGATCCCCGGAATAGGTCAATTAACAGCTGTTGCTATTATTAGTGAACTCGGAGATATAACTCGATTTAAGAATCTGAATCACTTATCCAGTTATGTTGGTTTAATGCCGATGAGTCATAATAGTGGAGAATCAGAACAGAGTAGAGGAATGACTTATCGAGCGAACAATTGGGTTCGAACAATGTTAGTTGAAGCTTCCTGGCAAGCAATCAGGAAAGATCCAGCGATGATGCAATATTATATAAGTCATGCAGGGAAAATAAATGGAAAAAAAGCAATTATAAAGGTGGCAAGAAAACTATTAAACCGAGTACGATTTGTACTTAAAAACAAAGAACCTTATGAGTTAGGAATACAAGATTAAAATATAAATAGATGTTTAACATCTGTATGATCTGAAACAAAGGGGATAGCGCAAAACACAAAATGCTTTCAATTTACTTGATAGGCACAATTAGCATTCGCACCTCATTTTGTATGATTTCACAGGAAACTTCGACCTCCGTTAAAAGGAGTGATCGCACATAGCAGCTTGATCCTACAGAATTTAAAACCAAACTAGAAACAGTTTAGCATTGGCTGAGCTGTCTGTTAATTTGTGTATAAGTCTGTCCTTCACACAAGGCCATAACGCACTTATTCACAAGTTAACAGACTAATAACAACAAGAAATTTTTTATCTTTAAAATAGAACCCTCATTTAAGATTTTAAAATCTTATTCTGCGTGAAGTTGCTTTACATAGCACTTTTGTGTTGTATGCAGTTTATTATTTGAGTAAAAAATGAATGTTAAATAAGTGATTACAAATAAAACAAAAGGAATTTGGAATGGTAAATAGTTGAGGAAGTCAATTTTAACTTCATGTAATCCAATTAAAACTGGTAAAAGCATTAAAAGGAATGATAATATTTTCACAATGAAATTATTAATGAATTTAGTCATGTTTAATATTAATCCTGAAATTGCTAGAACTGAAATTAATTGGTCAATAGTCCAAAAGTCAAAACACGCAAAAATTAGCCAAAGTGCTAACGGCATTGTTAATACAAAACCTTGAAGTAAAATTAGTAGATAAAAAATAATGGAAATTATTTGTAATTTTTTCATTAACTATTTAGGCAATTGCATACAACGATTAAAGTAATTGGCTTAAGCTTTAGACAAGGTAACGCGCTAGCGGTACTTGTCTATAGTGTAGGCAACGGAAAGTTAAGATGAAGTTTTGAAAGAGCAAAGAAACAATCCAAAGCTTTTGCAATTACTTTCGTGTTATAATGAGTTGCTTATTTGTAATAATAAGGATGTTTTGGGTTATTTAACTCACCTTCTCCAATTTTGTCTTTTAAATCTTCGTCAAGGTACTTGTCAAGTAACTTATAATACATTTTATGAATTACTGAATAAGCTCCCTGGTCTCTGTTTCCAAGATAAGTTGCTAGGTCTGTGATGTTTTTGCAATGACTTGGTTGGTGAAAAAAGCGATTAAATTCTTCAAAGGTTTTATAGATATGAACTAAGTCTTTTAAGTTTATCTCTACTTTTTCATTTGGGTCTATTAAGTCAAGTCCAAATTCAATTTGTTCATTTACTTCTTTAGATTTAGATCCCATTTTTTTTATAATTCATTATAACGGTTAGGGTAATTGTCTTCTATGTTAAAAAGCAATTAACTCCTTAACTATTTATTAAAAATAGGTCATAAATTTCTTTTAGAGAAGTAAATAAAACTCAAC
>JAQXEE010000054.1 GCA_029251005.1 Flavobacteriales bacterium | reverse complement strand
GATTCTTTAAGATTATCGTTTTCAAATTCAATTTTTGCCTTTGACGCAAATTCATCACTGTTTTGAGCAAATCCAACAAAGCTAACAAGCAGCGCTGCAAATGTTAAAATATATTTCATAAAATACTGTTTAGAATTTAGAAGTTTTTTTATCTGAATAAATTGAATACTATAAAGTATAGTCAATGGGTTTAGTTTAGCTATTTAAAACTTTTTTTGGTAAATATGACAGTAAGGTTGTTTACCTGTTTTAGTATAATAATCTTGATGATAATCTTCTGCAACCCAAAAGGTAGTGGCTTTCGTTAATCGCGTAACGACATTAATTCCTTTAGATTCTAATTGCTTTATTAAGTTTTTAATAATCTGTTTTTGTTCTTCATTGTAGTAAAAAACTTCAGATCTGTATTGATTTCCTATATCTGGACCTTGGCCATCAACTTGGGAAGGATCATGCGTTTCGAAAAATATTTTTGCGAGTTCTTCATAGCGAACTAATTTAGGATTGAATATCACTCTTACTGCTTCTGCATGGCCCGTTAAACCAGAGCACACTTGACGGTAACCTGGATTTTTAACATGACCACCAATGTAACCCGGCTTTGTATCAATTACACCATTCATTTTTTGTAAATGATATTCGGTTCCCCAAAAACATCCACTTGCAAAAACAGCTGTATCTCTTGGTGATTCATCAGTGGGTTCAAACGACAAACTAATTGAATTAACACAGTGTCTTGTGCTTTTGTTGGTTAATGCCTCACCTCTAAAAACATGTCCTAAATGTCCACCGCAAGTATTACAAACTATTTCAACTCTTCGCCCATCGTTATCAGGAATTTCCTTCACGTTTCCTTCAATAGCATCATCAAAACTTGGCCACCCGCTTCCACTATCAAATTTATCTTCCGATTTAAATAGGGGAGTGTTACATTGTTTACAATGGAATACTCCGGCTTCTTTAAGGCTATTGTATTCACCCGTGAATGGATATTCGGTTCCTTTATTTATAATTACTCTTTTTTCCTCTTCGTTTAAATCTCTGTAGTTTTCTTTGTTCATAGTTTTGTGCGCTTTCGTCTTGTTATCCAATTGTGCCTGACAAGCAACAACTGTAACAAAAATAAGTAATGAAAGTAATTGTGTATAGAGTCTCATTAAAAAAATTAAAATAGTATACTTTAATATAGTTTAAATTTAGGAGAGATTAAGTCTCTGAGTATACATATTGTTAAAATTTCGATCATGGACATAACGAAACAACATATTCAAAAAGAAAATAAATTTAGTGCACAAAATTATCATCCATTGCCTGTCGTCTTAACTGAGGGGAAAGGAGTATTTGTTTGGGATGTTGACAAAAAAAAGTATTTTGATTTCCTTTCTGCATATTCTGCAGTGAACCAAGGACACTGTCATCCAAAAATTGTAAAAGCACTTATTGATCAATCTTCAAAATTAGGCTTAACTTCTAGAGCATTTCATAGTGAAGCATTTGTAGAATTTTCCGAATACATTACTAATTATTTTGGTTTCGATAAAGTACTGCCTATGAATACAGGAGCAGAAGCTGTTGAAACTGCTATAAAAATTGCTCGAAAATGGGGCTACGAGAAAAAAGGAATTCCAAGCAACAATGCAAAAATTATAGTTTGCGGAGATAATTTTCACGGAAGAACAATTACCATAATATCGGCTTCAAATGATCCTGATGCAAAAGGTAACTTTGGCCCGTACACACCAGGAATAAGTTCGATTCCCTACAACAATTTGAAATGCTTAAAAACAGCTTTGATAGATTTTAACGTTGCCGCATTTTTGGTTGAACCAATTCAAGGTGAAGCTGGTGTTTTTTTACCGGATGAAGGTTATTTAATGGAGGCCTTTAAAATTTGTAAAGAAAATAATGTTTTGTTTATTGCTGACGAGGTTCAAACTGGAATAGCAAGAACGGGAAAGCTTTTAGCATGTGATCATGAAAATGTAAAACCAGATATATTAATATTAGGAAAAGCAATATCAGGAGGTCTTTATCCAGTTTCGTGTGTTTTAGCAGATAATCATATAATGGAAGTGATTACTCCAGGTACTCATGGGTCAACCTATGGAGGGAATCCAATCGCTTGCGCTGTCGTAACAGCAGCTTTAAAAGTGGTTAAGGATGAATGCCTTGCGGAGAAAGCAGAAAAGTTAGGCGTGTTTTTAAGAGAAGAGTTAAGAAAAATAAACTCCGATATGATCAAACTCGTTAGAGGAAAGGGATTATTAAATGCTATTGTTATTCAACCTAAAAATGGTAAAGAGGCTTGGGATGTTTGTTTGAAAATGGCAGAGAACGGATTGTTAGCAAAACCAACTCATGGTGACATTATACGATTTGCTCCACCTTTAGTAATCACTAGAGAAGAGCTGAAGCAATGTGTTGGAATTATTAAACAATCGATATTAAGTTTTGAATAACGAACCTTCACACATAAAATTACGTTTGTGTAATTAAATATGAGAAAGCTACTTAATGAAATATTAGGAATAGAACATCCAATTATAGTTGCACCGATGTTTTTGGTGTCCAATGTTGAAATGGTGGTAGAAGCATGTAAAGCTGGTGCAACAGCTGCCATTCCTGCATTAAATTACAGGACGAATGAAGAACTAATTAAAGCAATAAAATCGATAAAATCTAAAACAAATAAACCTTTTGGAATTAATCTAATCGTAAATAATTCCAACCCAAAATACTTAAGCCAACTTAAATTACTTGCAGAAGAGAAAGTAGACTTTATTATCACGTCCTTAGGGAGTCCTGCTGAAACAATTAAAACTTGCAAACCATTAGGTATCAAAGTTTTTTGCGATGTAGTGGATTTGAAATATGCTCAAAAAGTTGAAGAGATGGGAGCTGATTCTGTTATTGCAGTAAACAATAAAGCAGGTGGTCATTGTGGACCAGATGATTTTGATCAGCTTATTAAAGAATTGAATCAAAACATTTCAATTCCTATAATTTCTGCGGGTGGCGTAACAAATGTAAACGACGTAAATCAAGCCATTAATTTTGGCGCGTGTGGAGTTTCTGTGGGAACAATATTTTTAGCTTCAAGTGAAGCTCCAATTTCAAATGAATACAAACAAGCTTTAATAGATTATGGTGAAAAAGATATTGTTTTATCTACTAAGCTATCAGGTTCACACTTAACAGTTATAAATACGCCTTATGTACAAAGTATTGGAACTAAAGCAGCCTGGTGGGAGAAATTAATGAATAAGAATAAGACTTTAAAAAAATGGATTAAACTTTTTGTTGCTTTAAGGGGAATGAAAAAGATTAGAAAATCAGCATTCAAAGCAACTTATCAGACCGTTTGGTGTGCAGGTCCTGCAATTGAGCACATTCATAAAGTAAGACCATTAAAAGAGATCTTAGGAGATTTAATTAATCCGAATTAAACAAAATCTGCTTTTACTTCAAACATTAACTTTTCTTGATTAACGGGATGGGTAAACTGAACTTTTTCTGCATGTAAATGTAATCTATTCAACTTTTTGCCATACAAATCATCGCCAACAATAGATCTATTCAAGCCTAATTCATGACTTGCATGTACTCTTAATTGATGTGTTCTTCCGGTTATAGGATGAAAGTGAATAAGGGTTTTTCCATCTTTAATAGAGATAACTTTGTATTCGGTAAGCGAAGCCTTACCGTGTTCATAACATACCATTTGATATGGTCTATTATCTAAATCAACTCTTAGCGGAAGATCAATAGAACCCTCTTTATTCTCAAGTTCACCATCCAGCAATGCAATGTACCTTTTCTTCAAAGTTCGATTTAAAAACTGTTTTTGTAAATGTTTATGAGCTCTTTTTGATTTTGCGAAAATCATTATTCCGGAGGTTGACATATCCAAACGGTGCAATAGAAGCGGTCGAAATTGATTCAAGTATTTAATTTCTAAACGCGTTAGTACTGAATCTTTAATATTCTTGCCCGGTATTGATAACAATTCAGCAGGTTTATTAATGACTAAAATATGGGAATCTTGAAAAATCTCTTCAATCTCTCCAATAGTATCGGGCTTTGAAAGCATTGGATTAACATCAACATTTAAACCTTTAAGCATATGCCCCAATATTGGTTCACATTTACTGCGACAAGCAGGATAAAAGTAATTATGCTTTCTAATGATGGAATTTGGAGAAACACCCCACCAGAACTCTGCAAGAGCAATCGGCTCAAATTTTTGTTGATAAGCAAATTGTAATAATTTAGGTGCGCAACAATCTCCAGCTCCTGAAGGTGGAATGCGTGTTGGAGTATTTTTAAAGATGTTCCAAAGTGTTTCAAATTCATTATTTGCATCTAGAAATTTATAATCGCTAAATAACTTTTTTTGAAGCGAAATAGACATTGCTTTTCTTTGATTCTTAAAGCGATCAATTTCGTTTTGGAACTCATCACATTTAGATTGAATAAAAGTCAATCGACCTTTCCAAAACTTTTTGATTCTTTTAAATCTTAACTGATCATGAATACTTTTTTGACCTAACCTTTGTGTTAATGTAGAAGTTAATTCTTGATTGTCTCTGATGTTTTTTCGGAGGTTTTTATTTTCTTTAATAGATTGTTTTTCAGTATTGATAACAACAGATGAGTATGTTGTTTCTTTAACTAATAAATCCTTCCATGATTTAAAAACAGCATTCTTCTCAAGCGCCCAAACTTTTCGGTTTATTTGGTTTAATTCTTCTTCACCCGCCAAATAGTAACCGTTCGTTTTTAATCGATTAAAAATAGGTGGTACGAAGCCATTTAAAGCTACTTGATTTCCCATTTTACCAGAAAATGCAGATAAATATCCAAGTTTTCCTTTGGCATTTTTAACAACCAGGACACCAAACATTTTACCAGCAGCTTTTTCTTCGGGTAAATTTGTGTCAAAATTATGATTCCAAGTTTTTTCTTGAATCAATATTTGCAACTCGTTAGCTGCCAAAACAGCAATCTCGTGGGGTTGATAGTAAAAAGGAAATGTAAACTTTTTTGGTAAATTAATACCTGAAACATCAGTTTTAAATTTGGTAAAACAAGTATTTAAATCAAAATTAGACAATTGTGTAGTGGATAGAATTAAGCTTTAGGAAACTGTTTAAGATCATGACCCATTTTTACTTTTTTAGTTTCTAAGTAAAACTCGTTGTGCTCATTTGATTCAATCTCAATAGCAATATTTTCAACAATCTCTAATCCGTAACCAACTAAACCAGCTCTTTTTTTAGGGTTGTTACTTAGTAATCTCATTTTTCTGACCCCCAAGTTTCTTAAGATTTGAGCACCAACACCGTAATCACGCTCATCACCTTGAAATCCGAGTTCGATGTTAGCTTCAACAGTATCTCGCCCTTCTTCTTGAAGTTTATAAGCCTTTAGTTTATTTATTAAACCAATTCCTCTTCCTTCTTGATTCATATATAAAACGACACCTTTTCCTTCTTTCTCGATCATTTCCATCGATTTTTCAAGTTGAGGCCCACAATCACATCTACAACTTCCAAAAATATCACCAGTAACGCATGAGCTGTGAACTCTTACTAAGACAGCTTCATTTTCCTCCCAAGTTCCTTTTATAAGTGCAATATGCTCTTTACCGTCAGTTTTCTGAGTAAAGGCTACTAAATCAAAATCTCCTGATTTTGTAGGCATTTTAACATCTATTTGTCTTTCTATAGAAGATTCATGTTTTAACCTGTAAGAAATTAAATCTTCAATTGAAACAATTTTTAATTTGAACTTTTCAGCAATTTTAATTAAGTCAGGAAGTCTTGCCATTGTTCCATCTTCATTCATAATTTCAACAATAACTCCTGCAGGTTCAAAACCAGCTAGCCTTGCAAAATCGATTGCTGCTTCGGTATGCCCAGCTCTTCTTAAAACACCAGATTTTTTTGCTCTTAGAGGAAAAATATGACCTGGCTTACCTAATTCATCTGGACCAATTTTAGGGTCAATTAAGGCTTGAATCGTTTTTGATCGATCTACCGCCGAAATCCCAGTAGTGCAACCGTGTCCGTTCAGATCAACAGATACAGTAAAAGGAGTTTCGTAAGCTGCTGAGTTTTTTGGAACCATTAATTCCAATCCTAATTCATCACATTTTTCTTCTACCAATGGTGCACATATTAAACCTCGACCATGGGTTGCCATGAAATTAATAATCTCAGGTGTTACGGAGCGAGCTGCACAAAGGAAATCACCTTCGTTTTCTCTATCCTCATCATCAACTACGATAATTATTTTACCGTTTTTAACATCTTCGATAGCTTCCTCAATCGTATTTAACTTAAACGACATACCATTAATTTTGCTCAAAGATACTATTTTCCCGTGTATGGATTAAAGAAGTTAAGGCATTAGAAAGAAATTTAACTTACAATTACTTATTTTGAAATTGAAAAGACAAAAAAAACAGTGAAAGAGTATACTTTAGAAATAGTAATGTAAAACTACTTCCTCTTTTATCTTACTTAGAATCAAAATTTAGGAGCTTTATTAAATAGGATATTTTTAATTCAGAGTGAAACAGGCAGTTAAAGTTTAATGTTTTTTTTCACAAATAAATAAAATTTTTAAACGATTATAACGTTGGGGAGAGTTTTAATAATTTTTCATTAAAATACACTTAGGAAGAATTACTTCTAAATTGGTAGACTTTTAAAACTCCTTGTTTAAAAGTTAAGAATGAACACTTAAGTTTCGAAAAAAGTTAAATTCACTAGCTGAACGCCTCCTGCTAAAAGCTTTGCTAATACTTCATGAGTTCTCGGACTAACAGAGTTGAATCTGAAGCTCCCGGTATCGGTTAAGATTCCTAGGTATAATGGGGTTCCAATCTTTTCATCTAATAGGTCCAAATGTCCCGACTGCTCAATTAAATCAACAACCAACTAAGAAGTTGATGAAGCAGTAGTTTCCGAAATCATTAAAGTTGGAAATTCTTCAGGATTTAAGTGATGATCAATCATGATCTTCTTACATGGTGCTGCTTCAAGAATTTCCTTCATTTCTGGTCCTAGACGATTTGTTGCATTGTAGTCAAGGCAAAATATCAAATCGGCATTTTTCATTTCAGCCTCAACCTTTTCAGGGGTTTCTCAAAGTAAAACAATAGGAGAGGAATCTAACCAATATAAAAATTTTGGTGCTGGATCAGGATGACAAATCACTGCCTTTTTACCTAGTTTTTCAATAAAGTGAAGTAATCCTAATGAACAACCTACCGAATCACCATCAGCTAATTTATGTGATGTTATTACAATATTATTTGCGTTTTGAATTTCGGCTTCTATTTGCTGGTATGTGTTCATAGGAATCTTTTGATTGAAATAAGGGTGCAAAAGTACCTAATTTGTAGGGGACTGTGGTTGAAGAGGTTTTTTTGTTTTAGTTGGTGAATAGATTCATGCTTAAGCAGGAATAACGTGAAGGGGATAAGGTTGCTAACTTAAAACAATAATTACTAATTGCGAAGAATAAAGCAACTGGCAAGTATAACTTCGAGAGTCAGATATCGTAATAAAGTCAAAGTCTGTGAAAGTCTGTGCCGTCTGTGGGAGAAAAAATTACTCCTGCAAAATTTTAATAGCCTTCTCCAAATCGTTCTCATTGATTTGAAGTTCCATATTGTGCCCTTTTTTATTACCTCCAGTTAGTTGAGATTTAACCCCGTGGATATTCAGTTTAACCTGAACCATTTCGGCGTCTTTTTTTGAGCAATCACTAACTATATTAACTAATCCCATTTTGATTTTTTACTTGAAGGTTGAAAAAGTTTAGTGTTACAAAGAAAAGAATAATTAAACAATGCGCGATAAGCTTTCGGTTATAAATTGTGTAGCGTTTCGCGGTCGTTAATTTTATAAAGAATTTACTTTCTGCCTTTTTTGAGTTAAAGGGCTATTCATTCCCTTAATGAACTTATTGAAACTTAAACTGCCTTGGGCTTTTTAAGAAAAGGATTAATAGAATTAAATAGAATATTAATGTTTAATCAACATTTCTTTATGACCGTTTTTAAGCTCAATAAAGTAAACTCCAGGTTTTAGATCAGACAATAATAAAGTTGATTTAGTATTTGTGATTTTATGTAAAGACATTAATTTTCCATATCCATTATATATTTTAATAGCTCCTAAAAGGGATTGAGGAGTTTCAATATTAATTAAATGACTAAACGGGTTAGGGTAAAATAGAGCTGTGGAAACTTTGTTCACTGAAGAATTAGATACGATACAGTTATTGATGAACTTCCAATTAGATGTTGCGCTTGAGGATGGAGTAATACCTAATACATCTGTTTTTGCTAACCACTCAACATTATTAAACATGACTATATCATTTTCGAAATATTGAATTTCAGCATCGTAATCTTCTGTGTCACAGAATACTGTTTTCTTTGAAACCGTTATCATTTTACTTTCACATTTTGTATTTGAACCTAGCGTATTTGAAGTTGTTAGAAATACGTTAAATGTCCCTGCAGTTTCATATGTAATAGTAGGGTTTTGTAGGTTACTTGTTTCTGGAGTTCCCCCTTCGAAAACCCATTGCCAATGGTCAGGTGTGTAGTTTGATTGATCTTGAAATTTGATCCTATCATTCTCTAAAATTAAATCATTAAGCGCAATGAATTTAGTTTGAGGGATAGAGTCTGCTAAATTATAATCGTCGTCATCATCGTCATCATCGTCGCCAACTGGATCTATAAGTTTCAAATTTGCCCACACAGGATAGTGATCGGATCCTTTATATTTTTCAGGTTTATGGGCTTCCAAAACTTTCCATTTATTCCTAGGTCTATATAGAATATGATCAACTAGAGCAGGTGGCTTGTTATCTTCTCCTCTAACAATTCCGTAACCAGCCTCATAAAAAGCCTGCATACCTGAAGAGTCAGGATAAGAATTAAAATCTCCAAGAATAATTCGGGGAATGTTAGCTAGGTTGTTTTTATCAATCCATTTCATAATCAGATTAGCCTCTTCTACCCTAAATTGACTTGCTTGATAACTAAGGTGGGTATTGTATACTAGAACATGCTCATTATTTATTGTTATTTGTGATTCGGTTATTCCGACTCTAGTTGCGCCCTGAAGCTTGATTTCAAAATATTTGATTGAGTCAGGTTTATAATTGTACAAAT
>JAQXEE010000048.1 GCA_029251005.1 Flavobacteriales bacterium | reverse complement strand
ATGATGTAACAATTTTTTTAACTAAAAGACTTACTAACCTAATTGCCCTGCTATAAAACCTGTTGTCCAAGCGGCCTGAAAATTAAAACCTCCAGTAACCCCGTCAATATCCAACACTTCTCCTGCAAAATATAAATTAGGGACGATTTTACTTTGCATTGTTTTCATGTCAACATCTTTCAAAGAAACTCCTCCACAAGTAACAAATTCCTCTTTAAAAGTCGTTTTACCTTTCACTTTATAATCGTCATTTAAAAGGGTATTTAAAATTTTATTTTTATCCTTCTTCCCTAAATCACCTGCGATTTTTTGATGTTCAATTTCAGACTTATCTAATATGTATTTCCAAAGACGCGCGGGAATTTCAAACGGAGTTAAATTACCAACCTTCTTTTTTCCGTAATTATATAAATGACGACTCAACAAAACGCGTGTTTCATCTTCGTTGGAATTTCCAATCCAATTCACAAGGATTTCAAATTCGTAATTTTTTTCAGCTAATATTCTCGCACCCCAAGCAGACGTTTTTAAAATAGCAGGACCACTCATACCCCAATGCGTCACCAGTAAAGGGCCATCATAAACTAACTTTGTACCAGTTACACGTATTGTTGCATTCTTCACAGAAAGACCCTGATAAGCTCTTATTTCTTCATCGGGAATATTAAATGTAAATAAGGAAGGTAATGGTGATTCTATATCATGTCCTAATTTCTTTAACCATTCTAATCCTGTTAATTTGGGACTCCCTCCAGATGCCACTATGACTTTATCAAATGGATAATTAAACCCATCTATTTTTAAGTGTATCTGATTTTGAAAAGGTTCTATACTTTCAATTTTAGTTTCTCTTTTAATAATAACACCTAATTTATGCGCTTCATCTAGAAAACAATTAATAATCGTAATCGATTTATCTGTAATTGGAAACATTCTGTTATCTGCTTCTTTTTTAAGCTCTATTCCTCTTTCTTTAAACCAAGCAACAGTATGGTTTGAATTAAAAATTCCAAACGATTTTTTTATTTTTTTTGATCCTCGAGGATAAAACCGAGCAAGTTCACTTGCTTTAAAACAAGCATGTGTCACATTACATCTTCCTCCTCCTGAAATTCTTACTTTACTTAATAATTTATCTGATTTCTCAAATACAATCACTTCAGCCTTTGGATGATTTTTCTTAGCCGATAATGCTGCAAAAAAACCTGCAGCTCCTCCTCCAATAATTGCAACCTTCATGTTACAAAGATACTATTTTGAACAAGTTGTTTTATCGATAATCAAAAGTTGTTTTCTTGTCATATTTGAACGTGTAAGTAGGTTTAATTTAAAACAAAGAAGCCAATCCTAATTGGATTGGCTTCTTTGTTTATGATAAATTATTTTTTAATCTCTAGTTTGTATTGCCTGAGTAAAGCCATTAAAAGTGTATTCTTTTAATGAAGAATCTTTGTACCTATAAACCCAATAATATACACCTGAAGCTACAGGCCTGTTTTCATAAAAACCATCCCAGTTAGGAAGAACATCACTACTCTGGAAAACTTTTAACCCCCATCTATTAAACACTTCAAAATCACTCCAAACAATGTTATTTACATAATCCTTAAAGTTCCCGTCTATAATTCCTATTGGTCTGAATGTCTCATTACCATCATCGGAACCAGGTACAAAAACATTCGGGAATTGAATTAATGTAGGCTCACAAAATTCAGTTAACTCAACAGAATCAACGTGAGTACAACCTGTAGCGGTATCTACAAATGTTCCAATAACAGTTGTAGGAGTATACCTTGCGGTAAATAAAGAATCATTTGAATTGTTATTATTGTCATTCCAAGAAATGGTACCCAATACATTTTCAAAAAACTCCATCCTAATGGTATAAGTGTCGCTACCCAATGAACAAAATGACGTGTCTGGACCTAAATCTATGTTTGGTGTCGGAATCACAACATTAAATACAGAGTCGTAACCCTTACAGTTGTACTGATCAGTCACATTTATAGTATACCAACCATTTAATAATGGTACAATTTCTTGCGTTGTTTCAGTTGTTCCATCAGGTAACAACCATGTATAAGATGCTCCATCAAATGAACCTGCATCTAAAGGGCTTTCGGATTCTGATCCTTGACAAACTTGATTATCCCCATCCTCAAATAACATTTCTAACGAATCCAATGCTGCAATTCCAATGGTGTCATAGGACATACAATTATTACTATCTGTAACAATTACTGATAACGTATCAGGACCAACTAAGTTATAAATAGA
>JAQXEE010000112.1 GCA_029251005.1 Flavobacteriales bacterium | reverse complement strand
TGATTAACCAGGGAATGATTTTGGGAACGTCAAGTTTTGCCTACCGAATTAACGGAACGAATAAGTTTGTATCTAAAGGATTAAAAGATAATTACGAAACAACTGCGGTTCATGTTGATGTAAACATGGTATCGAACGATGTATTAGATACGGATGCCTTTAAAGGTTGGAGAACTGATTTTGCTAATGCAGAATTTGAATTGGAAGACGGAAAATACATTTGTGGTGAAGAAGTTGAAAAGATGTCAAAATCTAAATTCAATGTTGTTAGCCCAGATAATATCGTTAAAGAACACGGAGCTGATGTATTAAGATTATACGAAATGTTCCTCGGTCCATTGGAGCAAGCAAAACCTTGGAGTACTAAAGGAATTGATGGTGTAAGTAGATTTATTAGAAAGTTCTGGAATTTATTTCACGACGCTGAAGGGGTTTTCTCTGTTTCGGGTGATCAACCATCTAAAGAAGAGTTAAAAGTATTGCATACGTTAATTAAAAAGGCTCAGGAGGATATTGAGAACTTCTCATTTAATACTTCTGTAAGTGCTTTTATGGTTTGTGTAAATGAATTACAAAAGTTGAAATGTAATAAGAAAGCTGTTTTAAAAGAATTAGCGATTACACTTTCACCATACGCTCCTTTTATTGCTGAAGAATTGTGGAGTAAGTTAGGTGAATCTGGAAGTATAACAGCTGCCGCTTTCCCTCAATTTAATCCGAGTTATTTAGTTGAAAGTGCTCATAAATACCCTGTTTCCTTTAACGGAAAAATGAGATTTATGCTTGAACTTCCATTAGATTTGGATAAAGCCGAAATTGAAAAGCAAGTTTTAGCGCACGAAAACAGTCAGAAATGGCTGGACGGAAATGCTCCTAAAAAGGTAATCGTTGTCCCTAAAAAAATTGTGAATATTGTAGTTTAATGTATTGAATTATGATTACTGGGGAACCCGAACTTAACCCGAGATCCCCTTACTACTACTTTAACATTTACACCAAGAATACTGCTTTACTTGAACTATAGGTAAAAGAAAATATACAATGCACCATGAGCTAATTAACACCAAAATAGCACCTCGAACAAGATCTGGTATCTCAAAAGTATAACAAATTGAACACTTCAAAAAAATCAGGTAGAACCATTTTAATAAGTTCAATTTCATTTGTTCTCTTTTATATAATTGCAGCAATTATATACCCCTATTCATTCAATCCTATTCACAATTTCTTTTGCGATCTCACCCAACCTACCTTTGGATGTGAAAACATTTCTAACCCCGCCTTCTTTCCTTCAATAATTGCAATATTAAGTATGTCTATTGTAATGGCCTTTCTCTTTTTTTCCTTTGCCAATAGATCTTCAGGCTCGTCATTGAGTAAAGCATTAATTAAATTTTTCGGGGCGATATCTAGTTTCTGTACCTTTTGTATTGGAATTCATGATTTACATGATCAAGCTTTAATTCTTGCGATAATTACCGGCGTCATTCCAATGGCAATTATTACATCAATAATTCTCAAAAATTGGAAGAGATACTTTCCCGTTTTAGGTTTGATAACTTCCGCATTACTTACTTTTTATGTCTCTATTTTCTACCTAGGATTTTTAGCGCCCTTTTGGCCTATCATGCAAAAAGTCACAATCATTCTGAGTCTTATTTGGATAAACTTAGTTGTATTAAAAAACAACCCTCATTCTAGCTCATTCTGAGTACTATTTACATTTTCTTGAAAAATCTGGTTACTTTTAAAGTGATGACTACAGAACAAGTTTTACATAAAATTTATCGTGAAGAATCTGGGAAAGTAATTTCAGTCCTTACTAAAATTTTTGGCGCAACTAACTTAAACCTGGCGGAAGATGTTATGCAGGAAGCTTACATTGAAGCACTTGAAAACTGGGGGAATAAAATCCCGGAAAATCCAACTGCTTGGATATATTCTGTAGCTCGAAATAAAGCGCTTAATTTTGTAAATCGAAATAAATACAAGGAAGAAGATCAAAATGATGCAGCTCATTTTTTAACATCCGATTGTACGACTGATGTCGCGTTAGATAAACTTTTTTCAGAAGAAGAAATTAAAAACGATCAGCTTACAATGATGTTCATTTGCTGTACACCTAAAATTTCTCCAAAGGCTCAACCAACTTTGATTTTAAAAACACTTTGTGGATTTGGTGTTCCTGAAATATCAAAAGTATTCCTTATTTCAATAGATACAATCAACAAACGACTGATGAATGCTCGTAAAACACTTAGAAATGTAAATGCGCTTTTCATCTTACCTAAGGAGAATGAAATCAACCAAAGAGTATCAGATGTACTCAATACAATATATTTACTTTTTAACGAAGGTTATAAGGCATCTCAGAAAGATTCTATTATTAGATATGAGTTGTGCTTGGAGTGCATACGACTCATTCAAATTATATTGGATTCAAATCAAATAAAAAATAAATCTGAAGCAAATGCTTTAATGGCTTTAATAAAATTAAAGACAGCCCGATTCATCTCCCGATTATCTGAAGATGGTAAAATTATAACCATAAAAAACCAAGATCGATCTAAGTGGGATAAATCCTTAATCGGATCAGGAATTCAAAACTTAAATAAAGCCATGTGTGAAAATCAAGTAAGTAAATACTTAATTATGGCTGCTATATCTGCCAACCACTGCGCTTCAAAGACTTATGCTGAAACCCAATGGGATGAAATTTTAAGTTTATACGATAAATTAGTTCAAATTGAAGATTCACCAATTGTACAATTAAACCGTTTAGCCGCCAAAAGTATGGTTGAAAAGAATTAAATTATTTCTTTTCAAAAACAAGAGTGATTTTATTAAAATCAGCTGCAGCGTTAATTACAGATCTAAACTCTTCGTAACGCGACAAGGGAATTCTAATTTCATTATAATATTCATTACAAGTAACTGTTAAAATATTACCATTCACCTCATAAGCACAGGTAAACTCCATTGTTTTTTCATCTCCATTTTCAGAAAAAACATCCATATTTAAGTCTTCTAAGTTGGTAATTTTATATCCTTCTGGAATTGCAATATTTAAAACACGCTTATATCCATGATTATATGAATTTTCAACGTCAAACTGACGACTGGTATCTTGATACATCTCAACCTGACGGCCAATTACCATTCCCATTTTAAACAAATATTTATTCCCCGCTTTTTCAATTAAAGAACTTAATTCTGCATCACCTTCAAAAATATAAGGTTTCTCCAACAGATACCCTACCATTTCTTCATTTTGTGAAGTAATATTGGTGATTTCAGCATCTTCTGCAATAGACTTTAATCTTTCCTCCAACTCTTCTAGTCGCTGCTCTTCACTTAAATATGGCATTCTTGGTCTTAAATAAACGGAACTATAACCACTTGCTTCATGTTTTAAATGGGCTTTTAATTTTTCAAAATCTTCAGTGAATTCTATATCTGCTGTTAAATTGTCGTAATTCACAGTACTAGAAGTGCCCCCTATTTTTTTAATCTCAGGGTACGCAGAGGAAACACCTCCTGCTTTTACTCTTTTTAAGAATAATCCCGTATTGTATGCATAATTACTAGATATTAGTCCAAATCTCATAAAATCATTTGAAGGAGACATAAATTGATCATACTTATGGAAATAGATTAAGAAACCTTCTATAAACCCGTAAGTTTCAAAATCTTCATCAAATGTTTTTTTATAACGATCACTAGTAATAACAATATCATGAGAGATGTTTAAATAATCGAAAATTAGGGCAAATAATCTAGTAGCGTTTTTTGAACTATATATTTTACTTTTTATACATTCATGAATGTAATAAACACCAATATTATCTCTCTTAAACTCTCCTTTAAGATAATGCTCAATGGCTACAATTTGATCTCTTTGGTCATCGATTTTCTCCCACTTTTGTTCTTTAACAAGCTTTTTTATAGCCTTTGTTTCCTTTAATAACTCCTTTTCATTATTTCCAGAATAAAACTTACGAGAGTATTTTGTAGCTGCTTCTGTCCAACTATAAAAATTTCTTTTCTTAGCATTCGCAAACAATTTAATTTCAATTCTTTGTTTTAAGGCATCTCCAAGAGAATAATCTTCCTCTTTAAATTTCTTAACCTCATCTAAACTGATTACGTATCTATTTAATTCATCTTTTAAATAAGATGTATCCTGTGTTAGTTCAGCCAATCCATTGTAACTTTTCATTTTAAAAACTAATGCCTCAGGCGACACTATTTCATAATGATATTTTCTTTTTGGATAAGTACTTTGAACATTCTCTGAAAAATAATAAGAAGAAGAGGGTTCTCTTGTTGAATAAGTATATTCTATCTCACTTCCAACTTCAATTCCTTCCAATGCAAAAATGGTAAAAGGACCATAGTTTTCGTAGTTCTCAATTTCTTTCTTATTGCTATCATCAAACTCAATTATTTTTCCTTCCTTCGTAATAGCTCTGGCCCTAAGGTTGGTAACTTTTCGTCCGTTGCTATTTGAAATATAAACCTTGTTAAAACTTTCAATAGCTTTATCGTTGTTTAAACGAACACGAACATAATGTAAATTTTCTTCCATTAATTGGTCATCAATCCAACCACCTGTGTAGGGGTTTAAAAACGATCCATATTCGTAGGTTGTGATGTTTACATCAGCAATATAAACAGCATTACTTTTTTTCTCTTCTTCTGTTAATTCAGATAGTACTGGTGTTTTAACCCAAAAATCTTCATTAAACTTATCAGCTACACCTTCAATTTGAGCGATAGCGTTACAACCAATAAACACTGATAAAAACGCAACTATATAGTTTTTTACTTTCATTACTTTTGATTAACGATTACTAATACTTCTTGATAAGCCTTATTTAGTTTTTTTATCATCTTATTCCATGCTTCAAATTGAGCTTCTTCAACCATTAGCACATCAACATATATTTGCTTTTTTAAGATGATTTTTCCGTCTTCTTTTTCATACTTAATAGAAAAACCAAACGCCTCCTCTTGAACATCAGTATTAGGTGGGACGTAAGTAGCGTGTGACCCTTTTGGAATTTCAAAGGCAACTTCATTATAGTCATTAAACTGATATTCAAACTCAACACCAACACCTTTTCGTTCTTCAATTTCTAATAAATCATTTTTGAAATCACGATCCAAATTTAAGTTCACGTACGTTTCGTCACCTACTGTTTTGCTGTAATCCTCTAAATTGAATTTATAATTAATTGTTAAAGAAGTATCCCGATTACTCACGCCATAAAATTGAGACTCCTCTATTCTAAATTTATTACTTCCTTTTTCTAATCTAGACTCTATATATTCGCGTTTATCTTCATCATTAGACATATTAATTAACCTGTGAACGTAGTTAATTTTAGCATAGCCTCTTGTTTCAATTCTTCCTTCACCAACTAATTTTCCGTTTTTTAAACGCATTGATATGTAATCATTTTCGGCATTTCTCTCTTTTTCTACTGGCGGAATTCGATAAACTTCATAATTACCCTCACCTTTCGAAATTAACACTTGTTTTCCCTGAATAAATTCCGTTGGATAACCGTAAGGGGTATAGGTACCTACTGCATCTAAAATCACTACTTCATTTTTTTCATTTCGATAAGAAGCAATCATATGATTATCCACTGCAGGGGTGGGTACTTCTGTGTAGTCGTAAGGTAATGCTCTACTACCAACCCAAGTAATACTTGCATCTTCACCGGCATATCTCATCATATCGGTAATAATACTTGCCATATCCTTACAATCTCCGTAACGATTGCGACAAACTCTTGCTGCTGGACGAGGAATAAAACCGCCCATTCCATCTTCGAATGCTATGTATTTAATATTGTCCTGAACCCAATTAAAAATCAATCGTGCTTTTTCATCTTTACTTTCAACACCTTTTACCAATAATTCAGTAATCGCTTTTAAGGAAGAATCCTCTTTAACATTTACATCTTTTACCAACGAATAATACCAATCATATAGTCCTGATAAATTTGGAAGTACTTTAACCGTACTGTCTTGTAATTTAATCGTTTCGATATAAGCAATAATATGTGGAGCATAGTAACGAATACTTGGTGCTCCGCTAACGGACTCGTAAGGATCTTGGTTTTCAACAATCCAACTTAACGTTGTATAATCTCCTTTTACAATTTTAGTATGTTTTACATCAATATTTTCAACATTGAATAATTTAAAATTCACCTCAACATTACTTGGGTAAGTTATATGATATTCTGACTTTAAAGTAGGTATAAAACTCACCAAAAATGTGCTGCCCATAAACTTAGGGTTTTTGACAACCTCCCTATACGAAAGCTTAATTTTTGTTCCAGGCTCAGTTCCGGGATAAGTGAATGCAATTTGCTTATTATCATGGAAAAAATAACTTCCATCATAAACATCTTCCGTTTTAAAATCGGTTACTTTTTCTTTTTTTAGCTTTGTTGGGTCGCCGGATTTAGGTAAGTAAGCAAAAGCTTTAATATCTTGAATTTCAGAGAACTTAGAGAAATTTATGCTCTGATTTCCGTAGGCTTTCGCTTTATCCGTCAAATACATCATTTCCCAACTTACGTCATTGTAGATTTCGTACTCGTTTCCGTTCGTTTTTATATAAACATGCTCAGATTCTGACAAATAAATTGCGTGCTCTTCCTTGTATTTATTTTGGAGTTCTTTTAACGTATACTCTTCTCCTGCGAAAATTAACCCTGAAACTAACGCCAAAAAAACTGTAAATAAAATACTTAGATTTCTACTCATAAATACAACACAATTTTGAACTATTCATTATTGTACTTTTACAACAACGCCATTTTTATACGTTAAAGTGTAAAGAAGTTTCCCTTTAAGATCATAATATTTTGCGATACCTTCTTTTGTTCCTTGTACGTAATTTACCTCACTAATCAATTTTCCATTTTTATTGTATTTCGTATAGGCTCCGTTAAGTCTACCCATTTCGTAATTTGCTTCATACCTTTTTTTACCAGTAGTATAATAAGAGGTATATAAGCCATCACGTTCATTATGAATATATGTACCAGTTACCCAAAGAGCGCCGTTACTATGCATTCTTTTATAGGCTCCTTCATATAAACTATTCTCCTCTGCATATTCTGTTCCAAATTTACCATTATTATAAGTAGTTTTTAATTTACCCGTCCCATCAATAACAATAGGATCAATAAATTTACCATCTTTCATATATTTATAACTAACACAAATACCGCCTTTAAAAACTCTTGAAATCACTGGCTCTTCAAAACCATCATTGTTCGTATATTCTCCATGAATAACGCCTGCTTCATAAGGAATAATACAGTTTACAGCACCTGATGTATGATAATACTTTTGTAAGGTTAATTTACCTTCTACATCATAGTAGTAAATCGACTCTAACTCTCCAGTTATATAATACGAAACGGATGAGTCTCTAATTTCCCCCGACTTATAAGTTGATCTATTAGATATTTTACCGTTATGATTATATACAATCCATTCTCCTTCTTTTAAATCGTATTCATAATTACCAACCTCTTTCTTCGCTCCATTTGGATAAAACGATTGATATTTTCCATGTGTATCTCCATTAAAAATCTCTGATGTTTCTGATACTTGACCATTTGGGTAAAAGAATTCTTTTATCCCATTATGTTTACCACCGTGCATAGTTGACTTTAAATAGTCATGTCCTACAACACTTTTGTAATTATAAGCTCCATTTCCTTGTGGTGTTTTAATTCTAGAAATTAAAGCACCATTTATATCATAAGTCTCCGTGTGATATAAAATCTCTTCTTTATAATAAAACTTATTCGTTAGCTCTCCAGAAATAGCATATTCAGAAATATATCCAACTGAATTACCATGCTGGAAATAAACTTCTTTTTTTAATTTTCCATTTGGATGATGGTATTTCCAAGCACCTACTTTATCTCCCTCAAAATAATCTCCTTCAGCATATATTTTGCCATTATCATAGTAAGACTTAAAAGCTCCGTGTACTTTTCCTTCTTTATAGTATTTCTCTACGCTAACAGTTCCCCACTTATAATACTCAGTATAATCACCATCAAGAACACCTTTTTTGTAATTCTTTTTAACGTTTATTTTCCCATTATTAAAATAAACCAAATGTTTTCCATGGTAACCTTTTCCAGTTCGGGTTGCTTCATATTTTTTATATCCATAACGGTTATTTAAAACATATTCTTTTTTTCCAGAATTTAACAACTCTCCTTGAAGGTCATAATTAAAATACTTTTTTAACTTTCCTACTTTATAAATGTGCTTCCAAAGCATTTTATTATTAACGTAGTCTTTATAATCCCCATGTAGTTTACCTTCCTTGTAAGAACAATAAAGAACAGTATCTCCATTTGCAGAAAAATTTAAATAATCACCATTATACCAACCATTCTTGTAACTGTATTGAGCTTCCAAGGTTCCGTCATAATAATAACGAGTCCAAGTACCCGTTCGATCACCTGCTTTATATTTTCCTTTAAGGGCCACTTTACCATTTTCATGATATTCAACAAAATCACCTTTTGCTTTACCTTTTGTAAATTCCTTTTTACTTAGCGTATCTCCATTTGGATAAAACTTATAAAACATACCTTCGTTTTCTTCATCTACTATATTTACAAAAGAAGCTAGTTTTCCATTATAATAGTATTCTTTAAATTCACCATCCAAATCATTTTGCTTAAAATTCTTTACCGCTTTTAATAACCCATTTTCATAGTATACGTTAATTGCACCATCTAACTTATTATCTACAAAGTTTCCTCCGTATTGTGCGCAACCATTTTTTCGCGTAAAATAACCTTCTCCGTTAATTTTACCATCCTTATAAAAACCAGATTCCTTAATATATCCTTCTTCAGCATACCAAGTATTTTGTCCTTCTAATTTACCGTTAGCATTGTACACTACCTCTGCTGCAACTTTACCTGATGCATAAAAATAAGTCCATAATCCTTCTCGGTTACCATCATCGTTTTTATTTCCAACAGCAGTTAACTTACCGTTTTCATCATTAACATAATCATTCTCATATATCTTACCGTTAACAGTATATTTATGCTCTTGTAAATATGCATGCCAATAAGCGTAAAGCTTTGTTTGAAACTTATCAAAAACGCCTCTGTTTTTAACAATTGCATTATTTACAACAGCATTATTAATTACACTCAAAACATAAAGTGTATATCCAATAGCTAACTCTTGCTTTTTAATTTCTCCAAAGAATTTTCCGTAATATTCCATTGAAAAATCCCCTGTTCCCTTTTCATAATTAAACTGGTTGAAAATTAAATCACATACTTTGTCCACCATGTAATTCAAGTTTAAAGCAGACTTGTAACCCGATTTTATAGCAAGTCCTGATTCGATCAAATTATTAATCGACTTAAAGTACTTGTTGTTCTTTGCTTTTTCATTTTTTATCTCAAAATTATTTTGAATTACGTCCTCCATTCCAACATAAGACTTTTGAAGAACAGTAGAAGATCTGTTAATCATTATGGCCATTTGAAAACCAAAAAGAGCCTCTAGTTTCGCACCTTGTTGAGCCATTAAATTAGCCAATTCATAATGAGATGCAGAATGTTCTGGATGCGATAATAGTATAGTTTGAAGTAACTTTTTCGCCTCTTCATACTTCTTTTCTTCTAGAAGTAATTTGGCTTTCTCAAAATCATATTTAAAGTACAATGGATACTTTCTCTTCCCTGTTGCAATTATCTCATGTGCCTTAACAAACTTTTTCAGTTTAGTTAGCGACTTAATTTTCCATTCGTACGCAACATCAAGTAAATCAAGGTCTCTATGAAGTAATTCATCACAACTTTCAATTGTTCCTTTAAAATCGTTTAACGAAAATTGGGAAACTAACTTACTCAATTGAGCAGAAGAATATAAAGAGTCGCTTTCATGAATTTCTGAAAATACATCAATTCCTTTTTCAGTCTCCTCATTTCCTAAATGAGTGTATGCTTCAACTAATAATTGCCCCGATGTTTTGTAGGTGAAATCACTTTGCGCTTGAACTAAATACCCTAATATTAGGGATCCTATTACAAATAAATTCTTCATTGGACTGTATTTAAAATGTGAATTTACTTAAAATATCGGGGTTTGTAGTCTATTAAAAAGACATATAATATCATTATATGTTAAATCTAGAATCAAAACAATTCAATTACATTCTCAACTAAACCTAATAAGCAGTAGAACTAAAAGCATCAACAAAATGATTCACCCATGACCGTTCCTCGTTTAAAATTACAGACACGACATCAAATCGGGCCTCAACTTCTAAACTTAATGTTTCTAAATAATAATGAGCCGCATTAATTAACGCATTTTCTTTGTGTTCGTCAACAGCTTCCTCTGGCATACCATATTTAACTGAAGACCTCGTTTTTACTTCAATAAAAACAAGTTCATTGTTATCCTCAGCAATAATATCTATCTCCAAATGTCCTAACCTCCAATTTGTATGATAAATCAAATAACCTTTCTTTTTAAGAAATTTTACCGCTATTTTCTCGCCTTCCTCCCCTAATCGATTATGTTCTGCCATGATAACTCCATTAGGCTTTAATTTGAAAATTGTTCCCTGGTAATGCCTTTATAACACCATTTAATTCAAGGTTAAATAACATCCCGGCAACATGTTGTAGTTTCTGTTTTATTTGATGAGAAATTTGCTCTTTATTGGCAACACCTGCATTTCGAATAATGTCGATAATCTGCCTTTCATGATCGGTTAGATTACCAAACAAATTAAGTTGCGCGGGAAGTTCAACCTTTTCTTCCTTCCAACCTAATGTTTTTAATACATCATCACCAGACTCGACCAAAGTAGCTCTGTTGGATTTGATTAAAGCATTGCACCCAGCAGAATACGCGTCGATACTTCTTCCTGGAACAGCTAAAACCTCTCGGCCGTAGGAATTAGAAATATTAGCGGTAATTAAAGCACCGCCTTGTGCAGCCGCTTCAATTAATATTGTAGCATCCGCAATTCCGGAAACAATTCTATTGCGTTTTGGAAAGTTCTCTCGATCAGGATTTGTTCCACTCATAAACTCAGTTAATAAGCCACCGTTTTCCAGCATTTCTTTAGCAAGCATTCTGTTTTTTGCAGGATAAAGTTTATCTAAACCATGTGCTAAAACACCTATTGTACTTAATTGATTTGCCAATGCATTTTTATGAGCATGAGAATCTATACCGTATGCAAGACCACTCACAATTAAAACATCATGGTTTTTTAATTCACGTACAATTTTATCCGTCATGTCAGCCCCATATCCAGTAGATTTTCGAGTACCAACAATAGATATTATTTTTTGCTTGTTTAATACCGATGCGCCTTTGTAATAGAGTAAAAAAGGAGCATCAGAACATTCTTTTAATTTCACAGGGTAATCATCAGCATCGTACAATAAAATTTGAATGCGGTGTTTTTCAATAAACTTTAGTTCTAACTCGGCTCTTCTTAAAACATCCGATTTAACTTTATTATCACAAAGCGTTGCAAGCAAAACCCGTCCCACACCTGGAATTTCACTCAACTCTTTTTTTGATGCTTTAAAAATATGTTTTGCTCCTTTAAAGTATTCAGTTAAAAGTTTGGCAAATAAATCTCCTATTCCCGGCAACTGAATTAATGCTATTCTATATAAAATCTCTTGTTCCATTCGTATTAATTATAATCGCTTAAAACTAAAGATTCCGACATACACCTTAGACTAAAAACAAAAAATCCTACTATAAATAGTAGGATTTTTTATTTTGGTCAGTATTTAAATTAATCTATTTATTCTTTTATTGGATTCCAACCCTGTGCCTCCAACAAATGATTAGATCCATCTTTAGCAGTTAAAGTATAACCTTCGCTTTCTTCTACAAAGTGTCCAACAATCGTAAACATTGGATGGTGTTTAATTTTATCGTAATCTGCCAAATCAACGGCAAAAACCAATTCATAATCTTCCCCCCCGTTTAATGCACAAGTTGTAGGGTCTAAATGATTATCTCTAGCTCTATCAAACGTTTGTTGGTCGATTGGTAATTTATCCTCATAAATACTTACCCCAACCTTAGAAGCTTTACACAAATGCATTACCTCTGATGATAATCCATCGGAAATATCCATCATTGCAGTTGGAACAATCTCTAATGTTTCAAACTCTCTAATAATATCTAATCGAGCCTCTGGCTTTAGTTGACGTTCTAAAATGTAATCACAATCCTCTAGGTCAGGCTGAACTTTTGGACTTTCAGCATATATTTGCTTTTCTCTTTCTAAAATTTGAAGTCCCATATAAGCTCCTCCTAAATCTCCAGTAACTACTAAAAGATTAGACTCTTTAACACCATCACGGTAAGCCAATTTCTCTTTTTTTCCTTCACCAATTGCAGTAACACTAATTGTTAATCCTGATAAAGATGTGGTTGTATCTCCTCCAATCAAATCAACATTGTATATTTCACATGCTAAACTTACTCCAGCATACAATTCTTCAACTGCTTCAACTGGAAAACGATTTGAAATAGATAATGAGAAGGTGATTTGACGAGGAACTGCATTCATGGCAATAATATCTGAAATATTAACCATTACCGCCTTGTAACCTAAATGCTTTAAAGGAACATAAGCTAAATCAAAATGAACGCCCTCAACTAGCATATCCGTAGAAATTACGGTTTCAGAATCAGTTTCGTATTTTATAACTGCTGCATCATCTCCAATCCCTTTTAAAGAAGACTCATTTCTAATTACAACACTTTTTTTAATTAAATCGATTAATCCAAATTCTCCTAATTCAGATATTTCCGTTCTACTTTGATCACTCATAATTTATTTCTTTTGCTCCATCCTTTGAGCCGCCTTACTAGATTCTCTAAAAGAGCCCAGATTTTTAACAACCATACTGTATGACGGACAAGTTTTTAACAATTCATTTTCAACATTAATTAATAAACTACCCCCAATTCCTGCTTTTTCTTGATCTGCTTCACTTCTTTGCTCTGTTTTGTAATTTTTAATGATTGCAGTTTCATTTTTCGAAAGGGCTTCACTAAAACATTGCATTTTTACAGCACTTGCATTTGAAACAATATAAGCAGAATCCGTTCTATTAATACAAACACAAGCAGTATCTGCAATTTGTTCTTCAATTGTCAATTGTGCATTACTTGTAAAAAAGATTCCACAAAATAAAAATAATGTAAAAGCTAATTTTTTCATAAAAGATCTTTTTTTAATGATTAACATTTAATTTAAAACTAATCATAGTTGAAGTAAAGGTAAAGTTTTTTTTTACTTTTAAATACCGGCCCTTTACTGCTTGAATCCAAAAATAACTTTATGAACAATATCAAAAACATCATTTTAGATTTAGGAGGTGTTTTAATCAATTTAGATTACCACAAAACAAATGATAAATTAAGTGAACTAGGAGTACCCAATGGATTTACAAAGGCAAAACAAATCACAATTTTTGATGAATTAGAAGAAGGTAAAATATCAGATATTGATTTTTATCAAGCCATCAATAAACTAGCAGGAGCCAATCACGATCACCAACTAATTATAGATGCTTGGAATGCCATTTTATTAGATTTCCCAAAAGATAGATTGAATCTAGTAAAACAACTAAACAATAAATACCGCATTTTCCTTTTTAGTAATACTAACGCCATTCATTTTAGAGAAGTACATAAAAACTTAAAAAAGGCGCACGGAATTCCAAATTTAAAAGGTCATTTCGAAAAAGTTTATTTATCCCATGAATTAGGGATTAGAAAGCCCAAAATAGAAGGATTTCAGCACATCGTAAAAACACATCAACTTAAGCCTAACGAAACACTTTTTATCGACGATAGTCCACAGCACATAAAAGGCGCGAGAAAAGCAGGAATAAAAGCAGAATGGCTGGATTTAGATGAGGAAGATATTCATGGATTATTAAATCGATTAAAATTAATTTAATTTAGTTCAATGAATTCAATTGTAATTGTAGCAGGTGGAAAAGGTTTAAGGATGGGTAAGGAAATCCCTAAACAATTCCTACTATTAAAGAGCTTACCTATTTTGATGCACACCATACAAGCTTTTTATAATTGGGATAACAATTGCGAAATTGTATTGGTTTTACCCGCTAGCCAACACAATTATTGGAAAGAATTAGTAATCAAACATAACTTTAAAACAAACATCATAATTACAACGGGAGGAGAAACTCGTTTTCATTCTGTTAAAAATGGACTCATAAAAACTACTGGAGAACTTATTGGAATTCATGATGGGGTTCGCCCACTAGTTTCTGTAAATACAATTGATAACTGTTTTAACCAGGCTAAAAAAACCGGGAACGGTATTCCATGCATTCCTGTTAACGATTCACTACGAGTAACTAGCGAAAACGGCGGAAATAAAATGACAGATAGAAGTCGGTATTTCAGGATTCAAACTCCTCAGGTATTTAAGCGATCAGTTATCCTAGCTGGATTTAAACAAGAATACGCCAAGCATTTTACAGATGATGCTTCTGTAATTGAAAAGGCTGGTGAAACGATTAACCTAGTTGAGGGAAATGAGGAAAACATTAAAATCACCCGACCAACAGATTTAAAAATTGCAGAAATACTAATTGGAGATTTATAAGTAACACTGTAATATTCGCAGAAGCTCATGCCAGTTATGATTGTAATCCTAGCCTTGCTATCATTGTAATTTTTTTAAATAATAAACGTAAGCTCGAACCTATTTGAATAATCAAGTCATAAAATTCAATACATCTCGCACTCGTCAAAACATCAATCGATCACTTAAAAAACAAAAAGCCCTACCAATATGGCAGGGCTTTCAATAAATTTAAATGATTCGCTTACGCTCCAACCAATTCGGTTTCTACAATATATTCAGCAATTTGAACTGCATTTAAAGCAGCACCTTTTCTAATTTGATCACTAACCGACCAAAAAGTAATCCCGTTTGGATTTGCTAAATCTTCTCTAATTCTTCCAACATAAACATCATCCTTACCCGCTAAATCATAGGGCATCGGATAACCTAAGTTGGGTAAATCATCTACAACAGTAATTCCTTCAGTAGCTTCACAAACTTCTCTGAATTGTGCTGGTGTAACCGGCGATTCAGTTTCACACCAAATTGCTTCAGAGTGCGCTCTCATTACAGGAACTCTAACACAAGTAGCGCTCACATCAATATCTGAATTCATGATCTTTTTCGTCTCATGATACATTTTCATTTCTTCTTTAGTATATCCGTTGTCTTGAAAAACATCAATATGAGGAATAACATTGAACAATAACTGATGTGCAAAAGCCTCAACACCTAACTCTTTGTTTTCTACAAATTGTTTAACCTGAGCTTCTAATTCAGCCATTCCACTCGCTCCAGCCCCAGATGCAGATTGGTAACTAGATACATGAACTTTCTTAATGTGTGAAATACCTTCTAACGCTTTTAATGCAACAACCATTTGAATAGTTGTACAGTTAGGGTTAGCAATGATATTGCGCGGTCTGTCTTTTGATGCTTCAGCGTTCACTTCAGGAACAACTAAAGGAACATCAGCATCCATACGGAAAGCACTTGAATTATCAATCATGATAGCTCCGTGTTTAGTAATAGTATCAGCGTATTCCTTAGAAATACTTCCACCTGCAGAAACTAAAGCAATATCGATGTCCTTAAAATCATCATTATGTTTAAGCTCCTTAACAACTAAAGTTTTTCCATTTAAGTCATATTCTTTACCAGCACTTCTTGCCGAACCGAATAAAACTAACTCTTCCATACCTTTTAAAGGTCTCTCAGATAGAATGCTCAAGAACTCTTGTCCTACTGCACCACTTGCTCCTACTACTGCTACTTTCATACGTGCGTTATTAATTAATTTGCACGTCAAAAATAAATCTTTTTATTCTGATTAACACAGTTTTAACCAATTTTTCAATAATTATAATAATCGAAGCTACTAATTCTACCTTTTCTACTCTAAATCTTTATTTATCATGTTATTTAACAAATAAATAAATTTTTAATGAAAACCATTCTTCTACCCTTCCTTGCATTTATTAGTTCTAACCTCCTAATTGCACAGTTTGATTCTTTAGCAAAATATGATTTGCTCATCTCCGAAATAATGAGTGACCCAAAACCTTCAGTTGGTTTTTTGGAGGAAGAAGAATACTTAGAAATTGTTAATAATTCCGGTATTAACATAAATCTTAAGTCTATTCAAATAAATATTGGAAACAAAATATTCGAGCCCGATTCGTTTTGGCTCCAGCCCGATTCGTTTAAAGTTTTCTTTAATATTCCTACCTTAAAAAACAGCGGTGATGTAATTCAAATCACTCAAAATAATCGTTTGCTACATGAAGTAATTTACCATCCAAATATGTTTTCTGATGGGTTTAAAGAAAACGGAGGATGGAGCTTAGAATTAACTGATTTTTCTCAACCTTGTATTACAAATGGTAATTGGTTGGCATGCGACAACTTAAAAGGTGGGACTCCTGGTGAAGCCAATAGTATGAATCAAGTTATAAATGGTGAATCCTTGCAAATAAGTAACATCTACGCAATTGAGGATACGGCTTTAATGGTTGAATTTAATCAACCACTCGAATCAATTAAACTCGAAGACATTCATATACCACAACTTAGTTTGCATGGCTTTACCATCCAACAAAACGAATTAACTATTTCGATTTCAAAAATGGACACAAATAAAGTGTACGATTTGACGCTAAATAATGCTCAAAATTGTACCCAATACAGTTTCGAACCTCAACATCTCCAGTTCGGCTTACCAAGTAATAACACCCCATCAAAAATTGTAATTAATGAAATCCTTTTTAATCCTGATCCAGCAGGAAGTGACTTCGTGGAGTTATTTAACTTCGGAAACCAAATAATTGATATTAGCAAATTACACTTTACCGATAGGGATGCCGAACAAAATTTAAATGCCTCCACTCCTATTTCCCTTAAACCGCTCCTACTCTTACCAAAAAGTTATTTGGTGATTACCGAAAATCAAGATTGGCTAATATCTCAATTCAGCTCCGCAAAAAATAGTACCCAAACAAACCTTCCCGCTTTGAATAATGATGGCGATAATTTGATCTTAATTACGACAAACGGGACTATAATAGACGAGCTTTCTTACGATGAAAAATGGCATTACAATGAATTAAACTCAACCGAAAACGTTTCTCTAGAACGCATCAACCCTGCTCAACCAAACATCTCATCAAATTGGCATAGCGCATCCTCTATTGAAAACTTCGCAACGCCAGGCTATGAGAACTCCAACTTAAGTCAACGTATTTCAACAAAAACAGGATTTGAACTTCCTTATAATCTAATAAGCCTTAACAATGACGGACACCAGGATTTATTAGAAATAAATTACAAATTCAATTCTGTTGGCTGGACGGGGAAAATAGACGTTTTAAATTACGAGGGAATCACTATTCATACCCTTTCAAATGGTGACTTATTTGGGTTAACAGGAAGTATATATTGGAATGGTGAATTAGCAAACAATAAAATTATTAAAGCAGGAATTTATGCCTTAACGTTTTCTTGCTTTAACCTTAAAACTCAAGAAAAAATCACTCAAAAAATGACGTTTTATATTAACCGATCACTACAATAACAAAAAACTTAATTCATTTGAGTTAATGATATAGACATTTCAGTATTCGTTTAAAGCATTTTACCACTTTTACGTCGAAAATTTGAGAGCAATGACTGTATATTTGTAACGGTAATAAGGTAGTTTCTTATAGTTAAGGGTTTGAAAAGGTCTCGTATAAAACGAGGCCTTTCATTTTTTTAACCATTATGGTCTCTCAAGCTTTAATCATAAGCCATTTCACAATCAGCACATTTACGACCTGAATAACTACATGCATCAAATTAAATTCCAAGGACTATAAGACATAAATGTTTTTAAGTGCAGACAATCACTGGACAAACACAATTATTCAAAACCTCTAAACCTGCTTTAAAACACCTTTTAGTATACCTCTAAAAAGAAAATCAAGATGATTCCCATATTAAAAGACAAATCAATTAGTTTCGTAAACCAATTGAAACCATTAACTTAAAGCGAATAATTATTCGTCTATGATTATAAAGAAAAATAGCCTAATCGTTCTATTCGTTCTGATATGCCAATTTATACAAGCATCAGTTCCCGATGTAATTAATTTCACAACTAAGGAATATAAAGGACATTCCATCAATTATGATTTCGAGCAAGATTCAACAGGATTAATTTATATTGCCAATGCTTACCGTGTTATTGAATACGATGGGAAATCATTCAGAAAAATTGCACTCGTTGCAGGTAAAAGTGCTGTTAGTTTAGCAAAAGATAATAAAGGCTGTATATATGTAGGTTCTTCATCGGAATTTGGATACCTCGATAAAGACAGCACCCAAAAAACATATTACAAATCACTTAAACACCTTATCCCAGGTAATCCTGAAATAAACGAAGTATTCCAAACAGTTTGGTTTGATAATGCCATTTACTTTGCTTGCTCAAAAGGTATTTACAGATTTAAAAACCATGAAATAAAACAAGTTAAAGGCTTCTCTGATTCCACTTTAATTGACGACATGTCATTAGTAAACGGAGAATTATTATTTTGGGAAAACGCTATTGGATTAGGAAGAGTTAAAGGATTAAATAAAGAGGTATTTATTAAAGACGAAAAAACACGTGCCGTTAGAGGAATCGAATTCATTAATAATAACTACGTAATTTTTGGAAAATTTGGTGTCAAAACCGTTCGCAATTCTACCCTATTTAACGTAGCCCAACATAAGCTACAAAATGCCAATATTTCTAAAGTTCTTAAAATAAACAATGATGAATTCTTAATTGGAACCGTTAACGAAGGAATTTATTTAATGGATGCTAAAGGAAATCCCGTTCGTCATTTTACAACTAAACATGGACTGCAAGACAATTTCATCAGAAATCTTTTTAAAGATCAAGCAGGTAATATTTGGGTCGCATACAACAACGGAATAGGGATTTTCAAATGGGGATCTCCGCTTCAGTACATTACCAATTCACAAGGATTCGAAGGAATGGGTTATTCTGGGATTGTTTACGAAAACACCCTATACATTGGAACTTCTCTTGGTTTATACAAAATGAACGATTGGGAAAACGGATTGAATAAAGTTGATAACTTTCAAAAAGTAGAGGGAATTCCAAGTGGAACAATCATGTATTTATCCATTGCGAATGGAAAATTAATTATCTGTCATGCAGCCGAAACATATACCCTTCAAAATGGAAAAGCAGTAAGGATTTCCGATGGTGCCTGGTATGGGTCATGGATTTGGAAAACAGCGGATCGATATAAAAAAAACGAAGGCTTTGTAGGTACTTACGAAGGTGTAGAGCGCTATCTGTTTCAAAATAACACTTGGATTCACAAAACACACATTAAAGGGTTTAAAGAATCATCAAGAGTGATGGAAATTGATGAGCGAGGAATTATTTGGGCAATTCAAGGAAATAAAGGGTTGTACCGTGTTGAATTAAACAATCAAAGAGACTCCGCAGTCTCAGTCATTAATTATTCCGATAGGCCTGGTTTTAAAACAGATGATTTTAACGATATATTCTACCTAAACAACACCATTTATATTACTACTTTTCAAGGTGTCTACTATCTAAATGGTGATTCGTTAATTAAGGATGAATCCTTCAAAAACATATCTAAATATGTAGAAAGAGCAAGGATAAATGGAGAAAATAATATTTATGGAATTTATAAAGATCAACCTTATCTCCTTAAAAAAATAAACGAAAAGTGGGAAATCAAACCTTCTTCCGCATCATTCTCTAGAAGTAACATGGTTGGATCCGCAGAGTTTTTTCAACGCATTGCAAAAAACGCCTACCTAATAGGAACTCAAGAAGGTTTTACACTCTACAAACCTCAACAAGAACCAGCGCCCTCACAAACAAAATGCTTAATTCGAAACGTTGAAATTATTGGGGAAAAAAGTGATTCTATGCTATTTTATGGTAAACCTAAATCAGTATTAGAGTTACCGTATGAAAACAACAATTTACGTTTCACGTTTTCTATTCCCGACTTTGGAGTAATGAATCAAATCATCTATCAAACCAAATTACTTTATGGCAATAAAAAATTAACCAATTGGCAAAACGTAAAAGAAGTAAATTACCGTGAATTCACCAACTTAAAAGAAGGTGATTATAGCTTTATTGTTCGCGCCAAAAAAGGAAATTCAGCCCTTGGAAAACAAACCTATAAATTTACAGTGTTACCGCCATGGTATCGAACGGTAGGAGCAAACGCTTTTTATTTTATTTTAATCATAATGGGTGGAATGTTCATTCGAAAAAGATTTAAAAGTCAGGCAAAAAAACTTAAAGCTGAAAAAGAACTCGAGCTGGAAATTAAAGAGAAGTTATTTAAAACTGAACGACTTGAAACTGAACTAAAAACAAAAGAAAATGAGCTAGCCTATATGGCGCTTTCATACACACAAAAGAAAGAAATGTTAGCCTCTGTAGAATCCGAATTGGATCGTTTATCTAAAGGGCTAGAACACGGAGAAAGAACAAAAGTCAACTCACTTAAAAGATCTATTTCATCTAGTATTGACGACGAAAGTAATTGGGAAAACTTTCAAATTCATTTTGATCAAAAAAATGATAATTTCTTCCACAAGTTAAACGAGGTTGATAATAAACTAAACGAATCTTACCTCCTTTTTTGTTCCTACGTAAAAATGGGGAAATCAAACAAGGAAATTGCAGAATTACTAAATCTATCACTTGCTGCAGTAGAAAAAAGAAAATATAGGTTAAAGAAAAAATGGGGTTTAGATAACGATACAAGCTTCACCGATTACCTAAGAAGCTTATAATTTATAAACAAGGGAATAAAGTGACTTCAAATTCGTTAATACGTGAGGATAAAAAATATATTGTAAATTTGAACTTAGGATCTTTATTTAATTATGAGATTATCATTTAAAAATTGCTGTTGCATACTATTCTGCTTTATAGCAGTTAATACCCTTAAGGCACAATCAGTTGGGATTGGAAAGTTTACAGATCATTTGCCTTATAGCGCGTGTAATACTGTTTGTAAGGCGGGAAATAAAATCTACGTAGCCGCAGGTCCGGGACTATTTGTTTACGATACACAAGATGGCTCTATTCAAACTATGAGTAAAATTAATACCTTGTCCGACCTTGGTGTTAATTCTATCGCCTATTCGGAAAAACATCAAACGGTTATTATTGGTTACACAACTGGAAATATTGATGTAATTAGAAATAATAAAATCACCAATGTTCCCGATATTGCTACCGCTTCCATACAAGGAATTAAAAGCATTAATAACATCTTAGTTAAAGATGATTATGCTTATCTAAGTACAGGCTTTGGTATTGTAAAGTTTGACATACAACGAATTGAAATAAAAGAAACCTACCTTATAGGAGATAATGGAACAAACATACAAGTAAATGACATTGCTTTTTTTAACGATTCCATTTTTGCAGCAACAACTGAAGGTATTTATGTTGCCAAAGAAAACACTTTGAATCTGGTTGATTTCCAAAATTGGTCAATGCTCGAAAAAATGGGTGCCCAAAATTTTAGTTCCATTGAAAATAGTGATTCATTATTAGCAGTGTGTTTGCAAACGACTGACTACAATAAAGATACCATTTTTACGTACAATAAATTGGAATGGAATTACATGGATTTTGAAAATAATAAATTTAAAGATGTAAAAAGTATTGGTTACGAAAATGGAGAATGGCTAATTGCAAACACATATGGTGGATGGTTAATAAATAATAATTTTACAGTAACAAAGCCTATATATACCTACAATTTACCTGATTTAAATGGAGTTCAACCATCCAAAATAATCCGAGGTTCGGGAACAGATCATTGGATTTCAGACAGCAAATATGGATTAATTCACCGTATTTCAAGTTGGAATTTTGAATCTATACAACCAAAAGGCCCTTATTCTTACGAGTCTTGGGACTTAAATTATGTTAATGATGAGCTTTGGGTCGCCTCTGGTTCATTAACACCAAACAAAGGGAATATTTACAATAATAAAGGAATATATAGGTACAAAAACAATACTTGGACTTCCTTTTACAAAAATGGGTTTGATACTATTTTTGATTTAACAAGTGTTACTCTAAATAAAGAAAATCCAGGATTAGCCTACATAGGGAGTTGGGGAAGAGGATTAGTAGAAGCCAAAAATGGTGTTATTCAAAACGTATTCGATGCAACAAACTCAGCAATTTCATCAAATATAGATTTCACCCATTACGCAATTGGGGGCTCAGCCTTCGACAAATACAATAATCTTTGGGTTACTGTTTCTGGCTTACCTAACGCAAATGTTCCTTTTCCATTAGTAGTTTATGATGGAACAAATTGGACTTCATTTACCTTGCAAAATAAGTTGGTTAGCAATACTGATATTGGCGATATTTTAATCGATAACAATGGCTACAAATGGATGCTATCACTCAATAACGGAATTTTCGTTTTTAATGACAATAGCACTTTATCCGATCAATCTGATGACCAACAAATTTTATTGTCTACAAGTGAAAACAGCGGAAATTTGCCCACAAAATTAATTTACGCCATCGCCGAAGATGACGATGGTGAAATGTGGATAGGAACCGATGATGGTCTAGTTATTATAAATAATACAGCCCAAATATTTGAAGAAGGTGTAACTGCTAAAAGAATTGTTATCGAACAAGATGATGGTTTTAATTACTTATTAGAAACTGAAAAAATTACAGCAATAAAAGTAGATGGAGCTAATCGAAAATGGATTGGAACAGCTTTAGGAGGCGTTTATTTAGTTAGTGCAGATGGACAAGAAACTATTCACCATTTTACATCAGAAAACTCAGCCTTATTCTCAGATAATATTTACGATATTGAAATATTTGGCTCAACAGGGGAGGTTTTCTTTGCAACAGATAAAGGACTCATATCATATATGGGTGATGCAACGGATGGCGACACTTATAACGGACCAACCTATGCCTTTCCTAACCCTGTTCGCCCTGAATACACAGGGTTAATTGGAATAAAAGGATTGGCTGAAAACGCTGAAGTTAAAATCACAGATATAACAGGAAACCTCGTTTACGAAACATTTTCCGAAGGAACCACAGCAACATGGGACGG
>JAQXEE010000105.1 GCA_029251005.1 Flavobacteriales bacterium | reverse complement strand
GACGGAAGAAGAATGTTAAGATTAAGGTTGATATATGAGAACCATCAACATCGGCATCACACATGATAACGATCTTATGATACCTTAATTTCTCTGTATTTAAGGCTTTCGGATCTTCTTCTGTACCAACTCGAACTCCTAAACCAGTGTAAATATTTTTAATCTCTTCATTTTCAAAAATCTTATGTTGCATTGCTTTCTCAACATTTAAGATTTTACCTCTTAATGGAAGAATAGCTTGAAACATTCTATTTCTACCCATTTTAGCAGTACCACCTGCCGAATCTCCCTCGACTAAGTAAATTTCACACTCTGCGGGATCTTTAGAAGAACAATCCGACAATTTACCTGGTAAACCAGATACTTGCATGACATTCTTTCTTTGAACCATTTCACGCGCTTTAGTTGCAGCATGTCGGGCTTGAGCGGCTAAGATTACCTTCTCGATAATTGTTTTAGCTTCATTAGGATGTTCTTCAAGATAATTGAAAAGCGCTTCACTAACTGCTTGATCAACAGGAGAACTAACTTCTCTGTTTCCCAATTTAGTTTTTGTTTGTCCCTCAAATTGTGGCTCTTGAACTTTAACAGAAACGATTGCAGTTAATCCCTCACGAAAATCTTCTGAATTAATTTCAAACTTCAACTTATTGAGCATTCCTGACTTATCCGCAAAGTTTTTCAAAGTCCTCGTTAAACCTCTTCTAAATCCTGTTAAGTGCGTTCCTCCTTCATATGTAGATATATTATTTACATAAGAGTGAACATTTTCAGAGTATGAAGTATTGTAGCACATACCGACCTCAACTGGAATACCATTTTTCTCTCCTTCGAAGTAAATAACATCAGGTATTAATTGAACTCTTGCACTATCAACATATTTTACAAATTCCGTTAATCCCTCGTTGGAGTAAAACTCCTCCGTAATCATTGAACCGTCTTCGTTTTTATTCGCGTTTTCTCTTCTATCGCTTAGTCTGATTTTTATTCCTTTGTTCAAAAAGGATAGTTCACGCATTCTTTTTGCTAGAATATCGTAAACGTATGTCGTTTCAACAAAAATTGTGTTATCAGGTAAAAAAGTTACTTCTGTTCCTCTTTGATCTGTAGTTCCAATTTCTTTAACATCATATTTTGGTTTACCTTCAGAGTATTCTTGCTGCCAGATTTTACCGTCACGGTAAACAGTAGCTTTTAGATCAATAGACAAGGCGTTTACACATGAAACCCCAACTCCATGGAGTCCTCCAGAAACTTTATAAGTGTCTTTATCAAATTTACCTCCAGCATGTAAAACGGTCATTACAACCTCAAGAGCAGACTTTTTCTCCTTTGGATGCATTGCTGTTGGAATACCTCTTCCATTATCAATAACGGTGATCGATTCTCCTTCGTTTATAAAAACTTGTATGTCATTACAGTGTCCTGCTAATGCTTCATCAATAGAGTTATCTACAACTTCATAAACTAAATGGTGAAGTCCTTTTGTAGAAACATCACCAATATACATTGCTGGTCGTTTTCTTACTGCTTCTAATCCTTCTAAAACCTGGATGTTATTTGCAGAATAATCCCGATTAGCATCTTGATTCTCACTCATAAAAATGTATTTTTTTTTACTATAGTTAAAGATAAACTTTGGGCGTACTAAAACCGCTTTAAACGTTGGTATTATGGAGATATTTATCAACACAATATTAACATAACTTTTAGGAGAAAATAGATTACAATCTTTGCGCGTATATTTGCAAAAAAAATAACAATATGGAATTGGGTATTAAATTAGACGTTATTGACTTGAAAATCCTACGCTTATTACAGCAAAAAGGAAGAATTACGAATTTACAATTGTCGCAAGAAATTGGCCTTTCCCCAGCTCCTACTTTAGAACGTGTTAAAAAGCTTGAATCATCAGGAGTTATTGAGGGTTACTACGCTCAAGTAAACGATACTCTCTTAGGCATGGGTATAAAGGCTTTCATCTCTATTTCTTTAGAAAGACAAAGAGTAGATTCAATCGTAACATTCAAAGAGAAAATACAAGCTATTCCTGAAATATTAGAATGCTATCAAATTACAGGAAATGCTGATTATTTTCTAAAAGTTATCGTGAAGGATATACCTGATTTCGAAAAATTAATTGCAAATAAATTAAGTAAAATAGAAGAGATTGGTCAAATGCAAACAATGATGATCTTATCTAAAGTAAAGGATTCAAAGATCATTCCGTTAAACGAGGATAGACTTTAAATATTTTATCTAAAAGGTGTGTAAATAGCAAATCGATTAGGGTTTCCTGCGCGAACTCGGTAACCAAGCTGATGTATTTGCACCGGTGTTTTGTTCACATTCCATATTGAAGCTTTTAATTTATCCGCCTCTAAAGAGTTATGCTTGTAGGGAATATTAAAAGTGGTTACAAGATAAAACTTAGACATTCCTTTTCCTGCTTGTTTTAAAGAGGATCTACCAACCCATTTTAATGGCTTATTACCCTTAAATGAATTGACAGCTAAAACAACTTTATTATCCAATAAAGTGTCTACTTCCAATTCAGCATAAAACTCAAAAATATCATAAGGGCTTTTCATTATTTCTTGAGGGTTCCAAATACTTGAAGTTAAATATTCTTTACTTAAAATTTCATTAAATTTGAAATTTGACTTGTTATTCCATGGACCAAATTTAAAATAAGTAGAATCGATACTTTCTTCTTTTGAGAAAATCGAATTCTCATAACCAACCCCTTGGTGTAAATACTTAACATTGGGATAATAACATTTTGCAAGTCCAAATTGAGCAGGTAATAAATCAGTACCTATTACTTTATCATACAACCCCAACTGTAACTTTTCTTGAAACTCAGAAACCAATAAACAGTCTTCATCAAAACTATAATATTCTATATTCGAAAGCCCTAATATCGATTCGTACTGATTTAAAAAAACATTTTCATGATAACCTACATTTAATTTATACCCTGACTCTTCTAGCGTCAAATCTATAAATGATTTAACAGGTTGGTCAAAATACACTTCAAAATGATTCCGCTCTGAGTTTAAGGAATAAATACCTAAAGTCATTATAATCAAAACAATTAAAAAACTCACTTTACCACTTTCAACCTTCCAAAAAGAAAAAAACAAGATTAATACACAAGGGAAAGAAAATAGCAAAACAGAAAACTGAAGAACTGGCATCACCAATACAGAGTAGAAAAAACCAATTAAAAATGGACTTACAAATAAAAAAATCATTACGAACTTTTTCTTGGATTCTACTAGTAGTTTAAACCTTGTATCCTTTCTTAAAAAGTAAAATAACCCTGATAATATTGAAAAACAAAATAGAACTGAATAATTGAAAAAATAAAAGAAATAGTTTTTAATAAAAACTCCATCTGGCTCTCCAAGCCAAATTAAACCGCCATATCCTACTTGACTAAAAAAGATGCCTAAGTGGGGGGAGTAAAGTAAAAACCCTAAAACACCTGCTAAGACATATTTAAATAAAAACTCTTTTTTAACCCAAAATAAACCAAGAAGCGAAACAAGAACACCAAATAATAAAGCGAAATAATGGACATAACCAAGTGCAGCTAAATATATACCAAATAAAATGAAATTTTTCCAAGCATATTTTTTATAAAAAACACATCGCCCCAAACCCTTAACAGCAACAAAGACAAAAGCAAACCAGGACCATAGGGTCGGATTATAGTATCATAAAAAATAGAATATTGAATTACTGAAATAAATGCAGCACTAAATAGTCCCGTAGATTTAGAAAATCATACACTTCCGATCTTGTATACCTGATAAACCGATAGTATTCCGCATAATATGAAAGGAAACTTAATACCAAATACGTCTATTCCAAATATCCATTTATGAAATTTCAAATACGACTATATTCCAGCTGGATGCCCATCAACTTCAACCCCTAAACGGTAGAAATCGGACAAAGAATCATAATCCAACCTGGAAAGAGTACTAAATGCATCGTGCATGAAATCTAAATCCCAAAACTTCCACAGCCTAAGCATAGAAGCTATTAATAAAATAAAAATCAGAATAATATTATCTGAGACTCTATTTATAGTTTTAGCTTTCATAAAACCTTAATAGGTTTTTTATTTTGATCAATTGCAACTAATGTAAACTCAGCATCAACGCACTCAAGTCGACTATCTTTATACATTTCCTCTACGAATATTTTTACAGAAACTTTAAGTGATGTAGTACCTACATTAACAACCTCTCCAACCACTTCAATCAGTGTTTCTGCAGGAATAGGTTTTTTATAATCAACAATTGATCCCGCAGTTACGAACCCTTTGCGACAAAATCGAGTAGCAGTTATGAAAGCGATTTCATCCATTATCTCCATCGCTTTTCCTCCAAGCATCATATTATGATGATTTGTCAATTCAGCAAAAACTGCTTTAAATAAAGTTGTTCTTGATTTGGCAATTCTTTCTTCTAAAATCATAATACATTAGATGAAATATTGAAATAAGTCTGGGTCCTCATTAATTACAGTATAATTTATTCCATACTGATTCATTCTGCTAATCAAACCTTGATAATCATTTGGGTCAGAGAGTTCAATACCAATTAATGCTGGTCCCGACTCTCTTGCATTTTTTTTAACGAACTCAAAACGGGATATATCATCCTTTGGGCCAAGAACTTCATTTACAAATTCTCTCAAAGCACCCGGACGTTGTGGGAAACGAACTATAAAGAAATGTTTGAGTCCTTCATAAATTAAAGATCTCTCCTTAATCTCTTGCATCCTATCAATATCATTATTGCTTCCGCTAACAACACAAACAATTCTTTTCCCTTTAATTTCTTCTTTAACGAAATCCAACGCAGCAATTGATAATGCACCCGCAGGCTCAACAACTATGGCTTCTTCATTATATAACTGAAGTATTGTAGAGCAAACCTTACCTTCGGGAACAAGTACTACATCATCAATAACTTGCTTTATCACATCAAAAGTTTTAAAACCAACTTTTTGAACTGCAGCACCATCAACAAATTTATCAATTTTAGGCAACTCAATAGGCTCTCCTTTTGCTAAGGCTTTATATAACGATGGGGCGCCTTCAGGCTCAACACCTATTAATTTTGTTTGAGGACTTTGTTGCTTAAAATAAGATCCTGTACCACTTGATATACCTCCTCCACCAACAGGCAAAAACAAGTAATCAATATCTTGTAAATCTTCTAGTATTTCTAAACCAATTGTCCCTTGACCTTCCATAACCTTCAGGTCATCAAAAGGGTGAACAAAGGTCAAATTTTCTTTTTCGCAAGCTTCAATCGAACTTTTGTAACTATCATCGAATGTATCACCATTAAGTACTACATCAACAAAATCTTTTCCGAAAAATTTCACCTTATTTACTTTCTGCTTAGGCGTGGTTGAAGGCATAAAAACCTTCCCCTTTACACCCAACAAATGACAAGAGTAAGCAAAACCTTGTGCGTGATTCCCAGCACTTGCACAGATAACACCTTTAGCAAGCTCTTCTTTACTTAAGGATGAAATCTTATTGTAAGCTCCACGAATTTTGTATGACCTTACTTGCTGTAAATCTTCACGCTTTAAATAAACCTCACAGCTATAGCGCTCACTTAACGCTAAGTTTTTTTGAAGAGGTGTTCTTTCAATTACTCCTTTTAAATTCTTAGCAGCTTCAATAATATTTTCAACGGAAACTAAACTCACAGTATTATTTTTTTTACAAATTAGCTGATATTTTATCAGCAAGTTCTTGAAACTCTTCAGGAGTTAATTCAACTCTTTTTTTAGTGAAATCTAAATCACTTAATTTATTAATCGGAACTAAATGAACATGGGCATGTGGTACTTCTAAACCGATTACAGCAACTCCAACTCGAGTACAGTCAACAGACTTTTTGATGGCTTTAGAAACCTTTTTTGCTAGTGCGTTTACTTTTTGGAACAAATCATCCTCAAGATCAAAATAGTTATTTACCTCTTTTTTAGGAATAATTAATACGTGTCCTTTTGCTAAAGGCATAATATCTAAAAACGCAATACAATCATCCGTTTCTGTTATTTTATAACATGGAACTTCTCCATTAATAATCTTTGTGAATATTGTACCCATATCTATTCTATTCTTAAATTATCTAGAAATATTAATTATTTCGAACTTTAAAAGTCCAGCAGGCACTTTAATTTCAGTAACATCACCAACAGCCCTACCTAAAATACCTTTACCAATTGGAGAACTTATTGATATTTTCTTTTGTGCTAAATCTGCCTCTTCTTCAGAAACTAAAGTGTATTCCATTTCTGCTTTATTCCCTAAATTTCTTACTTTAACTTTCGAAAGAATTAAAACTTTCGAGTTGTCAATTTTAGTTTCATCAATAACTCTAGCATAAGCAACAATTTCTTCCATTTGAGCAATTCTCAACTCTAACAAACCTTGTGCTTCTTTTGCTGCATCATATTCCGCATTTTCAGATAAATCACCTTTATCTCTTGCATCAGCAATTTGCACGGTAACACTAGGTCTTTCTACCTTCTTAAGGTGATTTAATTCAGCTTTTAATTTATCTAATCCTTCTTGTGTAAAATAACTAGTCTCTGCCATAATGCTTCAATTTACAAAATAAAAGAATCCTGATGTTACAACCAGGATTCGAAGATTTTAATTTTATTGTCCGTAGTACTAATTTACAAAATTATTCTTGCACCGAAAGTATGAATTCCCTCAAATGGATTTGTATCCCGATAAGTATAATCAAAACCAAAATATTGCCCGCTTTTCCCGTAAGGTAACTGAAAACTAAATCCCCCAGAAGGTCCCGTAATTGCAGAATTTCTAGTTTCCATTTTCATAATACCTTCTTCATACACCAAACCTAGCCTAACTTGTAAATAATTCTTAAATCGATACTCAAGTCCTAACCTTGTTTGATCGTTTAAAAACATCCTTGCGGAATATGCCAACCCTGTCTGTAACTTATGAGTTTCAGAGAAGTCAAATCGATACCCAAAACCTAAATTCATTAATAGAGGAACCGTAAAAGAAGAACTAGTCACCTGTCCACTTTGAGTATTTCCATTTGGAAACACTAATTGCATCTTTAGTCCGTCTCCTGAATACTTCATGTTTGGACCCGCATTTTTCAAAGCAATCCCAATGCTTATTTTATCTTTAATCCCTGTTACGTATTTAACAGCAGCATCTAAACCAACCCCAATAGCTTTTACATCATGAATTCCTTCAGATATAATCTTACAAGAAATTGCTCCACTAATATTATTTGAAAAAGATTTAGCATAAGTTAAGCCTCCATTAATAAATTGAGGTCGATAAGTTCCGATTCCACCATCAGGATTATTAACAGTTGTAATTTCAATATCTCCAAGATTAAAGGACATTACATAAAAGGCTAATACCGTTTTTTCATTCAATCGTTGACTTATACCAAACGTATTAATATATATTTCACTTCCTTGTAACCAATTCGTTCTAGAAAAAAGTAAATCTGTTTTTTCAGTACCAGCGATACCCGCAGGATTCATATATACACTTTCGATTCCTTTTCCAAAACTAACATTAGCACCACCAACACCAGATGATTTAGCCCAAGGATTAATCAATAACTGAGTTGCTCCAGACTGACCTCCAGATTGCCCCATAACAAAACCTCCCAGGTTAATGCAAAAAATTAAAAGCAATATGTTCTTAAAGTTAACCATCAAAAAGTATCTAGATCAATTTCACGTTGAACGCCAAACCACTTTATAATTTTCTTACCAACTCCAGGTGCATTAATATGGAAAATATAAAATCCAGAAGCAACAGCAATTCCATTATCGTTTTTTACATTCCAAGCAATTGAAGTTAAATCATCATTGTCTTTCTTTAAGGTCTTTACTAAAGTCCCATCTAATGTGAAGATCTTAACGGTACATTCTTTTGGTAGGTTTGTGATTTTAACTTCATTACTGAGTTTACTTTTTTCGTATTCACTAAAACCATAATAAGGATTAGGAACTACATTTACCTTATCCAAATTAAGTTTAGCTTGAGCAGTTTCATGCGAATTTGCGCAAATATCAGCAGTATTAAATTCATACACAGGTAAATCTCCTCCTGTTAATTGATAAGGTTCATTCACTCTTAATTTAATTGTTAAATCAGTTGCTAATAAATCATAGGATAAATTTCTTAATGGATTTGCAAACACCCAAGTGCAGTTATTAAATATCCTAGTCATTTTTCCAAAAGCCCCATCGTTAAAAATATCGAGGATGGTTTGACCCTTATCGTATTTTGGAATTTCATTTTTGGTGCTAAAAATATAAATGGAATGCATTCCTCCAAAAATTGGAGCCCCTTGATCGTCATATTTCACATCAGTTGGATTCCATAACATATCAGCACCATTATCGCCAGGTAAAAAACTATTTTCAGCGTAAGCGATATTCAATCGTTCTCCAGTTAATACATCAATTGCATAGCCAGGAAAATAGCCTAACCCTTCACTTAATGAAAATCCATTCCAATCGTTGATTGAAGTCCTTCTAAGTGATAATTTATTATCGCCAAATTCAGCATTCACATCATCATCTGCGCGTTCAAGAACAGGACAAATAGACCAATTAGCTTTGTCGCTAGTAAACACTAAATCAACATTATTTAATTCCGAAATATCGTTGTTATTAGCGATAGCATCAGGCATAACAGATGGTCCATGAAGTTCTCTTGATGCATATTTAAAAGGTGCAATCCAACCGTTTACTATCTTCTCAAAATCACCATCCGTATCTTCTCCCTCTTGACTAACATAATAATCGTTGAAATTATAATCTTCAACTGTGTTTGAATCAACACCTGCTCTAATCCAATTGTTCCAATTATCACCGTCAACATCTTCAATCCCCGAAAGCCAATTTAATGCTGGATTTTCAAACTGGACAGAATCTGCAATTACACCTTGAAACAAGGCATCACTTGCACCAACATCACCTACTTGTTTTATTTTAACTGACAATCCCCATTTAGAGATGATTTGTTCAGATTTGCTATCAATTGAACGGTCTGCAAAAATTGTATCCTCATAATTAGATTTCCCTTCCGCTTTAAATAATAACATCCAATAAGCATCCGATAAATCATTTATTGTAGTCGTATCCAAAAAGTCCAACCTAAAATCACCGTTTGGTACGTTTACAGGATCGATAATTTTAATACCCACCGGCGAACCGTAATAACTATATTCAGGCTCGTTAATTTTATGATTTGGAGAAGTTAAAATCATATTAATGGACTCCTTGGATAGATTCACAAATCGTCCACCATTTCCTGTTCCTGAAATTCTTTTAATTTTAGGAGAAGTTCCAAATCCTGACTGAATATTTGTTCCATTTCCCTCTATTGAGGCGTCATGCGGAATAACACTGTATGTTTTAATGTTTCTTCTTCCTGCTTTAAAAGGTGTTTTCTGACCACTGTTACCGCTTGCGTAACTTAAATAATTATTATAAGCATAAGCAACAACCATGTAATGATATTCTTTATTGTTAATTAAACGATCGTCACCAGTAGCAAATAAATCCTTTGTAATCGAAAAAGAATGTTCAATTCCTTGATCCTTCCCATCCACCATGATTGTTGGAACATCAAATCCAATATCATTGTCATAAATCTGATTTACTAACTTCCCTACACCATCTTCAATGTCACTCTGCCAAACCACTCTTGCTTTAGTTGCATCATCTAATTCAGAACTGGAAACAGATGCTTTTTTCAATTGATAAACCTGATAACCTTGAAACTTAAACAAACTATCATAATTAATGCCAGATGGAGCAACTATAGACGGGTCTAATTCCTCGTAACTTTCTTTATAGTTGTTACTTGTCTCTGAGTTTTCGATATAAAATATTAATTCATTTTGCATTTCCTGAACAACTAAATCAGGCGCATCAGGTCCATTCAAAATTTGAAAATCGTTATCAAAAAGAGCTTGTGCTAAATCATCTGCAGCTTTTAGGTTTTGTACAGCCGACCATGCTCCTTCTCCTGGAGTTGCCTGAGCCCAAACTACACCTGTTGTTATGAAGTTCACCGCTCCAGGTTCAAGCGTAAACGGTCCCGCCGACTGAATAAACCTTCGATCCCCAGCAGCATTACCCGCTTCGTTCCAAGGCGCTACAGCAACACCTTTTGTCCCCCAATACTTTTCCTGATCGGAATCATCTGGAAACATAAAATCACAAGCAATACCGCTAGAATTAAAACCATTCTCTCCATATTCCATTGGTGAGTTATTCTTCCACCTTCCACGAAGATAATTGTAATAATCAGTAGCTGTATTTGGATCTCCCTGATCTCCTGGCCCTATATTATAATAAACAAATTTAGACATTGAAATCAACTCTCCTTCTTCATCAATCACTCCGTCACGATCATTATCAACCCCATCAAAAGCGTCAGCTGTTGGACCTTCAAAAAAATCAACTCCAACAGCAGGCGGATCACTACCATATCCCGCGCCAGTTTCGTCATTATCGTCTCCGTTATAACAATACCCTAAACCTCGCTCGACATCACAACCAACATAATCATCAAATGCATAACCTAAATCAGTGTCTGCCCAAACCCCCATGTAACAATCGTTTATTGTAAAAGTTGAGCGATTAATTATCTTGTAATTGTAAAATGTCATGTTATTCACATCATCATTCGTAGCAAATCCAAATGCTTGCGCTTGAATTTCTAACCCAATTGCGTTTGCTCCAGACTCCGTATGAATGTTTCCAACATCATTAAAAACCCACCAAATATTTTGATCCCCTCTTAACTTTCCATTAGCATGCCTTTCGTTGTTTCCTCCTAAATCAAATGCAGGGTAATCACCTTTAGATGGTTCGTATGTTCCGTTGGAATCCGCATCAAAAAATGGCGCCAAATAATAATCATGACCAGCACCAATATCTCCGTGAGCAGGATAATTTTGCATCGATGTAGGAACAGCTGGACTTTCGCCTGCTATAAAAGCGGTTACGTATTCTTCAATATCTTTTTTATTTAATTTATAATGCTTGTCGTATTCCTCACAAATATCAGACGTTGTTGAAATTGTATTCCTATCAATTGGTCCTGCCCAAAAATCGGTTCCCCCATCACGATGCGTTAAAGCAGCCATCTTTAAGTTCCCCGTTTCATCAACTCCGCCGATCATTATAGATCCGGCAAAAATTGAATGCTTACCGCTTCCTTTTGGAATTTCATACTGAGCATTATCCAAATCCCACCACATATCACCCCCATTAAGGATCGTAGTTCGAACATTATTAATATCTAGGTCAACTCTTGAAGTTGGTGCTTTACAATTCGACGATCTAAATTCAAAATTAATTGTACTGTTGCCACTCTTTTTAATAAAAGTAGCCTGTGCCGAAAAAGCAATAATAATTAGTAATATGAAACTTAAATTTTTTTTCATTTTAAAATGTCAATACAAACCCTAGTCGTATTTGCCTTGGCAGAGCATAATTAGCAGGATTGGCAATTTTTAAAGTATATAAATCAGTGTAAGACTCGTAATTTGTTTGTGTAGAAATTTGCGATTGTGAACTTGCGGCATTTAAATAACCATCATCCTCAGGATTCCCTGTTGAACTATAAACTTTGACAATATTTTTTGTATTGAACAGATTGGTAACCACAAGGTATAATTCTGACTTCAGTTTAAAATCTGATTCTTTTTTTAGTCCAAAAATAAACTTCCTGCTAATCCGCATATCGGTTGTATAAATCCATGGTAATCGGTTTCCGTTAATTAATCCATCTAAAGCTTTTCGCTCGGCGTTTACCAAACTTCCTTCAGGAGTGAAATTAGATTGTCCAGTGTACGGTCGTCCAGAACTTATTTTACTTACAAAGTTAGCAGAAAGGCCACCTAAAACTGCTCTCCCTTTACCATTCCAATCTGGACCTTTGTATTTCTTACCTGGCTTAAACGCATAATTAAAAATACTCTTTATGGTGTGGCGTTGATCAAAATCTAGCGGAAGCATTACCTTCAAATCAGGAAACCCTTGCTGAACAAGAGCTGCACTTGAAACGGGTGAGGAACCTGTTCCATCAGCAAATTGCAAGCTATATCCTACATTTAATGAAACATTAGAATGAATAGGTCTTAAATCATACTTCACCGATAAACCTTTCACTAAACCCTTATCCAAATTCCCATAAGTAAGATAATTACTTGGATAAGCATACGTCATACCTGTAATTTGAATTAGGTCTTTCATTTCTCTATAATATGCAGACAAGGTTATTGCGCTTTTTTCATTTAATGCTTTTTGGTACCCCACCTCATAATCAATTGTCCGTTGTGGCTTTAAATCAGGATTCGTTAAAAACCCGCCTACGCTGTTTTCTAAATTTAAATACTGGAAAGGAATAAAATAACTTTGGGAAGCGGATGGTCGCTGTGACAGTATATCATAATGCGCGAAGAAAGACGATGTTTCAGTCAAGTTAAACGTTAACGAAAACCGTGGCATAATTGTGATTTGAGCCTCGTAATCTTTAAAAGATGATTTAGTATCAAAACTAGCATCTCCAATTTTAGTATTTGGGTTTTTTAAAAAAGGTGTCACTTCGCCCGTTGCTGATTTTTCAGCAATTAATGATGGATCAGCAATGGATTTTCCGTCGGCGTCAAACCAATTAGAATTTAGTCTATACCCTAGAACACTTGGATTTAGAACTTCGGCGTCGTTAATATATACAACAGCTTCATCATTAATTGTGTTAGGCACATCGTAATCAGCACTTAAATCTTTTGCCTTATAACTATCGTACAACAAATAAGGATCTTTTAAAACCATTTGATTTGCATCATATCGATCTATTCGTAGTCCGATATTTAAAACAATATCATTAAATTGAAATTTATCCTGAACATATCCTGATGAATAAATGGGATTAAACGGGGCTGAGTGTCTTAAAAAAGATCCTTTAGCATCTTTCTTCTGAAGGTAATCGGCAAAACTTCCCGTCTTAATTTTTCTACCTGTATAATCATAGCCATATGCCCTGCCCAATCCGTCAACGCCTAACATTTCATCAGCAGAAAAAAGGGATAAGTCATAATTCTCTGGACCATAAAAATCAGAATCATAAAACTCATCATAGGCCATTCCATTTTTATCTCTTATATTTTCATAAAACCCTTTCCCTCCCTCTAAACCTTGATACAAGTAGTTGTAATTAACCGTATCTGTAAAAACACCGTTACTATATGTTAGTTCAGGGTTATTTAAATCTAACTCTGTATTTTTAGCATTTGCTAATTGTCGCATCTGCTCCCATAAACCAATCGGACTCATAAGATAGGCTCTTTTGATTCGTTCCTCGTGCTCAAATCCTAAATTAACTTGGTGATTTTTAAAAAAATTAGCAGCAAAAACACCATTAAAACGCAACTGGTTATTCTCCTCTTTTGAATAACCATTGTATTGCCTCCCTGTATTATACCATAATCCATAAACATGCTCAGGACGATCTCCGTTTAATAAAGCACCTCCACTTTGAGCCTGACTCCAGTTTTCATAATTCCCCTCAGGGTAGCTATTGTACAAAGAATAAAATTGAGAAGCATAATTTGCTGCATTTGGATTATCTCCTCCACCTAAAAACTCATACAATACATCTTGATCTCCCTGGAAATAATAAGCGTCTCCATTTGCACCGCCATTTTCGTAATCATAGAGTGGCTTTTTATGTGTCTTGAATTGACCAACATATCCGTATTTAAAAAAATCATCTTGGTGACTATCATCCCAGCTAACGTTTATCGAGCTTGAATAATCGGCCTGTAATTGAAAATACGCACCTTTAACCCATGAAACTGAATCTGTATTTAAGCGTTGTTTCCATCTTAAAAAAGCAGTATAATCATGATTAATATATTCAGGGTTGTTTACAGAATTGAACAAAGAATATGAGTAAATATAGGTATGAGATTTGGAATAATTATAGTTTCCTCCAGCAGTTAAAGTGCTGTTTTTTGTGGGCTGAAAATCAATTTTTCCGGTCACGTTTACATTTTGCCCTTCAACGTTTTGTCTTGCTTTATTCTTTTTTAAGTCAGCCAAAGTAACGTATTCACTGTTTCTGACTGTTCCAGATCCGTTTGCGCCGACCCTTAGAGGGTTTTGCTCTAAATCATTTAATATATTTTCCGGAACCGACCATGCTCCTAAAATAGAAGGACGGGGATCTTTTACAAATCGATATTCCCCTGAAATTAAAAAACCCAACGGCGATTTTTTAATGATATTACCTAAAGAATCCTTTTTTCTTTTTAAAATAGGTCCTGAGAAATTAGCCGAAATCAAATTATAATCATAACCATCTAAACCAGTTGAAGTCACAGTTTCAAAACCTCCAAAAACTTTTGCACTCGATCCTTTTGTAGTCACAATAATAACGCCCCCAATATTATCCCCATACATAGCAGGGATGCCTCCTGAGACAACCTCTATTTGCTCTATTGCATTTTGAGGAATACTTAACTTGCCATTTATCTTAACTCCATCAACAATCATTTGAGTTCCCTCAGAGCGCTGCCCCCTTACATTAATATTTCCGCTCCCGTCATCCTGACTTACAACATCAACTGATGTTGCTACAATTGCAGAAATATCACGAACAGCTAATTGTTCTATTTCTTCTCCTATATATATTTTAGCTTGCCTATCCTTATCGATTAGAGGCTTTCGGTAGGTAATAATCTCTACCGCCCCAAGTGAAGTAGCTTCTGTAATTAGTTTAAACTGAACCTCAACCTTTTGATTCGTCCCTACAATTACCTCATTGATTCTTTTAATTTGATAACTGATAGCCTCAACGGAAACATCGTATTTACCGGGAGACAATCCAGTCAGTGAGTAAGCTCCATTAAAATCTGAATATGTGGCCGAAACTTGATTCCCTCCTTTAAACAGAGAAACATAAGTAGCTCCTAAATAATCCCCGTCTTCGCTTGAAATTGTCCCGTATATTTCTCCCGATTGAGCAATACTTGAAACAGTTGCGAAAATAAATAATAGTCGTATGTAAATCTTCTTTAGCAGTAGTCTAAAATCAATTTTAAAAATACATTAATTCAAAGGTTTATACAAGAATGGATCAACTGTTTTTCTTTCGCTTTTTACCTTGCCTCCTCCTAAAAACCCCATCATACCAAGGTTGAGGGTTTTTCCCTTTTTTTCTTCGCTCAGCTTCCCTTAAACTTCGCTTTATTCTTTTACGTGTTTCTTTGGATTGACCAGCTAAATGCCTTTTTGTCATTAGCTTTCTAATCTCTTCTTCGCTTTTTTGTTTTTTATTATCGAGTTCCGCTCTTGCTTCCGTTTCTCGCTCATCTTGTGCAAATAAAACTTGAGGAACTGCTAAAAAAAATATAAACAAACTCAAAAGGGCTATTATTTTTCTCATCATCTAAATAATTAGATGCTAAAGTTAATTATTTAACGTTTGGTTCTCAAAACCATTTTTGATTAGCTTTATAATTATGAGATTCAAACTAAGATTAATTTTAAGCTTAATGCTTTTTATGTCTATCACTTCCTGTAGAAACCAATACGATGGAATCCCTAACGTAAACGTTGATGTTTACATTAATATACAAAATCCACAATATCAAAACTTAGCCGGATTAGGAAGTTGGAGTTACGTTAATGGTGGATCTAAAGGAATTATCCTTTTTAATTTAGATAACGAAAATTTTCTTGCTTATGAGAGACACTGTCCTTATTTACCAGAGAATACATGTTCTAAAGTTTCGGTTGACGAAACCAATTTATACGCCTTAGATACTTGTTGTTCTTCTAGATTTCAATTACTGGATGGAGTATTAATTGAAGGCCCATCACAATTACCCCTAAAAGCCTACAATACAAGTTTTGATGGAAATATTATTCATATATGGAATTAAAACATCAAAGCAATTTATATATAACATAAAAAAGGCCTCTTAAGAGGCCTTTTTTATGTATTAAAATCTTCTGCGATCGATTAATATCGGTATTGCTCTTGTTTATAAGGACCTTCGACTGGAACATCAATATACTTAGCTTGTTCTGTCGTTAATTCTTCTAATTCCACACCAACTTTTGATAAATGAGCTCTTGCTACTTTTTCATCTAAAAACTTTGGTAAAGTATATACTTTATTCTCATAGTTTGCTGAATTCTCCCAAAGTTCGATTTGCGCTAAAGTTTGGTTAGCAAATGAATTACTCATTACAAATGAAGGGTGACCAGTTGCACAACCTAAGTTTACTAATCTACCCTCAGCAAGTACTAAAACTTCATTTCCTGACTTCACAGTATATTTATCAACTTGTGGTTTGATGTTTACTTTCGTATTACCATAAGTACCATTTAACCAAGCCATATCAATCTCGTTATCAAAATGTCCTATGTTACAAACGATTGTTTTGTCTTTCATTAATTCAAAATGTCGACCAACAATGATATTGAAGTTACCAGTAGTTGTTACTACGATATCAGCTTCCAAAATTGCAGTATCCATCTTTTTCACTTCAAAACCTTCCATTGCAGCTTGTAAAGCACAAATAGGATCAATTTCCGTTACAATAACTCTAGCTCCTGCACCTCTTAAAGATTCGGCAGAACCTTTACCAACATCGCCAAAACCGGCAACAACAGCAACCTTACCTGCCATCATAACATCAGTTGCCCTTCTAATTCCGTCAACTAATGATTCTCTACATCCGTATTTATTATCGAACTTAGATTTAGTAACTGAGTCGTTTACGTTAATTGCAGGCATTACTAGCGTACCGTTCTTTTCTCTTTCGAGTAATCTGTGAACACCAGTAGTTGTTTCTTCAGATAAGCCTTTGATTCCTTCAACTAATTCAGGAAATTGATCGAATACCATATTCGTTAAATCTCCACCATCATCCAAAATCATATTTAATGCCTTACCATTTTTAAACCCTTTTAAAGTCTTTTCGATACACCAGTCAAATTCGTCATCAGTTAAACCCTTCCATGCAAAAACAGGAACTCCAGTTACAGCAATTGCTGCTGCGGCATGATCTTGAGTTGAAAAGATATTACATGATGACCAAGTTACCTCAGCGCCTAAAGCCGTTAAAGTCTCGATTAAAACAGCGGTTTGAATAGTCATGTGCAGACAACCCGCAATTCTTGCTCCTGCTAATGGCTTTGATTCAGCATATTCAGATCGTAACTCCATTAGTCCTGGCATTTCTGCTTCAGCTAATAAAATCTCCTTTCTCCCCCAATCAGCAAGGGAAATATCTTTTACTTTGTAATTGTTGTTTGAGTCAGACATGTCTTTTATTTTTGTAATAGTATCAAAACTATGTAGATTATACACCAAAACAAAATAAATATATCCTATATGTCTATTTGTTTCAACTAAAGAAAGCATTATTTTAGCACTCACAAATGGGAAAAACATTAGACAACATATATAAATTAAAGGAATGCAATCGAAAAGGATTAGCTATTTTAATTGATCCAGACAACCTTTCAACTTTGTTATTAAAGACTCAAGTTGAACTTGCCGTTGCAAATGAAGTTGATTTCTTCTTCGTTGGAGGAAGTATGATCACCAACGATTGTTTAGATGAAACACTTGAATTTATTAAATCCAGATGTAATATTCCTACTATTTTATTTCCGGGGAGTATTTATCAGGTAAGCAAAAAAGCCGATGCTGTTTTATTTCTTTCATTAACATCTGGAAGAAATGCAGAATTACTAATTGGCAAACACGTTGAAGCTGCTCCAATGGTTAAAGCATCAGGAATTGAAGTTATACCTACTGGCTATTTGTTAATTGATAGCGGAGCACAAACTACAGCTTCATATATGAGTAACTCCACTCCAATTCCTCATGACAAACCAAATATCGCTGCTGTTACAGCAATGGCTGGTGAAATGCTGGGGCTTAAACTAAACTTTTTAGATGGAGGTAGTGGTGCACAAACCCCGGTTACTTCAGAAATGATTAAAGCCACTTTTAAAGCTACCGACGCACCAATCATAATAGGTGGAGGTATTAATTCAGAAGAAAAAGCTGCCAATGCATGGAATGCTGGAGCGACAATTGTTGTCGTTGGAAACGCATTCGAACAAAACACCAATCTTATAAAAGCTATTTCCAAAATAAAAAATGCGGAATAAATGAAAACTATTGTTCTTTCCCCACAAAAACCAATTGAAAATGAAATTGATCGTGTTATCAATTTATTTGAAGAAGGACTGAGCATCTTCCATTTAAGAAAACCACATTACAGTATTAAAAAAATGAAATCTTATCTCAATAAGATCCCTTCTGATTATCATAACCGAATTGTTGTTCACTCTCATCATAAATTAGCAATTAAGTATAATCTTAAAGGAATTCATTTATCAGCGAAGACTAAAAAAGAGAGATTTAAAACTTGGTTTAAAATTAGATCGATTAAAAGAAAAAACCCTTGGATAACAATTTCAACGTCTTTGCATTCTATTAATGACTTAGACCAATATGACGATTTGTATGACTACGTTTTTTTAAGTCCAATATTCGATTCTATTACAAGTAAAGATTATCAAAGTGGATTTAAAGAGTTTAACTTATCAAGTGCAATACGGCGATCCAACTATAAAGTTGTGGCGTTAGGCGGAGTTAATAACCACAACATCAAAAATGCTTTTAATATGGGTTTTTGGGGCTGTGCATTTTTAGGTACAATTTGGACGAACGAATCCCCAAAAGAAAAGTTTGAAGGAATTAAAGAAATTTGTAACTCGTTTAAAAATCAATCAACGAACTATGATTAACGATTTTAAAACTTTATTTCCAGATTTTAATTCTGCAGAACTATTCAAGGAAATCAATAATGTTGCTTCCACAAGAGAATTCGTAACCGACGAGGTGTTAATTGATTTGGGCGGTTACATTAAAACTATTCCATTGATAGTGTCTGGGTTAGTGAAAATTGTAAAAGAAGACAATGATGGCAACGAGCTATTAATGTACTACCTAGCACCAGGACAAACTTGTACAGTTTCTCTAACTTGCTGTATGTCTCAACAAAAAAGCGAAATAAAAGCAGTTGTAGAGGAAGATGCCAAAATGATCATGGTTCCCATAAAATATATGGATGAGTGGATGATTAAGTATAAAGATTGGAGAAAATTTGTAATGAATAATTATCGAACGCGTTTTGAAGATTTATTTCAAACTATTGACTCCATTGCATTTCACAAACTGGATGAGCGCTTGTTGACTTACCTTAAAACAAAAGCTAAAGCAAAAAAAGTAACCATTTTAAAAGCCACCCATAAAGAAATCGCGTACGATTTAAACTCGTCAAGAGAAGTTGTATCCAGATTACTAAAGCAGTTGGAAAAACAAGGTGGAATTGAATTAGGTCGAAACATGATTGACTTATCAAAACTACTTTAAAAAAAAGTCACTTTAGATTAATTGATCCACTGTGACCTCTATTATTTATTAGATAATTTACCAGTCTAGGATTTAGCCTCTACTCTGATGAGTATTTTCATCGTTGTAAAGGCTATTTAGTTTTGCTAAAAAAATAAAAGTCCTAATCCTATTTGGACTTCTTTATTTCTGTCTCATAAAAATATTAATTGGAACACCCGTAAAGTTAAATGACTCTCTAATTTTATTCTCTAAAAATCTTTTGTACGAATCCTTTACATGAAGTGGGTGATTACAAAAGAAAGCAAAACTAGGTGTAAAAGTAGGTAATTGAGTAATATACTTTATCTTAATGTAAAGCCCTCTGTGCGATGGTGGAGGATAGTTTTCGATAAATGGTAATAACGTGTCATTTAATTTAGACGTTGAAATTTTCACTCTTCGTGCGGCATTTACCTCAACAGCTAATTCCAATGCTTTTAAAATACGTTGTTTAGAAATTGCTGAAGTAAATACAATAGGCACATCATCAAACGGAGAAATTTTCTCTTTTATTTTCTCTTCAAACTCCTTCATAGTATTCGTTGACTTCTCAACTAAATCCCATTTATTTACAACAATTACGATTCCTTTTTTTGCTTTTTGAATCGTTTGAAACAAGTTTAAATCTTGTGCCTCAACTCCAAGTGTAGCATCAATCATTAAAATACAAACGTCACTATTTTCTACAGCTCTTAACGTTCTTAATACCGAGTAAAACTCAATATCCTCATTTACCTTCTTCTTTCGTCTTACGCCAGCAGTATCGATCAAAAAGAAATCATGCCCAAAAGCCTTATACCTCGTATGTATGGTATCCCTAGTCGTTCCCGATATATCTGTTACAATATTTCTCTCCTCATTTAAAAATGCGTTGATAATAGATGATTTCCCAACGTTTGGTCGCCCTACAACCGATATCTTAGCCAACTCATCCGTGTTTTCTAATTCATCTGGTTCAAATTTAGTAACTACCTGATCCAGTAAATCACCTGTTCCAGAACCACTGTTCGCAGAAATCTGATAAACTTCACCCAATCCTAAATTATAAAACTCAGCCGCTGCTAATTGATGTGCAGAATTATCTACTTTATTCGCAACTAAGAAAATTGGCTTGTTTGTTTTTCGTAAAATCCCAGCCATATCCTCATCCAAATCTGTAATCCCATTATGGGCATCCACCATGAACAACACAACTGAACATTCTTCTAAAGCCAATAAAACCTGACTACGAATAGCTCCATTAAATACATCAATGTCGTCACTCACGTAACCACCAGTATCAATAACAGTAAATTCATTTCCTATCCACTCTACTCTCCCATAGTGACGATCTCTCGTTACACCACTCATCTCATCAACAATCGCCTTTCTCGACTCTGTTAAACGATTAAAAAAAGTAGATTTCCCAACATTGGGTCTTCCTACAATTGCAACAATATTTGCCATAGCTCAAGGCTTTATGATAAGTAACCGAAACGTTTAAGTTTCTTCTCATCTAATTTCCAATCCTTATTTACCTTAACAAATAAGTCTAAATAAATCTGTTTTTGGAAAAACGTTTCTAAATCTTTTCTAGCATCAACTCCAATCCCCTTTAAAGAAGATCCTTGATGCCCAATTATAATCCCTTTTTGTGACTCGCGAGCCACAAAAATAATCGCTCTTATACGATTAATATCTTTACCTTCTTTAAACTCTTCTACTTCAACCTCAACAGAATAAGGAATCTCTTTTTTAAACTGCTGAAGAATTTTTTCTCTAATTATTTCCGAAACAAAAAATCGTTCTGGCTTATCTGTTAAAGCTTCTTTATCATAATATGCAGGACCTTCTGGCAAACGAGCCTTAATCCAATCCATTACAAAATTCACATTTGCATTATGCATCGCCGAAATTGGTAATACGCTTGCTCCTGGTAATTTTTTAGACCATGATTCGATTTTTGCTTCCATTCTCGACTCATCTACCAAATCCAGTTTATTAATCAAAACTAAAATCGGAGCATTTGTTTTAATTAAACGACCCAAAATTTCGGGATCATTCAATTCTTCCTCAAAAAAGTCGGTAACAAATAAAAATAAATCCGCGTCTTGTAATGCCGTTTCAACAAACTGCATCATCCCTTCTTGTAACTTATAAGAAGGAATTAACACTCCAGGTGTATCAGAAAAGCAAATTTGGTGGTCTTTATCATTCACAATCCCCATAATTCTATGGCGAGTTGTTTGAGCTTTTGAAGTAATAATAGAAAGTCGCTCACCCACTAATTGATTCATTAGCGTGCTCTTACCCACATTCGGACTTCCAATAATGTTTACAAAACCACTTTTATGACCCATAATCCTTTAAATTTCCCCAATAATATTGGGTTTGCAAAGAAACAAAAACATTCTAAGCACCACAAATTCAATGTGATATTAAAATAAATTAAAGAAATTTAAATTAGTGCTAGGTAGTACAAGAAAAAAAAGCCTATCTTTGTGCCACATCGCGGGGTGGAGCAGTTGGTAGCTCGTCGGGCTCATAACCCGAAGGTCATAGGTTCGAGTCCTGTCCCCGCAACTAAACTAGACGCATCAAGTTATTCACTTGGTGCTTTTTTTTGTCCCGCTAAATACTTAAAACTATTGATTTTATAACATAAACATGATTGATAGAATAATTTAGGTTTACTGTGACCTCAATTCAACAAAAAAGCATTTTATACTTAAGTTTTAGACCGGTATTGAATGTTTTCTCAAAAAACATCCCACCTTTGTAAACAAAACAACCTAATCACAACATGAAAAATCTGACATTGGCTATCCTTTTAATTTTATCGTTAAATACAATTGCTCAAGTGTTTAACTTTAATGACAGCCTTCATAAAGAAGGATGGACATATTACGATGACTTTAACTCCTCCCCTACGGAAGCTTTTATTTTTGACAGTACATCTTTACGATTATCCTACAGCAATATAAAAAGCACGCAGACTAGTATACTTTACAATCAATTAGAAGATTCAATTGGAGGGTACGGAAGCTTGTTTACAAATTCATATTCTGCTTCATTTAAAATACACCCATCTGAGAATATTGATAACGGATACTTCCCATTAATATTGAGTGAAAATTTAATGACAGGAACAAACCGTCATCCATGGAGAGACAACCCTACTAACCCTTTAACAGCTGGACCTGTTAATGACAATGATATGCTAGCTGTACTACTTTCAAGCACTGCTGTTAAAATATTAGCCAAAAAAGACGCCAATAACATCTTTATCAGTGGTTTTACAACACCATTTAATATTTCTGCGAATAAAGATTATTGGATTGAGCTAAAAAGCATCAATAATAATATTATAAAGATGTCAGTATTTAGCGATTCATTATTTTTTGACACATTGGCTACAGAAGATTTTTCCATTCCATCATTGGCAGCATTTAAGTATTTGTATATCGCAAACTCAAATGGGAACTCAAACACTAATCACTCGGGGTATGTAGACAATTACAGAATTTTACAGGAAAAACCTACGGCAACCAAAAACATTGAAAATCAATTTAATATCGCTATTTTTCCTAACCCTGTAAAAAACATTTTACATATTGCTACAATTGAAAATCCGAAGTATAGAATTTTAAGTACTGAAGGAACAGTAATTCTATCTGGGCAAAGCAATTCTATCGATATTACAGAATTAAAATCGGGGTCATACATAGTTTCAATTCTTAATGAAGGAAACATTATAAGTGAATTATTTATAAAAGAATGATCTTACTAGACTTCGCAACTTTTTATTGTTTTATACACACACTTTTTTCTAATGGAATTCTTGCGACTTTTTTAAACTTTGTGCATAGGGTTTTCTTAATTACTTTTTCACAAATAAAAGTGCCACATGTCACCAATAAAAAAAAGAATAAAAGCATTTTTAAAATATACGCGTTTTATATTTACAGTATATGAAGATCTATACGAAAACCGGTGACTCAGGCGAAACATCTCTTTTAGGAGGAACGAGAGTTTCAAAAGCCGAACTACAAATTGAAGCTTATGGGACTGTTGATGAACTTAACTCCTTTGTTGGTTTGGTTCGTGATCATATAGAGGAACAATCTATTTTTAAGGAACTAATTGAAATTCAGGATAGATTATTTACAATTGGTTCTCATTTGGCAAATGATAAAAAGAAAAGTAAAATTTCGATTCCTCCCATATTAGAATCTGATATTTCTCGTTTAGAAATTGAAATGGATAAAATGAATGAGGCCTTACCTCCAATGCAGGCTTTTATTCTTCCTGGAGGAAATGTTACAGTCTCACACACACACGTTGCAAGATGTATTTGCAGAAGAGCAGAGCGTCAGGTTGTTCGTTTAAATGCATCCTGGGAAGTAGATTCTATAGTTATAAAATACCTTAACCGTTTATCCGATTACTTGTTTATTTTGGGTCGAAAATTAAGCAAAGATCTAAATGCAGAGGAAATAGAATGGGTTCCTCGAAAATAAGTGCTGTAAATTAACTTTACGATTATAAAACTTAACACTGAATTGGTTATTTTTACAGCTTAATTTTTTTTGTGAAAAACAATATTTTAATATTATTCATTATCTATTTTTTTAGTGGTGTTGCACAAGACTCTACGAAAATCGACTCTGTTAGCACTGGGGGATTTAATAATAGTAATGCTTTAAGAAACAGGACAAAAATAAAGATACTAGCTCATTCTCCATTTAAGGAAATGGATACTAATTTAATTTCAAGTGTTTTACTTGATCCCAAAGAAGACTTATTTACACCTACATTTTTTGCAGTTAATTCAGGATTGTACAAGTTTCCTTTTCTTTTAAACACGGAGGATTATGGGTGGTTTTCATCCAATGTAATGGA